>CAZJVP010000048.1:0-69784 GCA_964549615.1 uncultured Thermococci archaeon | reverse complement strand
GCGTCAGGCGCTATGGTTCCCTGGATGAGGGCGGTAACGCCATACCGGTTCGCCACCTCCTCGAAGGTGCGGACGAAGAGCTCGCCGACCTTCTTCCTCTTGGTACTTCCATCCTCAACCCCTGCGAGAGAATCCATGAAGTGCTGCGACGCGTCCACAAGGATCGGATCCAGCCCCAGCGATCTCAGGTCCTTGATCACCTGCTTCGACTCGTTCTCCCTCATGAAGCCATGGTCGATATGGACTGCGACAAGCCGATCGCCAAGGGCCCTACGGGCCAGGACCGCGGTCACCGTCGAGTCCACTCCGCCCGATACCCCGACCATTGCCCTGCCATTGCCGACCTCCGCTGCAATGCGGGCGATTGCCGACTGTATGTAGGGGCCGGGATCCCACGATTCAACCGCAAGGCCGCAGACTTTGCTGGCGAAGTTCTGTAGGATCTTCCAGCCCTGTGGGGTATGGCTTACCTCGGGGTGGAACTGAACGCCGAAGATGGGTTTGGCCTCGTGGGCCATGGCGGCGCACGGACAGTCCTTTGTTGAGGCTAGGATGGCGAAGCCGTCGGGAAGACGAGCAACCTGGTCCCCGTGGCTCATCCAGCATATCTGGGGACTCCGAATCCCCTCAAAGAGCGGGGCATTTCGCAGTATCTCCATCTCGGCGAATCCGTACTCGCCGGCCTTCCCCGGCAGGACGTCGCCGCCCATCCGGTGGGCGATCAACTGGTGCCCGTAGCAAATCCCCAAGACGGGTTTCCCGCTTGTGAGGATTAAGTCATCAACCGTCGGCGCAGAGGTCTCGTAGACGCTGTACGGACCGCCGCTGAGAACCACGCCGCTGCATTCCGCGACGCTCGCCAACTTCGAGTCCGGTGGAAGGATCTCGGCCGGGATCGACATCTCCAGGAAGGCCCGGCGGATGTTCTGGACGTACTGTCCGCCGTAGTCGAGTATCGCAATCCTGCCCGGCACGTCACCCCTGACGTAGGGCTTTTGAATAATCTATCTCGATCTTTCCAACGCACTTCGCTTTTCGACGGGCACACCGAGAGCTGAGAGCTCGAGACAACAGATTAAAGGCCGAGCCCTTGTCCGCCGGCGATGGTGAAGATCGGTGGCTGAAGAGTTCGCAGCGGCGGTGATCGATAACCGGCAGACGCCGCACTGCAGAGTGAGGGCTGTCCCAATTGCAGATGTGACAATGCTGGGGGGGTTCTGGAAGCCGCGGATGGAGGCCAACAGGCTGCGAGGAATCCCTCGGCTGCTCCAACTGTTGGAGGAACACGGAATAGTTGACAACTTCAGGAGGGTGTCCGGGAGGAAGGACGTTCCAAGACGCGGCCCGCTGTTCACCGATTCCGACTTGTACAAGTGGATGGAGGCAGCATCGTACGTTCTGCAGTCGTCAAATGACGCCGATCTTGATTCGACGCTCGATCGCCTGATCTGTGACGTCGTGGCCGCACAGGGACCCGACGGCTACCTCAACACTTACTTCGTCGATGAGCGCGCGAGCGAGCGGTACACCGATTTCGCTCACAACCACGAGTTCTACTGCGCGGGCCACCTGATCCAGGCGGCCATCGCCCACTACCGCGCCACGGGGAAGCGCAGGCTCCTGGACTGCGCCCTGAGGCTGGCCGACCATTTGACGTCCACCTTCGGGCCCGGAAAGCGACACGGCTTCTCGGGACACCCGGAGCTCGAGATGGCGATGGTCGAGCTCTATAGGTGCACGCGGAGAACGGAATACCTCGAGTTTGCGCGCTATCTTCTTGACCAGCTCGGCTTTTCGTCAAGGACTGCGTTCCAGGGCCATGCCGTTCGGGCGGGATACGCCTGCTGCGGGGCAGCTGACTACTTCTCCGAGACCGGCGACGCGCCAACGTGGTCGGCGTTGGAGAAGCTATGGTCCGACATGGCTGAGCACAAGGTCTACATCACGGGCGGGCTAGGATCGCGCTATGAGGGTGAAAGCCTGGGGGAGCCGTACGAGCTGCCAAACCTCAGGGCATATTCAGAGACGTGCGCTGCCGTCGCGAACGCCATGTGGAACTGGAGGATGCTTGCCATCACCGGTGAGTGTCGGTATGCCGACATGCTTGAGAGGGTGCTCTACAATGGGTTCCTCTCGGGCGTATCGCTTTCCGGCGAGACCTACTTCTACATCAACCCGCTTGAGAGCTCCGGGCCGGGGGAGCCTTGGAAGGGCGAGAGGAGCCATGAGCGCAAGGAGTGGTACACAACCACGTGCTGTCCCCCGAACGTTCAGAGGACGATCGCCTCGCTGCCTGGCTACATCTACGGCGTCGCGGATGACGAGGTCTGGATTCACCTCTATCAGCCGTCGCGCCTCAAGCATCGGCTTGGATCCGGCACCATCGTCCTGGAGCAGGAGACCCGCTATCCTTGGTACGGGGAGGTTAAGTTGCATGTCCGCAAAGCCCCGTCCGGAAGGCTAGGCATCGTGTTCAGGGTACCAGGATGGACGGATGCCTGTCGAGCCTCTCTCAACGGTCGCCGAATTCCAAATCCCAAGCCCGGCACCTATTGCACCATCGAGCGGAGGTGGGCGCCCGGCGATCGGATAAGCACATCCTTCGATATCCCGGTCAGGCTGGTTGAGGCCCACCCCCGGGTTCGGGAGGATTTCTGTTGCTGTGCAATCTGCCGCGGGCCGCTCGTCTTCTGCGTGGAAAGCGTGGACAACCCGGGCATCGTCGTCCAGGACCTATTCCTCCCGCCACGGCCGGCGTTCAGGTTCCAGTACAGGCCTAGGTTATTGGGAGGGATCGGCACCATTCGTTTCAATGCGCTCGTTGCCGACCAGAAAGTACCTCTGTACTCGACCCGGGGTAGCAGGAATATCCATCTCAAGCCTGCAAGCATCCTGGCAATACCCTACTATGCCTGGGCCAACAGGGGGCCATCGTCGATGCTCGTCTGGTTGCCCCGGGCGGACTGCCTGCTCCCTCGGACCTGACGGGGCCGCCTCGAGGCTTGCCGGCGACGTTTCTGGGAGTGGGTTCTGAAGGGGCCTGGTTGCGCCAAGCTAAACGGGCCAGCGATCGGCCGACCGCTCCGACCCTGTAGATCGTTGGTGGCGGGTCCCGGAGGAAACGTTAAAATGGAGCAAAATGGCCGGGACGTTGTCGGAAGGTTGTTCTGGTTGCGGCTACGTGTGTTTTTGTTTTTGATCGCCACGCTTGCATCATCTCTGGTCTCCGTAGCGGCGGCCAGCAGCAACGAGGTCATAAGCTCCTCATGGGATTGTGCAACGACCTCCGCGACAGCCAAGGCAGTCTTCGCGCAAAGGAACCAGGATCTTCACGTTGTGTGGGTGGAGAGACGGCCCACTGGACAGGAGGTGTACTATTACAAGTACAACAACGCCTCGCGCAAGTGGTCGTCCGGCCAACCGCTCACCGAGGGTGCGCAGGCCGCGAACGCCGCCATAGCCGGAGACTACAGGGGCAACCTGCACTGCGTCTGGGAAGATGGCGGACGTATCTTCTACCGGATGTGGAACGCGACAAGCCAGGAGTGGCAGGAACCTTGCCTTGTCTCGGGAGATGCATCAAACCCGATCGTCCTGTGCGATCAGGCACCGAACGTCCACATCGTATGGGTGCAGAGCTTGCCCGGTGAAGGCAACACCTTCCTTTCCCATCGCTTGATCGATTCCAACGGCAAGTGGTCGGAGGCGAGCGCCTTCACCCCTAAGAATGCCTACTCCACGGAGCCCGCTGCAACGGTGGATCAACGCAACGGGCTGCACGTCGTTTGGAAGATGACGTATGATGCCTTCACGCCTCCCGACATGTACTATGCTGTGCGCAGGGCAGGCAGGGACTGGGATCCATTTCAGAGGATCCTAGACGGCTCACAAACGCAGCTATCACACCCGTCTATCGCTGCCGACAAGAACGGTTACCTGCACCTGGTGTGGTCGCAGCGGGAGGGGGATGTCTTCGTGGTCTACTACCGAACGTGGAGAGGGGGATGGGAGGAACCGGTCCAAATGAGCGATCCCTCCGCATCTGCCGTGAATCCCGCGATCGCCGTGGACGACGGGCTGAACGGCCACCTCGTCTGGGAGGATCAAAGAGACCACCCGGCGTCGGACTTGGTGGAACTGTACTACAGGAGGCTGTGGCCGCTTGGCATCTGGAGCAATCCGCAGCGACTGACCGACGACCATGTCTCGAGCGAGAACAGCCGGCCGCCCACCCTGGAGATATCCCCAACGACGAGGGATCTGCATATCATCTGGTGTGAACTCAGGGACGGCAGGGGCGTCGTCTTCCACAGGATCTGGCCCGGCCAGAGGCGCGAGGATGCCACGTCCGCCGCCTCGAAGGCTCGCTCCTCCATAGCGGAGGTCCAACGCCAACCTTTTCTCTCGCCCGAGGCGGAGGAGAAATACAGGCAGGCTCTGGCGGCCTACCAGGCCGGCGTGGATGCGCTTGAGGACTTCGATGTGTCTAGGGCAAACGAGAACTTCTCAAGGTGCATTAGCCTGATAGATGAAGGGATGGCTCTGGAGGAGCTGTACAAGGAGAAGAAGGGCAGGGCGATGGGGATCCTCCTTGCGACGGCGGGTGCGATCGCCGGGGTCGCCATCCTCTTGACTTGGGCAGCTTTCAGGAGCGGAGGGGCCTAAGAGCTGGCTCGGGGAAGGGGGTTTTCGGCCTGAAGAGACTTCTCGTCACTGGGGGCAGCGGGCTCATCGGCGGGAGTGTGTGTGCCCTTGCCGCGAGCGATTGGCGGGTGACCGGTACCTTCCATGCGAACAAGCCTTCGTTGGCGGGCGTTGACTGGCGGCAACTGGACATAACGGATGCCAGTTCGGTTGGAGCGCTCGTCCGTGGCGTGAAACCGGAGGTCATCATCCACACGGCAGCGGTCGCGGACATCGATGTGTGCGAGAGAGATCCACATGTGGCGTGGAGGACGAACGTGGAGGGGACGCGCAACCTGGTTGCGGCTGCCGAAAAGCTCTCAGCCCGTTTGGTGCACCTGTCAACCTCGACGGTTTTCGATGGCGAGAGGGGGAACTACAGAGAATCTGACCCGACGCGGCCGATCAACGTCTATGCCCGGACGAAGATCGCTTCGGAGGCGGAGGCCCTGTCAGGGGAGCGGAATGCCGTTGTCCGGACGACCCTTGTCCTCGGGTTCCCCTGGACCGCGGGGCGCTCATTCCTAGCGGATGCGGTGGCCAAGCTCAAAAGCGGGATGGTCCTTGCGCTTCCCAAGAACGAGATCCGCAATCCCATCGACACATGGACGCTCGCAAGCTGCCTGCTTGAACTCGCGAGCTCCCACCATTCCGGCATATTCCACATCGCAGGATTGGAAAGCCTGTCACGCTTTGAGATGGGACTCAAGGTAGCGGAGAGGGCGGGGGCGGACCGATCCCTGGTGGTACCTTTGGAGAAACTGCCTCCCGGGCGGGCACCGCGTCCCCTTGACGCGTCGCTCAACACGGAAAAGGCAAGAAGCATGCTCAAGACTACCCTTCCGAACTGCGCCGAAGCCATAGAGCGGGCTTTTCGTTGGGGCCCGGGACCAACTCTGCCATGAAGGCTCGGGGATCCCTGAGGACTTCACAACAGGGTCGCCGCTGCAGCCACTGCCCCGATGAAAGCCGCGTCAGGATCGGAGGCAGAGCCGACGACCACCGCGTCACCTTCCTTGAGCGGCAGCTTCTCGATGATCGTTTTCGAGAGCTCCGGGTCCAGCCTTGCCAGGTCATCGTACATTCCAGGAAAGACGAGCCTGCCAGAGGAGTACACGAAGGTGGACGCGCCCTTCGAACCGGCGATCATTGCTGCATCCCTCTGCTCGAGGCCGGATGTGACCTTTCTCCCTCCGCCTCTGACCGCTATCGCCACGTTGTATTCGCCGACGACGGCCTTGCTCGCCGGCACGGGCTGTCCTTCTGAGAATTCCTTCCTGATCGAGTCAAGGGCAGCTGCGCCGGCCTCGCTCAACTTGACGCCGGCCCTGACGACGTTCACAAGCCCTCTGGCCCTGAGGAGATCGGTGATGGTTCTGACGCTGCCCTCGCCGAGCTTGAGGCGCTGGGCCAGCTCCTTGCGACCGAAATGGCGCATTTGGACAAGCTCAAGATACCTGATCAGGTGGGCGGCCGTGAAGAAGGGCTTGGGGCCCGGCGGCCTTGACTCTAGGATCCTCGATAACTCCTCATAGGTCAACGTTCACGCCCCCGGGCGATGGTTCAACGAAACGAACGGACTGCCTTTGCCTGAATCGCTCCAACAGCATTATGGTTTTGGGTCCCAGTGCGTAGAGAAAGATCGCATTACCGGTCCCCTGCAGCAGGCAAAACGGAAGACCCGAGATGAAGTAGGCCAAGAAGCTGGTCCAGCTCAAGACCGAGCTCACCATGAAGACCCAGAAGACAGCCATGATCGCCCCGTACGCGAAGCCCCAGGCGACGCCGAGCGCGGCCAGGGGATTTCTCCCCAGCAACCGTTTCCAGCTGCCAAGAGCCCCGCCGACGAGTCCGAGCGATCCCATGCCAACCATCTGGTAGATGGTCCAAGGTCCCTGGCCGAGCCAGAAGTTGGAGACCAGCATCGTCGCGGCTCCGACGGTGAAGCCTGTCACTGGGCCGAAGACGATTCCAGTGCAAAGGGTCAGCCAGTCGACTGGCGAGACGTTCGGGGCGGGCGCGAACAACAGCCTCCCGGCGGCTCCGAGCGCCACGATCATCGCCACGAAGGCTATCTCCTTGGATGCACCCAGGCGTCGAGCCTCGACCGAGAATAGCGCACCGGTCAAGAGCAGGGCGGCCACGATTGAGGCTGCTGAATCGAAGGTCGAGGGCCCGACTCGATCCCTGAAACTTGCCAGGCCTGAGGGTCCGAGGTGGGTGATGGCCAACACGAATGCGACTGTGACGCCGATGGCCGCGACTGCCAGGATCGCCGTCAGGAGCCGGCTCACCGCATCGCCTCCAGGAACCCGGGGATCACCCGCTTTGGGTCCCCTTCAAGCAACATCTCGCCGCCACGGATGGCAACGACGCGATCGGCGAAGGCTTCGACGATCTCAAGGTCGTGCGTGAGGACGACGATCGCGGTTGGACCGCCTTGAGCGAGCTCGAGGATCGTCTGCATGATCTCGGCCTTCTCGACGAGGTCAAGCCCTCTCGTGGGCTCATCAAGCAGAAGTACCTGAGGCCGATAGCCCATCACGCTGGCTATGGCGACTGTCTGCTTCTGCCCGCCGCTGAGGTCGCGAGGGTTTCTGGACTCAAGGTGCTTAAGTCCGAAGCGGTCAAGGATGCGCTCGGTCTCCTTCCCCGCGTCTAACCCCATATTCCTGATCGCGAACTCGACCTCGGATCTGACGTCATCGTGGAAAAGATGGATGTTGGGATCCTGGAACACTATTCCCACCTTCCTCGAGATGGTCGATCTGGGAATCGAGGCAAGCTCCTCCCCGTCGAGGAGAACCCGACCTTGGTACGGCCTGAGGAGTCCGGCTAGTACTAGGGCCAGGGTGCTTTTCCCGGACCCGTTGGAACCGATGATGCCGAGGAGCTCCGACCTGTGGACGTCGAAGGAGAGGTTCCTTATCGCCCAGCTCTCCTGCGATGGATACCGGAACCAAAGGTCCCTGATCTGAAGGACGACCGAACGGTCTTCTGAACGAGGCCTGGAAGGAGGAGGTGCGATCGACACGAGTTCGGGGAAGCGTCGCGCCACCTCCGATGGCTTGCCATCGAAAGCCACCCTCCCTTGCTCCATCACCAATGCCCGGGATGCATCGCCCAGCACGCGCTTGAGCCTGTGTTCCGTGAGGACTATCGTCATCCCCTGCTCGTTTAGGTTCCTGAGCAGTTCGAATATCTGGGAGGCGGAACGGGGATCAAGCTGGGAGGTCGGCTCATCAAGTGCGAGGACCCTGGTGCCCATCGCGGCCACGGACGCGATTATCGCCTTCTGCTTCTCCCCGCCGGATATCTCGGCCGGAGGCTTGTCCAAGATGGCGTCAAGGGCGAAACGCTCGGCAAGCTCCCTTGTTTTCGTGCTGATCTCCGCAGGCGTCCTTCCAAGGTTCTCTTGGCCGAATTCGAGTTCGCTTTTCACCGAAGTTGTGACGAACTGGCTCTCGGGGTCCTGGAAAACGAGCCCGACGACCTCGGCAAGCCTACGCACCTTGGTGTATCTGGTGTCCAGCCCGTCCACGGTGACCTTGCCCGCGAAGGTGCCGCCGTAGAAATGTGGGACGAGGCCGTTCATGCAACGTAGCAGGGTGGACTTTCCGCAGCCCGACCGCCCCGCAACGACGACATACTCGCCCTCGCCGATGCTAAGGTTCAGGCCCCTTAGCGCGTAGGACGGCGACGCTGGGTAGGTGAAGGTCACGTCCTGGAACTCAATCAAGCCCGACCCCTCCGAGCAAGGACCGGTCCGACGAAGGAGGCGAAGAGGGCCGCGGCACCGGGCAGATTCGTCGACTGGACGAACATGGCCGCGCGGCCGATGTCCAGGGTGACCCAGAGTCCGAGGAACACGGCACCTGCGCAGAGATAGTACGATGCGAGCAGGACGTCGGAGGCGGAACGCGCTGGGGCCGCGGCCTTGGTGCGTCGCGAGCCCGCATATCCCCTGCTCTCTAGGGCCTCGGCAAGCTGGAGGCTTCTGTCCAAGCTGTTGACGACCAAGGGAATTCCTAGGCTGGAGTACGACCTGATCCTCTCCCACCTGCTTCCCTCCTCAAACCGTACGCCCCTCGAGCTTAAGGAATCCTTGATCCGGACACCGTCGAGGAAGATCGTGGGCAGGAACCTGTAGGACAGGGCAAGCAACAGCCCCAGTCCCTCGAGTCCTTTGATCGCCGTCACCTTCCTAAGTAGGCCTTCGGGTTTCGTCGTGAGCGTGAAGACCAGGAAGGCCAAGATCACGGCCAGAAGCCTGAGAACCATCCGAATGGCCGAGGACAAGGACTCCTGCGTGAGCCTGAACGTCAGCCGCCACCAGTAGAACCTGAAGCTGGTTCTAACTAACGCGTGTTCACCGTGCTGATTGGCGACTAGGTTGATTAGGAAGACCAGGACGACGAAAACCAGGAGGAATCTCAAGAACTTTACGGTGGAGGCGCCGACCCTTCCTAGGAAAGCGAGCGCCAAGCACACCGCGATCAGGGATGAAAGGAAGAGGAGATCGGAGTAGATCAGCGACAATGCAAAGAGCCAACCGAAAAGCAAGACCTTGGCTGAAACTCCCAGCCTGTGCACCAAAGACCCGAGGTCCCGGTATGTCAGGTCGAACAACTCATTCCACCGGCAGCAATACTATCCCGGAGGGGGTTGCAGCAAAGGCGGCGCTGTATCCAGCCGATCCCTCGTTGAGATACCTTAGCCCCTCCGCCATCCAACGCTCGTCGGTCGCAAGCACGATGACGGCCCAGATGCCCTTGCCCGGGAAATCCATGCACTGGATGGCGCAACCGTGCTCAAGCTCGGTTCTGTGCCCCCTCTCCAGGCCGTTGAGCCAGAGCTTGCCGTCTTCCAGGCTCGAGAACCAATAGACGTTCTTCCTCCATTCGACCACTTCCTGATAGAGGGAAGCCGTTTGTGGGGTCGCAAGCACTATCAAGTCTTCATCCCTCCGGTCCTCAGTCAACGAGGAGGCTTCGACGATCGTCGGTTCACGCCCGGCCAGCTGCGTGATGACGCGGGCGAGGTCCTCCGCCTCCTTGCGAACCTCCCTGCCCGCAACGATGGTGATGTTGCTTTTCTTCCCATGAAGGCCGTAGGCGAGCTTGGCTGGGTACCCGCTGAGGAAGCCTGGAGACGGGGGGTAGCTTCCCCAGTAGTGGTAGTCCACCTGCACGACCTCGCCTTGCTGGGGCCTGTAACTTGCCAACCCCCTGTCCATATAGACGCCGTTGACATAGTACAGCCAGTCGAGCTTCTTGGCAAGGTCGGACTTCAGCCCAAACATCGAGTAGACGTACATGCCGCCGTACCTGGTCTCGACGCTCGTCATGTTGTGGAGCATCTCCATCGCCGTCAGACCCGAAGTCGGCGGGAACTGCGCCATTTGGAGAAGGATCTTGCCGTAGTCGCGGGTTATGACCACGGTCACATTGGCGGGCGCGTTCCCATCGCCTTTCGGCCCGCTGGAGATGTGCGGCACGATGAGGCCGACGGCGACGAAAATGCCAAGCCCGGCCAAGAGCACTGTGAGCCTATTCACGATTTGCACCGTTGAACCTGAGGAGCACCGCTAACAAGGCGGGAATCGAGCAGAGGACCGCCGACTCCGAAATATTGATGCCCGGCGTGAGGCGTCCTAGGATTGCCGGCACCGCCAAGGCCGTGGGCCTCAAGCTGCCCCATGGATCGAAGAACTCGCCCGTTGTGGCGTTGAAGGTGCTGAGCAGATACTTGACCGGATTCTCTCCTCCCTCGCCCCAAGGCGGTTGGCGAGGATCACCGCCAGCCGCGAGTATTGCCTGTATGCCCAGCGCGGTCGAGGACGGGTCCGGGCTGTCCATCCAGAAGAAGCCACGGTTGGACGGGCTCTGGAAGGCGGGGAGCGCCGAGACGGCTTTCTGGAAGGTCTCGCCTCGCACGCCCATCTGCCTAAGGCAGACGATGACCACGCAAATGACGTTGGAGTCCGGGCCCCACCCCGGGAAAAGCTCGAACCCACCGCCGGGCAGTTGGCTTTCTTCGATGTAGGATCGTGCCTTCTGCAGGGCTGGGTGGTCTGCCGGCACGCCGGAGGCCATCAATGCAAGTATTGCGTATGCAGTATCCATGGGGCCGCTGCCGAAGGCGCCGGTTGACTCATTCTGCATGGATAGAAGGGACTGGACGTGGTCCCTGCCACCGAAATCGCGGGGGTTCAACTTGCAGGCGGCCAGGCCGAGAAGGATGTTGATCTTGTCCGCAACCGGATTCGTGCCTAGGGTGCCCTCGTACACGGACTTGGAGACCAAAAGCATATAGTCGTCGGGGCCCATCCCATTCACCACGTAGCTCGTGGGGTCCTTACCAGCAGCCGCCAGGGCCTCCACGACCCTGCTGGTGGTGGAAAGATCGCTTTCGCCCATCTGGCCGAAACCGCCATCGGGGTTCTGGTGGGCGGCAATGTAGGCGAGCGCCTTGACGACGATCGGGTCATCGGGACCTATGGGGAAAGTCTGGGCCCAGCAGCTTGACGCAAGACAGATCGCGAGGCAGGCAATCAAGGAGGGAATAGTTTTGTGCATGATCTTGGATAGTATATCCATTTAATAAATGAAACCGCCCCCGCACACCGCACACCCGGCTGCGCCCCCGTGAATGCTCGTAAGGGTCAGGCCAGCCAGACTCCCGTTTGGAATTGGGAATCCAGACGAGCAAAACAGTCATCGCTTCGCAATCACTAAGCCGGCAACTTCCAAGGTAAGTACCTACGGTCGCATCGCCGAGCTTGTCCAACTGCAACGCAATGACGCCAGCCCATGCCTACGGCGGGGCGGGTTCCTGGCCTTTCCCTGGACGTCCGTAGTCAACCTTCTTGCCGTACTTGCTGCAATACAGGCTTCCGCCGCTGAGAACGTTGTACTTGCAGCGCGGGCAGTTTTGCGCCGATGGCTGGCCCCCGCACGCGGCGTACGGCGGACGCTCGGGTGCCTTCCTCCTCGGTTCCTCCGCTTTGGCTCCGGCCCGTCGACGGCCGCGAAGGGCATACACGGATCCGATCGCGGCACAGACCACTACTGCTAGCATCACTATGTGCAACGCAGAGAAGCCGCCGCCCAGTCGGATCAACCCGTTGTTTGTCGCGACCCAGACATACCCTTTTCCCACAGCGATATCGTTGAGCTGGGTCTCCGATAGGCCCTCGCTATAGATCCTCCACTTCTGCTTGGCAGGCATAAAGCTCGCAACCTCCTTCCCGGTAAGGAACCAGACTGCATCCTTCCCGATTGCCGCTGCCGATACTCCCTCTGGGGACAGACCCTCGCCCTCACCGTAGTATGTCCAGCTGCCCGTCGCCTTCTCAAGACGGCAGACGCCTGCCGGCGTTCCAAACCAGATCGAATCGAACCCAACCACGATGCAGTTGACCATGTTGTCTTTAAGGCCGTTGTCCTTCGTTATCGACTGCCACTCGCCGGTCGCCGAGTCAAATCTACTGACGCCCTTGCTCGTCGCGAAGTACGCCACGTCGCCGTCCAAAGCGATGTCCCTGACGTACCTGAAGATGAGCCCGTCCTCCTCGGTGAGCGAACTCCACTTGCCAGAGGCCTTTTCGTATACCGACACGCCTTGTTTGGTGCCGAGCCATACCTTGTCCGGCCCGGCTGCGATGGACAAGACGTCGTTTGAGACCAGCCCATCCGCGGTCTTGAAGGTTCGCCAGGTGCCCTTCGACTTGTCAAACAGGCTCGCCCCGTCTGCTGTGCCAAACCAGACCGACTTACCATCTATGGCAATGCTGTAGACCACTGCGCTTGCCAGGCCGTCATCCTTCGTGTACGTCGTCCAGTTTCCCAATGCTTTGAACTCGCTGACGCCACCTATGACCTCGAAGCCTGTTCCCGACGGAATCTGATAGTAACTGTAGACCCAGACCGTCTCCGGGCTGCCCGCGACGACCGCTACCTTCTGGCCCGCCAGCCCGTTCCTCTGGGTGAAGACCTTAGCGCCGGAACAGCCGGCGATGCTGAGAATCAACGTGAACGCCCAAAGAATGAGGATGCTCTTGTGGGGCCCTGACTCCGTCATTCACATCTCACCTGGAAAGGCTTCAGAAAAAAGAAAAGTGTTGGCCTACCGCTTGCGCAGAAGCGGCACGGCCAACAGGGCTAGCAACCCTATCAACGCCTCTGGTATGGGGACTGCTCCGGTGTTGGCAGCATCCTTGCCGTACATCGGCCAGACGAATGTCTTGGCATTGTATGGCGCATCCAAGGTCAGACAGTATAGGATTGGTCCTGCGAATGCGACGATCTCCGACTTGCCGTCCTTATCGATGTCTCCGATCGCAACCGAGCCCGTCGCGTCGACTTTGAGGTTGTAGGGCTCAGCGGCGAGGTTTCCAAACCTGTCCAAGACGAAGATCGTGTTGTTGTTCCAGCTCTGGAAGACTACGTCTATCTTGCCGTCGCCCGTCACATCGCCCAAGGCCCCACCCATGTTGACAGGCCTGCCGACCTGCCCGATGATCTTTGTGATGTTGAAGGCCCACTTCTCCTTCAGGTCGGGATGGAAGCAGTAGTAGAGCCCGGCTCTGATGCCGATGAGTATTTCGAACCTGCCATCCTCGTCGATGTCGGCCAACATGGCATTGTGCGCTACGTTGCCGCTGGCCACCTGTTTCCTTGCGATCTCCGTTCCGTAGAAGCTGAGTATGACTATTCCGCCCCGGTCGCCTGAGTCGAGCCTCCAGAGACCGAAAACGATCTCATACTCACCGTCGCCGTTGACGTCCGCCACCGTGGGCATGTTGTGGAGCCAGTCGGTCCAGCCCGGGGAACTCCAGGTCCACTTCTCCTGACCATCCTTGCTCAGGCAGTAGAAGACGCCGTTCAAGCCGCCCTCCGTTCCCGGGCCCTCCCCGAGGGACCGCGAGAACGCAAGGATCTCCAACTCGCCGTCACGGTCAACGTCGAAAGCATTGATCATGCTGTCCACGGCCCTCCCTGGTGGAAGGAACTTGACCCACTTGAGCTGGCCCGTATGGCTAAACATGTAGACTTTGGCATCGCTCCCGGCCGCCACGACCTCCTTCTTTCCGTCGCCGTCGAAGTCCCTGGCAAGCGTTCCTCCGTACCTGAAATGCGCCTGCCCCTCAGGGTCGGTCCACACCCACTTAAGCTTTCCGTCCCAGTTGATGCAGTACACCGCGCCGTTGGGGGCCGCACCCCAGCCGAAGAGTACTTCCGGCTTGCCATCGCCATCGATGTCATCGATCGAGGGCACCTTGTTTATGAGCTGTGGAACTATGTCCGAGTCCAGGGGTGGGAAGACCCAGACCAGCTTTCCCGTTGGACCAACCGCGACCATTCTGCCGCCCTTCTCCGTCCCTAGGACCGTCTCTAGCATTCCGTCTCCGTCGAGGTCTGCCTGCAAGACGATCGTCCATGCGAAGCCCGTCGAGACTATCGGCGTGACGTTGAACGTCCATTTGACCCTCATCTTTGGCAGTGCCAACGCTGAGGGCATAAGAATCGCCAGCACCGCTGCAAGTCCTGCTGCAAAGGCAATTCCCTTGGTTGAACCTCTCATGGAACCGCCGCCTATCCACTGAGTATGCGCACTTAAAAGCATTTCGGCTGGCAGGCAGAGCCGAGTGTTGGGTAAACCCACATATGTTACACTCTGCAGAGGACTCTCCATGCCTCAGTCCGAGGAGTCATGGGGAGTCATGGCGCTCCGGCCCGCGACCGAATATCTCGAATGGGCGGACTGACTTCTTGAGGTTTCTTCCTCCCCGGAGGAGAGAAAGGACTCAACCCGCCTCCCGAATATTTTGTTCGGAGCCCTGTGCATCGATGGGCATACCAAACTTGATCGCTCGGTGGAAGGCCGCCGGAGCGGGGAGGCGGAAAAGTGTAACATATGTCCCTTTACCTAACACGGCTGGCAGAGCCGAGAGAAGCATTTTGCCTGGTTTTTCGCCCAGCTCGACGCAAGGCAGAGGACAAGCGCTTGTCCAAACCGCGTCGGCGGCTAGGCAGAGCCGGCCACGTTGATAAGACGCACCCTCGAGTAGAGGACCTCGCCTCCCGCAATCACGTCCAGCTTCCAAAGTAGCGATCCCACTCTCGCCCACCGTCCGTCTATGTAATACAGGACGTCCACTCGGCTGCCCTTGGTAACCTCTCCCACTCTGATCCCTCGCGCCTGCCTCTCAGGGCCAGTGCCTCTCTCCCAGCCGTACCGCGGGCGCCCGTCCACCTCTACGAGGATCTTGTTGAGCGAGGAGCTTTCAGCCGGAAAGATCTCACCGCTACCCTTGAAACAAGTCTCAAGCTTCCCCGCTCGGCGGAAGAAACCATAGCAGGTTGTGATCCGACCAAGCGGCAAGCGCGCCGGATCGATGAAGAGACGTTCCAACAGCGGGAGAAAATCGTAGTAGACGATCTGCTGCGACGATGAGTCACCGTTGAGCTCGAACCGGCTAGCTTGGATCTCGACGCCCAACCGGGATGATTCCTCCCTGAGGATACTGATAGGCGGGTAGAGCTCGGGATCCTGCTCGTCGGGTTTCAGACCAAACGATTCCGGCGTCAGGCCTGAAAGGGTGCAAGCCCGGACCTCAACATCCGCAAGGTTCCGAGTCGTGATGAAGCTTACGCCGAAGCAGTACTCGGCGCTCGACTGCGCCATGTACTCCGGGCAGAAAACCCCCGAGACCAGAATCCTTTCCTTCTCCGCCGCCGCAATGAGCGTGACCAATGTCGCGGCCACCAGAGACACCGCTAACACGCCGATGAGCTGCCTGTCCAACCCCTAGCCTCCCAGCCGCGTCGACGCCACTTCCCTGTAGAGCTTCTTTCTGACCATCAGGCTCCAGAGCACGAACCCAGAGGCCATGAACGTGCCGCACACCACGAGCCAGTTGATGACGTGGATCCACAGCAGGGCCCGGTTGAGTTCCTCCATGGCCACCTCGTTGGCATGTCTTGAGCCCTCTATGAGCCGGTTAACGAGATCGGAGGCCTCGACCTCCCTCTGCTCCACATAGGCCTCCCTGGCCGCGAGGTAAAGCTTCTCCAGCTCCGTTAAGCTCGCCTCCGCTCGCGTCATGCTTGCACCGAATTTCTGTCCGAGCTCGATCGTCGAGATGACGAGCGTTTTCCTCGTCCCAAACTCGGTGAACCGCCTTCGAATCGAATGAATGAGGTCTATGTCCTGGGGAAGATCCCTCCCGGTGCTGTAGAGGATCATGTTCATTATCATGTCCAGCCCGTATGGATTTGCATCGCGAATGTCCTGCCACCAGTTGACTGTCCTGTCATGGCAGGTCCAGGTCGTTCCGTTGCCATACGTCCAAGAGATCAAGTGCGGCGTGTACCCCGGCCATGGGATCGAAAGCTCCGGGAACGGTCCTTTGATCCAGGACCAGATCGTGGCACCGGGTCTCGGAACGACGACCATCGCGTCGTAGTTTGTAAGCTTCCATTTGATGGGTTTGTCCTTGAACATGAGAAGGACTGGCCTGAGGCTCGGGTCATCGTTCAGCACTATCTCCATGGTCTGGCCGAACTTCCACCCCGGACCCGCGATGACGGCGTCAACGTCGTTGGGGAAGGCCAGCTGGGTCACGGATGCAATCCACTGGCCATAGTAAACGGCGCTCAGCACGCTCCTGGAGTTCAGGCCACCCATGCCATGGTCCCTTATGGCATCATGTAGCCACTTCTGTTGCGTGTGCGAGAAGTGCACCATCTCGGTTCCCTCGAAGATCACGAAGTCGCATTCCGCAAGCCGCTCGTAGGTTCGAGGGAAGTACATCCTGACGTACCGCCTGCCCTCCTCAATCCCGCCCGGAACATCGCGGGTCGGTATCGCGATGGGATCCGCCATGGGTTCGTTTACGAACCAGTTCCTCATCAGGGAGCCCTCGTACGCCCTGCCGGTGAGTATGATCTTGATCCGCTCGGCGGGCGCGCTGCGGGCCGGGGACACTCCGACCAAGACCCAGATAACAAGGAACCCGGCCACGTGCCTAGGCTTGAAGAGAGGTGCGCAGGTTCGCCAAGGCAGGGAAACGGCTATCTGTCCGGCCCAGGTCCGGGTCTCGGCGTCCACGGTCTCCGGAACTCAGCCTTGACCTAAAAATGATGTGCAGCTTGATAGCCCCATGGTACGGTTTGCTCTCGTCAACGACTGTTCTGCGGTTATGGGAATCGAAATCCCCCGTAGCCAGCGAAGGTCGATCGCGTTCTTCGTCCGCCTCAGCGCTTGGCCTGCGACGCCAAAAGCCGGAACGCCTCACGGAAAAGATCTGACCGCAGGTCATCCGGGACTGGGCGTGCCTCCCCGTCCGCGCCGATGGATGCCTTCCTGACGGCCACCTCCAAGGTTGCGAACTGAACCGCAAGCTTTTCGAGAACCTCCGGCCTGACGTTGGCGGCGCTCCCGCGAACCACGCAGTAGTCAACGAGCTCCTTGGCGATCCTTTGGATCTCCTCCGCGTCTTCGTCAGCAGCGCGGGACAGAAGCTCGGTTGCGAGTATGGAGGGAAAAACTGTGGCTCTTCGGGGCCCGGGCGCGTGTTGCGCGGCGACCGGACGCTGCACCAGCGTGGGCTCCTGTGGAATCGTGGCTTCCACAGACATCGGCGGTTCCTCCGGAGCAAGAGCTTCCTTCTCGGCGACTTGCTCCTCAAGAACCTGCGGCTCCGTCCCTGCCGCCCTTCCAATGTAGCGAACCGTCGCCGGCTGGGCCCTTGGGTATCGCGGCCTGGCGGCAAAACCGGACAAGGCCCGATAGGCGAGGACGACGATGAAGATAACGAGACAGATCAAGAGCACGAAGTTCGTTAGAGTATTGAGATCCATTGACCTCTCTCTCCGCAACCAACTGCATCGCTGAGTTCTTAAACCTTCGCGGACAACGTCCGAAGCGTTCTATTGCCCCGGATGCGCAGGTGCTATTCCCGGGGCCACATGTCCCAAACGGTTGCCCGAATGGACGCCTCGGGAGCGCTCGCGGCCGCGGGGCACTAAGTCTTGATCCTCCGTTAGGCCGCCCGGGGCACCAAGTGGGGGCCGACCACGGCTTGAGATCGCCGCGCCGCAACTGCGGAGTCCGGCCAACCGCGGTAAACTACCCGACGAGATGCACCCGCCGCAAGGCAGCTAGTCGACTCGCGCGGCAACGACATTTGCTACCCCAAGCGTGCCAAGATTCTCAAACACCGCATCTCGTCACGACAAGGCTCGAGCTCAGTGGTCGGCGTTGGAGTCGGGGCATCCTCGCATCTTCACGCGCCGTTCTTTCGCTTACTGCTAACAGGGAACGAAGATAGAAACTCCGGCCTGCTCATTGGAAGAACCTGCGACGAAGAGGGTGCCCGCGTTACCTGTGGCCGCGGCCTCGCACACCATCCGCGGTTGCCCCTAAGGAGCCTTCAATCTCGTGACGAAATCCCCGCTGTTGTTGTACTTATCAACGCTTTTCGCCATACCCGCCAGGCTATCTCGAGCCATGAGATACACGTTCCCCCGGGAATCGCAGTTCATGGCATGGTACCTGTAGTCTCCGTGGGTGCGCTGGCCGTCGCGAAAAGGGTTGGCGAAGCGTGCGATGCACCGCCCCTGCGGGGTAAACTTCTGGACACGCCCGAAGTACTCCGCCACGAATACATCGCCGTTCGGGTCCACCGCTAAGCTGTGCGGCGCCCAGAAGTCGCCCGGACCAGTGCCGTGCCGTCCCCAGCTGCATAGCAGGCGGCCCTCTTGGTCGTATGCGACGACCTTGCTGTTGTCGACATCGACGACGAATACGGAGCCGTCGGGGGCGAGGTCCAAGGCGTGCGGACGGAGCAGCTCGCCTTCCCCCTTTCCCTTCCTGGCCCATGAACGTAGGAACTGCCCATCCCGGTCGAAAACTTGGACGCGTCCGTTGTTGCCGTCGGCCACGTAGACCTCACCGGAGGGGCTGACCTTTGCGTGCCGCGGCCCGTCGAGCTGCCCGGGTTCCGGGCCTTTTCCCGACCCTATCTCTCCCAGGAACTTGACCTTGGACGTGAAGCGGAATATTCTGGACAAGCTCGTGTCCACTATCAGGATCCGGTCGGCGCCGTCCATGCAGATGCCGTGTGCCGAGGAGATGCATCGCTCCTCGTCGATCCTTGCTTTCCAGAAGCCTGCATGGCGGTAGAACGGAGACAGGGAATCGAAGAGCACTGTGGCCCAGGCCGCCTTCGTGCTTCCTCGGTCGAGGCGTGCCTCGATTACGATCTCGCCCCTTGGTGGGGTTGACGGAGAGGAGTACAATCCCTCGGGGGTGATGGTGCCGACCCGACGATTTCCTCCAGCTATCCCGTCGACAAGCCAGGTGGGACCAAGGGATTCGAGGCCGCTGACGATGAATTGCTGGCGCGAGCCCGGTCGGACATGGCATATGCTCGGCTGAATGGCCGGTCGCATCGAGCCATCGCGACATCAGAGGCTTTGAAAAATGGAAACGAGCGTGATTGGCCTCCAAGGCAAGGACATCGCGGGTCAAGCGAAGACAGGGCGGATGCGGCTGACGCGGACTTTGCTCAGGCTGGGCCTGATTCCTCAAGCCTCTGGTTTGGCCGTTTTCTTGGGAAACGCGAAGCCTAGCGACTCACCACGGTAGACGGTCTTCCTCACCCACGGCATCTTTCCTTTTTCGACCCGTGCCTTCCAGTCCACGGTCGTCCCGCACTCCGGACACCGGTATAGAAGGACGATCCTGATGTGCTTGGGCTCGACGAGCATCATCTGGTCTGCCACGGGCATCGGGACGCCGCACTTCGGGCAGGTCTGTTGGTCATCGGCCATTTGGACCTGCCCGCTCGATCTGGCGTCCTTCTGATATAATTTTCCACCCCTGACGGCGTAGATTCCCAGCCTCCGCAGCAGCTCCAAGGACCGAAACCGTTATCCGGCTGTTGCCAAAACGATTCGTCGGAGCGGGGCCGGACGTCGTCCGAACATCCTTCCGATCTGATCTCGGTCAGAAGCCTGCTGTCGGCGCGCAGGCACGGCAAGGCGAGGATAGGGGACGTGATATTCTCAGGATCTAGCCTGAGGGCATGGTGCTTTCGAGCCCGTCAGAGATCACTCCTCCGATCAAGAACCGTGTACCTGGATGCTAGGCTCGCCCAGCTCAGGGGAGACTCATTCGTGGTGCCGAACGCTACCACAATGCCGCCCCAGGACGGTTTCGAATCAAAGAGCCCAGGATGGGTCCTTGACCGGAGGGAAAGGAGGATGGGCGATGTCATGGACATCCTCATTGACCGTGAGTTGCGGATCCGGGAGTTCGTCGCCGGGCTTCGCCACAACCTTCTGATCCGCGACGACATAGCGGCGTCGCTCTCGAAGGAGGCCGGGAGGCTGTTGATGCGCCGGATTCCGGACGTCCCCTCCAGCTATGGCGTTGATGCGTACACCGTCGTACCGGTCCCTTGCAGAATCGTTACAAGGGTCAAGATCGATCCTCTCTACTACGAGGTGGTAACCAGGGTGTCGCTGGACGATCTTGCGAACTCAGTGCTTCGCGCCCTTCGCGCGGGAAGATCGGAAAAGGGGCTGGTTAGGGCGCTGTTTGCGGAGCTGATCCAGTGAGGATGGGCCTCTGCCGAGGAACAAGCCCGGGGGGTGCCTAGCCGTTCAACGGCCGCGGCAGCACCGGGCAGACCGGCTGTCCTTCGCTTCCAGTCATCATATCATTGCCGGAATATTTAAATCGACAAATCGGCGTGTTTTCGGACCAATGCGGCCGGGGGCCGTTCTGGGCATATGTGCTATCCTCCTCCTTGCGACGGCAGCAGGCAAGGAGTTGAAGCGCGATCCAGAAACCGGCGTCATCCGGGTCATCTACATCGGGCAGCCGTTTGCGGCATGCCCTTACCAGGTTTACAAATTCGACCCCCTGATCTCCGCGACGCCCATCGCCGGGAACATGTACGGCCTTCCAAGTACCCTGGTTCAGAGGGCCATGCGCCTTTACATGCCCAGGACCAAGGCCAGCATGGTGGCTAGCTGCGACATCATCGGCTTGGATGATACGACGTGGTACGCCTTTCCTCCAAACACCATCCAGTGGATGGCCGACGCCTGCAGGGACAGCGCGCTTGGCTTGTTCATGGCTGGCGGATTTGAGTCGTTCGGGGGCGGTGCCGGCTTCCCCTCGTGGGATGCAACGGTTCTCAGCGAGGTGATGCCGGTCAAGTGCACAAGCACATACGGCCCCGACGGGAAGACCGTCGTCACGGCTCCAGATGATGCTTTCATACGCAGCGTGCCTTGGGACGAGTATGAGCAGCACAACGTCTTCGGCGGGTACAACGTCGTCGAACTGAAGGAGGGTGCGCACGAGCTCTCGCAGGTGATCCGCCTGGGTGGCACCGGCGTGGGCCTCAGGGACCCTGGGTGGGTCTGGTGGGACGTGGGCAAGGGCCGGTTCTTTGCATCAGCGCCCGGCTTCCGGGGGGGATCCGCTGGCCGGGGATTCATCCGTTGGAAACACTATCCTGACTTCGTGTGCAATATGGTGTATTTCCTAGCGGGGCTTACGCCCCCTTCCGACATCAACCTCCTTCACGCCACCCGCCAGCGCTTCAAGGACGTCTACGACGAGACCCAGGTGATCACCGGGACGATCGACTTCATCAGCAAGTTCGGCGCCGACACGAGGAAGGTCGACAGGAAGCTCTCGGAAGCCGACGCGCGGCTGAAGGAAGCCAAGAAGCATTTCGTCGACCTGGAACTTGTGGAGAGCAAGCAGATCGCAGATGAGGTCTTCGGGATGCTTCAGGAGGCCTATGACCTAGCCCTCGAGGCAAGGGATCTGGCCCTGTTCTGGATCTTCATCACGGAATGGCTCGTCGTCAGCGCGACTGGGCTCATATGCGGATTCGTGGTCTGGACGCTGATGGTGAAGAGGAGGCTCTACAGGGAGGTCAAGGTGACGAGGGGAGGCGGTTTAAGTGGTTGACCGGCGCCTGGCGGGCTTCCTTGCAATCATACTCGTCATCACGACGCTTGTCTCCTTCTTGACTTTCGGCATCCGTGAGAAGGAGGTCGTCAGGGTCCTCGCCCAGCGCACGCCTAGCGACATCCCCGGCGGCGTGCCCGGGTCGCCTAGCTACTCCATAGACTTGATGGCGGTCCGCGACCTTCCGGACCTAGTAGTTCGGTTTCATTTCCTAGTGAACCTCTCCGTGCCGCTGGTCAAGCCGTGGAATGAGACGACGGGGCGCAGTCTTGAGGACATGATCGCGAACGTGCCTAGGTTTAGGGAGACAAAGGCCTTCCTCGACTCCATGCAGGCCCAGTTGGGTGGACAGCCGACATACCAAGTCTTTGAGCTGGAACTCGGCGGGAAGATGTACCTCTTCGACTTCACCGACGCTATGGCCGCCCTAGCAGGAGAGGAGATCCTTGGGTCGGTCTACACGGTCTACGCACTCCTCGTCGGCGAGGGAGGCAGGGTTAGCACATTCTGCGGGTACAGGGATTTCTTCTTCTCGCGGAACACTGTCATCAGCAGCATCAGGTACACATCCCCCAGGGAATCGATCTGCTTCAAGTCCAAGTCCGCCCCGGGCGAGGAGCCGTGCGCCAGCATCGCCGAGGCCCCGTTTGGCATGCTTCATTTCCATGACCTCTCGGCGGGGGAGAGGGTGCATCTGGAGGTAACCCTCGACACGCTGTACATGTTTGGCCATGCTGGGATCATCCAGTTCGTAACCACGGAGACCGGGTTCGGCGCTGGCCCCATGGCCATCAACTGGATCGGCGCTAAGTCGAGCTAGGTCCGAGGCCCGCCCTGGGAAACACTAATCACAGCGGCGGAGGCTGCATGTAACATGGACGTCGAGACGAAGCTTGAGCTCATCAGAAGGGTGGGCGAGGAAATCATAACGGAGGAGGAGCTCAGGCAGCTTCTTGAGAGCAAGGATCATCCCATAGCCTATGATGGGTTCGAGCCCTCGGGGCTTGCCCCCATACACTTCGCCCTCTACAGGGCGATAAACCTTCAGGATCTCTTGGATGCTGGGATCAGGTTCAAGCTCTGGCTCGCCGACTGGTACGCGTGGATCAACAACAAGATGGGAGGGGATCTCGACAAGATCCGGAAGGTGGGCGAGTATTTCATCGAGGTCTGGAAGGCGGCTGGCGTCGACACCAACAGGGTCGAGGTCCTCTGGGCCAGTGAGAACATGGACAGCGAGTACTGGAAACGGGTCATCCTCATTGCAAAGAACACCACGCTCAGCAGGATGCAGCGCTGCTTGACGATCATGGGACGAAAGCAGGGCGAGCTCCAGGACGTGGCGCAGTTCTTCTACCCTGCCATGCAGGTCTCCGACATCTTCCAACTCAAGTGCGACATATGCCAGCTCGGCGTTGACCAGAGAAGGGCCAACATCCTCGCAAGGGAGATCGGTCCCAAGATCGGGCTTTGGAAGCCGGTGGCGGTCCACCACCACATACTGATGGGCCTCCAGGGATTGAGGAAGGGCGAGGGCTTCGAGACGGAGGCGGGAATGGACGCGGCGATAACCTCCAAGATGAGCAAGTCCCTGCCTGAGAGCTGCATCTACGTCCACGACAGCCCCGAGGCCATCAGGAGAAAAGTCAGGGCGGCCTATTGCCCGCCCAAGGAGGTGCAAAACAACCCCATGCTTGAGTACTCGAAATACATAGTTTTCAGGAAGCTGAGATCCTTACGCGTGGAAAGGCCTGCCAAATACGGGGGGAATCTGGAAGTTGAAAGCTACCAGGAGTTGGAGCGCCTGTACGCGGCGGGGGAAATACATCCTCTCGACCTGAAGAACGCCGTCGCTGAGGCGCTCGATCAGCTCGTCGCGCCCATCAGGGAGCATTTCGAGAGGAACAGGAACGCGAACCGTCTCTACGAGTTGGTCAGGAGCGCTGAGGTAACTAGGTAGGCGCAATGCGCCTCGAGAACGTTATGCTCGCGTAGACGGCGCGGAATCCGTTTGCCTCGTATGCTCGTTGGGCTGCGACGTTGTTCTGGTCGGTGAGGACCTCGACGTAGGCGGCGCCCATTGAGCGAAGCCAGTCGAGAGCCCGGGCGACGAGCATCTTGCCTATGCCCCTTCCCTGGTGGTCCGGGTCGACTGCGAGGGACACTATCCGGCCCCATCTGAGCCCGAACTGCTCCGAGTTGGCTTCATCGATGGCGACCACGATGTATGCGACCACGTTGCCGGAGTCCTCTGCGACGATCACCCGCAATGTTCTCTCCCGCCTTTCCGCCCTTTCGGCGTAGCCGGAGGCCTCCCGGGCGTAGTACTCGGCCACCCGTTTGCGGTCAAGGTCCTTGTCGATGGCATAGCGGGCAAGTCCCAACCCCATGAACGCGCGAGGCGCTATCCTTTGCATCGATTCCGAATCGCCCTTCCTGTAGAACCGTATCATCATGCGGACACCCTTGTCACTCCGCCAGGGCGAAGGCGCTATTTAAGGTCTCGACGGAACCCGCCATCTTCTAGGAAGCAGGCGGCCCCGTTATCATCGTATCGCCATCTCCCCACGACGAACCTAGCGAGCGGATTCAAGGGGAGCCAGATGGCCGATGGGACATGGGTGCTCTGCGCTGGGGATGCCTAGCCCAGGCCGGTTTCACTCTTGGGCTTTTCCCTGTCGCTTCTCTCCGCTAGATGAGCCAGATCGGGGAAGAGGACCTCGGAGAAGAGGTTCCGGCCACCGGATGAGTCTCCTTCGGATCTACAGAGGAAGGAGCCCGAGGAAGTTGACCCGAACCTCCATGCTTGGATGCAGCTCGGAAACTATGGCTCGTCGAGCAGGAAGTCTGACCGGCCAGCGTATCGTCCCGGATACGTGCATCTTCTTCAAAATCGAATCCGCGGCGCCTTCATCCTCAAGGTCTTGATCTCATAAGGGGAGAGCACAACGGGTGCCTTCCCAGCAAGCGTCCCCACCGTTTCCCTCTCCGTCATGTCGATCTCCTCCAGTCCCTCGAACCCGATCCTGCCCCGTATCCCGGCATCGTCGACACGGGATCCGTGGGCCTCATAGATGCGCAGGACAAGGTCTTTGGAGTCCTCGTGGGGCTTAAGGCAGGACACCACCACATTGGGGGCCGAGAGGGAGAGAAACGACAAAGCGGTGGGAAGGTCGCCTTCGTGCGGGCTGTCCACGTGGCAGAGCAGGGGGTTGTTGAACTCCAGGCCCTGGCGGACTACCCCGGATGTCCAGTCACCTTCATGCGGGAAGAGACCCAGCGAGGTTGAGTGGGGGCCGGAGTCCGTTCCCTCGTTGGAGCGATGTCCCTTAGGGTTCCTCAGCAACGTTAACCTGATCCTTCTTCCGCCATCTATGTCGTAGCCGTACCTGCCATCGTTCAGGACGGCGAGGCCGCGCTCCCCGTCGGACAAATCAACCCAGTTCTGCGCCGGCCTGTCGATGCCCGCGGCCTCTCTGGAGATCGTGCTGAAAGGTATCTCAAAGGTGGCCTTGGCCGGACCGACATTGACCGGAACCGAGGCCTTGAACAGGACGTAAAGGTCGCCGCAGTCCAAGGTCGTCCGGCAAGTAAGCCTTGGCACGGACTTGCACAACGACACCTCCTGAACGATCTGGGTGTTCCCATCCTTCCTGCAGATCCTCACCGTGGTGCGGACAGGGCCGGCCTCCACAAGTTCCACCGACTGGGCGCGTATGAGCTTGGAGGCATCCCCGACGAGCCTGATGTGCCAGGGGTCGCCGCTATCTAGGTACCTTACCAACAGGAAGCCCTCGGGTCCCGAAATGAACTCCCGCCCTCCCCGCTTCAGCGATCGGACGAGGCCGGTTTGAGCATCGATCACGGCTTCCAGATACTCGTTCTGCAGGGTGAACTGGCTCACCTTGGAGACCCTCCCCGCGGACCGTGGGCGCCTGCCGTCTAGGGTGAGGCGGTAGAGCTTGTAGCCCAGGGCCGGCACCTTTCTTGCGACGAAGAGGATGGTCATGCTTCTATTGGTCTTGTCGAACGTTCCCCGGCTGTCGTGCAGCACCTGGCACTCGGCCTCTTCTCCGTCGGGCCCGGTGATCCTAGGCCAAGCCTTGTAGGTGTGATCGAGGGTGACCTTCACCTCAACGACATCGGTTCTCTCCCAGCTGAGGGAATTGAAGACTACGATCGGCGTCCCCTTGCCGCGGGTATCGATCCTTGCGGAGATCCGTCCAAGGGAGAGCGCGATCGTCTCCTTCGCGATCGCTTCCGCTTCATCGTATCGGCGATGAGCCTCCTCATAGGCTTCCTTGATCGCGGTACCGGGCAGGATGTCGTGCATCTGGTTGAGGAGCACGGCCTCCCATCCCCGTTGCATGAGCGCCCTCGGGAACTCCATTCCAAGAAGCATCGCGATGGAGCCGAACTTCTCCGCCGTCAGGAGGAGATTCTCACAGAGCCTGTTCCTTCTCTTGACTTCGCAATGCGTGGTGTACGACCCGGCGTTGTTGCTGCCGTTAGGATCGAGGTGCTGGGCGAGTTCCCCCCGGTAGGTGGGGATCGCTGAAAGGTCGTCCTTCTCCAGATCCTCAAAGAACTTCGCCGGCGTGGAGAACTTCACCGTTGGGCCGACCGCCAACTGGCTGAACCACTTGACGCCCTCGATGCTGTCGCGCACGGGCGGAGTTAGGTCATCGCCGTCGAGGAACATGAAGCGCTTGAATTTGGATCTGGAAGCATAGCCAAAGAAGTTTTGGAGTATCTTGTTGTGCTCCATCATCTGTGCACTATCGTAGTGGCAAGGAAGATGGTAGGCGAGAACTCGCGATCCGTCCGGCCCCTCCCACCAGAACTCCACGTCCGGGATGAGGTTCCCCCAGTTTGCGAAGGTGTAGTAGCGCACCCCGGATTTCGTCAGGATCTGGGGGAGGCTCCAGCAATGGCCGCTGAAGGAGTCCAGATTCCAGCACCCCTTCGGGTCGGCGCCGAACCTATCCTGAAAGTATCTCTTGGTGAGCATTACCTGGCGGACGAAGGATTCCCCGCACGGCATGTTGCCCTCGGGCTCCGAGTACATCGCCCCGCAGGGGTCCAGCCTGCCCTCGCCGACGTAACGGGCGACCTTTTCCATGAGCCCCGTTCCCTCTAGGTGGTTGTAAGCCGGCGGTTGGTCCTGGGCGAAGGTATAGTTGGGGTCATCATCCAGAAGCTCGGTTGCCCGGTCAAAGATCGTCCTCATTATCCTCTTCGTCTCCTCGTAGGTCCATCCCCACGCTAGGTCAACATGGGAATGTGGCACGACGTAGATTGTATAGCGCTTCAATAGATTGGCAGCTGGCAGGAGCGCGTCCCGTGCCTTGGCGAGGGACTGGACGAAACAATCGATCTGGCCGTGGGCAAGCGCCTCCCGATCAACCGCTTCCAAGAATGACTCAAGGCACCTGCTGATCTCAGAACTCTCCCGGCCGCCGGCCTGCTCTAGTCTCCGGAGGAAGAAGAGTTCCTCGAAGATGCCAAGCAATATTGCCTGACGCTCACACCTGATGGTGGCAGGGCACGGGTTTTCATAGCTTATCCAGCCATTCTCGTTCCTTATTGCCAGGGTGAGGACACTCCCGCCCCTGACCTTCGGGGTCGGCACCGAGCCGCCGGCACCGCAACTCCCGATCAGCCTGCCGTTGACGAAGACCCGACTCCTTCCCCCCATGATCGGTGAAACCTCCAAGGCACAGCCGTCTAGGAGTTCCGGGATGGTGAATTGGGTCCTGAACCACCCGACGTTCCACAGCCGCCCAGCCAGCGCTCCCTGGCCCGACCAACCGGAGTCGTCGAAGACGACCCTGTGGGCGCCGGGCACGTCCAGCCCAATGCATTTCCACTCCAAGCGTGCTAGCAGACTCCTTTCGAGCATTTCATGCAGTTGTTCGAGCTCCGTCGGCAGATCCATGCTCACCAGTCCGTCCTGTTGCAGTGATAAGTTTCACACTCCCGAGTTGCTCCTCCTTCCGGTCTCTCGGTCGGAAGATATTTATCCTCCAACCTGTGGCGCGGGGTGTGATCCAAGAGGAGCTGGCCCTCATCGCTATGGGCTTCGTTCCATGCATTTTCTACGTTCTGTGGGTGAGGCGCTCAGAGCTGACGCGAAGGGAACCCTTCGGCAGAGTCCTAGAGGTTTTCGCTCTCGGTGCCGTCGTCTCGACGGGCTTGGCCTTGGTCCTCGAGATGGCCGGGCAGGTGGTCGTGGATATCTACGCGACGGCGACCAATGCCGCCCAGAGGAGCACCCTGCTTCTTGGCATCGTCGTCCTGGCCCCCATCTTCGAGGAGTTCACCAAAGCCCTCCCCGTCCTTCTGTTGCGCAACAAGCCCTTTTTCGACGAGATCGAGGACGGCCTTGTGTACGGGGCGGCGGCAGGCTTCGGTTTCGCTGCGACTGAGAACGTCATGTACTTCTTCGTTTCCTGGAAACAGGAAAGCCTCGCCCTGGGTCAGGCTGCGGGCTTGGCGTCGATCGCAGTGCTGATCGTCGTAAGGTCGCTTGGCTCAGCCTCGCTTCACGGCGCCACGGGCGCGATCTCGGGATCCGGCATATCCACCCAGAAGTTACTGGGGGGCTTCTGGATAACCCGGTACGCCATGGCCGTCACGTACCATGCCCTGTACAACTTTGCCATATTCCTCTTCGCGGCCCTCGGGAGCGAGCACCTGCCCGGCCCTCTCGCCCTCCTTCCCCTAGTGGTTTCCTGCGCCTTTGGGCTTTGGCTCTTCAGGGCCATCCTCTACGAAATAAGGGTGCTGGACGGCGGCTACGCGGTGTAAATTCCGGTTCGTCAAGGGGAATCGCGCGCAAGCCTGAAACCCCATCCATGGCATCCTTGGCGCCTGATACCAGCAAGTTTTTCTAAGATGAAGGCCTACCGATACGCGTGCGAAAAGGGCTGTTCGCCTTTGCGGTCCTCATCGCTATCGCACTTTCCCAGGCATCGGGCGAGTTCGACGCAAGGACCGACGCCAACGGCGTGATTCGCCTGCTTCACATCGGCAAGGCATGGTTCTACCCTGGACACCCAGGCCCCGTGCTCAGCCAGGATCCTCGAATCAGCTACTATCCCGTTCCGGCTCACGCGTGGTCAATGGGCGAGGAGGCTTTCCGGTGTCTCCGAATGTATCTGCCGAGAAGCCAGCGCGCGCTTTACGACAATTTTGATGTGGTCATAGAGGACGGGATGGATGCAAGCCACCTGCGGGACGACTTTCAGAACTGGGTTAAGGAAGGGGTCCGGAACGAGGGCATGGGTTTCCTGATGGCTGACGACTCGTCGAGCTTTGCGACCAGCGGCAGACACACCTCTTGGTATCTACACCCGATCGGGGACATCCTCCCTGTCGACGACAAGGCGGCGATATACTACGAGCAGCACGGCTTCCACATAATCGTTGAGGAGGAGTACCGCGATCATCCCTTGATGCGCAACCTTCCCTGGCACGAGATAAGGATATGGGCGCACAACCGCCCCTGGGAGAGGGAAGGCGCCACAGTCTTGGCTAGGATGTCCCCGGAGGTCCCCTACAACCGCAACAAGCCCGTGATCGTCTACTGGGACTACGGCGAGGGGAGGTCCGTGGCATATGTGCACAAGTGGCACGGCACGCCCGATTTC
Organism: uncultured Thermococci archaeon; assembly: GCA_964549615.1. Classification (GTDB taxonomy): domain Archaea; phylum CAYQAE01; class CAYQAE01; order CAYVLA01; family CAYVLA01; genus CAYVLA01. The sequence continues at coordinate 40,448 of CAZJVP010000048.1, read as the reverse complement.
TACCGCTGGAAGTGGCACATCGATGTGCTGTCGCATCTGATATACTTCCCGGCGCGCGTCCCCATCCCGCAGGACCTCGAGCTCGTACACGAAATAAGGGCGCTCTTCAACCAGTTCCACTACAGGAGGACATACCTTGTCTCGACGATAGACTTCGCCGACAGGTTCGGCGCCAATCTGAGGCAGGTTGAGATGAGGCTAGGCGAGCTCGGCGCGGCCAAAGCAGCCGTGGACAAGCAGTACGTGGTTCAGGAGCTGGAGGAGTGCCGATCCGGGCTGTCGAGCCTCTTGGCCGAACTCGACGCTATGACCCAAGAGGTCTTGGAAGCAAAGGACAGGGCTCTTTTCTGGATCTTTATGGCAGAATGGCTCGTCGTCTCCGGCACCTCGATGGTCGCGGGCTTTCTACTCTGGAGCCTGATGGTGAGGAGGCGGCTGTACAAGGAGGTAAGGGTGACCAAGCTTATCGAGAGGGAGTGATCGGGAGGAGGGACGATGTCGGGGCGGGTGTTTGAGTTCGCGGCAAGGAGCGCTTACATGCGCGACATAGTTAAGATGAACGTGGACGATATTAGGAAGATGGGACTGGAGCCGGGCGAATGGGTCCAGATAAACTTCGAGATAGGGACGCTCATAGGCAAGATTGTCGAGGACGAGGTGGAGCCAGGGACCATCGGGCTTGCCCCCGAGATAGTCAGGGTTTTCAACCTCTCAAAGAACGAGAAGGTCTCGGTCACGCCCTACGTCGGTCCTTTGCCCGACAGAAGGTTCAAGACGGTCTAGGCCGATGGCTTCTTGTACTTTATGACCTCGTCCATCAGGTCGACGTGCGAGATCAGCATCCTTCTGCAGCAGTAGCGGTTGATGCCGAGGTCACGTAGCACATCCTCTGGCTTCTCCCCGAAGCCAACCCGCTCCTTGTAAGCCTCGTACTTGTCCCCTATCAGCTTGCCGCATGTGAAGCATCTAATCGGTATGATCATGCCAACCTACCTGTAGCTCTTCTGTTTCTTGGCCCTGGCCCTCCTGCGGCCCGCCTTCTTGGATTCCTTTACTCTAGCGTCGCCCTTGACGATGGAACGGTCGTACTCCATGAACTTCTGCCTCAGGTTCGGATCCTTGGTCCACTGGATCAGGCCCGTGGCAATGCTGGTGCGGATCGCATTGGTCTGGCCCGAGATCCCACCGCCTTCAACGTGAACGCTGATGTCCACCTTCTTCGTCGCGTCTCCGGCCAGATAGAGCACCTCGCGTATCCTCTCTCTGGCCAGCTCGGTCCCGTAGACGTCGAGCGGCTTCCTGTCGATCCTGAGTTCGCCGTTGCCCTCCCGGAGGGTCGCCCTTGCGGTCGCCCGCTTGAACCTGGCCGAGACCGTGAGCGGTACTTCGTTCAAAACACCATCTCCCTCTTGACGCCGAGCGCAAGCGAGATATCGCCGACCGTCGTGTACTTCTTCCTCCCCAGGCGGTCCACGCCCGCCTCCTCGAATCTCAACAGGGGGGCGTCCTTCAGCGAATCAGGCACTCCCCTGTAGACACGGAGGAGACGGAAAGCCGCCTTTCCCCGGGGCTTACTGAAGGGCAGCATTCCCCTTATCGCGCGGCTCACGATTCTATCGGGGGTCCTGGGAAAGAAAGGCCCCTTGGTTGGGTTGACGACGCGTCCAAGATCATACTTGGTCTTGTACCTTGCATACGTGACGGTTGGATTGCCCGTGACCACTGCCTTCTCGCAGTTGACGACTGCAACCGTTTCCCCTTCCAGCAATCGCTTGGCTACGATGGAGGCCATCCTTCCGAGTATCTGGTCGCTTGCATCAACTACGATCATCGTCGGTTCCTCAGATCATGATCTTGACTTTGGACCCCTTCGGGTTCCTCTTGGCGAGATCCATCAAGCTAATGCACTCGCCGCCTGCTGCGGCTATCTTCCTCCGGGCCGCTGCGCTGAAGCCCACGCCCGCCACGATCACGCGGTGGTTGAGGCTGCCGAAACCGAGAACCTTGCCCGGTACGGCGACCTGGTCCTCCGGCTCGGTTCTTGCGGATATCTCGCCAACGTTGACCGCCGGCATCCGCCTTGTGCTCTTGGATAGCCTCACGGAGAGATCCTTCCATATGGCTGCCCCTGTCTCGTGAGAGAGAGCCCTAAGGGAGTCGATCAAGCGTGCGATGACCGCGTTGGTCTTCCTGCTTCGCAATTAGATCTCCCCAGGAGAAAACGATCGAAAGACGGATCTCCACGAGGATCGTCGGCAGCGATGATCGCCAAACGTTTTTCTTAAATATTACCTAAGGATATCGAAGCGGCCGATGACCGTCTCGTTCCGACCAAATCGGTCGGGTGGGTCGGATCAGGCGGCAAGTTGGCTTCCCGCATTGCCCCCATGTGCCGCTCTGGAAACCAGTGGGAAGCTAAATTGCTCCCTTCCGGATCGTTTCAGCATAGATATATGAATTGTTCCAGCGCCTATGTGCGTTAGACACAGGGGCCCGTGGGATATTGGACAGGTTGGTGGCCGCGATCATCGTGTTGGGGCTTTTTGCAGGATCCGTGCAATCGATCTTGCTGTACGGCCTTCGATGCCGAGGCACAACCGAAGCCGTTGAGGATCGGACCTTGATCCTGGCGGGGGAGAAGGGCGCATTCGAGCAGGAGGGCGGATTTGAGAGAGTCCAAGCTCCGATCGCCGACGAAGCCCGTGGAGCGTTGAAGGACCTCGGGGAGAGCGCTCTAGTGACCAAACTCGGCGGAGAGGGCGAGGCACAGGGATACGAGGTCGTCGGGATGAACGGTGGGGTGGATGCCCTCGTTTCGGCCGATGGCGGGGGCATCGCGACCACGTACCCCGACAGGCGGGTCGTCTACGTCGGTTATGTTCTTGTCCTCCTAAGGCTCGGTCCCGGGGTCAGCCCCGTCGGAATCCACGACCTCCTTGCGGCATGTAGGGGAGTTGCCGTGGATGAGATGGGGCAGAGCATGTCCATTCTTGTTCCGGCTTGGATGGACGATCGGCTTGCGGCCTTGGTGGAAAACGGGACGCTCCTTTCCTATGAGACGGGCGGATGGGGAAGCGGGATCGGAAGAAGCTAGCTGAAGCCTGCAGCCAGGAACAAGGCTGGGGCATGGCAACGCTACCCTCGAGACCGAAAAGCTTTATATATAACCGATAAGACAGATGAGCAAGGCGATTGCATGGCGACTCAACTGGCAGGCACGCCTGTGCTTATACTCAAGGAGGGAACACAGAGGCGTCGAGGCAGGGACGCCCAGCAGAACAACCTCCTTGCTGCGAAGGTGATCGCGGAGGCCGTGAGGACCACCCTGGGCCCGCGGGGAATGGACAAGATGCTCGTTGACAGCCTCGGGGACATCGTGGTGACCAACGACGGCGCGACCATCCTTGACGAAATGGACGTTGAGCACCCTGCGGCAAAGATGATGGTCGAAGTTGCGAAGACCCAGGACGAGGAAGTGGGCGATGGAACCACAACGGCGGTAGTCCTGGCAGGCGAGCTCTTGACCAAGGCACAGGAGCTCATGGCCCAGGACATACATGCCACCGTCATAGTGAGCGGGTATCGGGCCGCCGCAAGAAAGGCCCTCGAGGAGCTCGACAGGATCGCAAAGACGATCGATCCCAACGATACCAAGACCCTCGAGAACATAGCCAAGACCTCGATGACCGGCAAGGCAGCCAACGTGGCCAGGGACCACCTCGCCTCAGTTGCCGTGAAGGCGGCCAAGCTGGTTGCAGAGAAGGTGGGCGATAAGACAGAGGTGGACGTCGACTACATCAACATGGTCAAGAAGCAGGGTGCCGGCGTTTCTGAGACCGAGCTGGTCAGGGGTGCGATCATAGACAAAGAGGTCGTGCACCCGGCCATGCCAAAGACTGTGGAGAATGCGAAGATAGCCCTCGTTGACGCCAAGCTCGAGGTCCAGGAGACGGAGACCGATGCTGAGATCAAGATCTCCACGCCAGAACAGCTCAAGAGTTTCCTGGGCGAGGAGGAGAAGATGCTGAAGGACATGGCGGAGAAGTTCAGCAAGGTCGGAGCGAACGTGGTCTTCTGTCAGAAGGGAATCGACGACCTCGTCCAGCACTATCTGGCGAAGGCCGGGATACTTGCCGCGAGAAGGGTCAAGAAGAGCGATATGGAGAAGCTTTCCAGGGCCACCGGAGCCAGGATCATCACGAACCTGAACGACATGACCAAGGATGACTTGGGAAGCGCCGGACTCGTGCAGGAGAGGAAAATAGCCGGCGACGAGATGATCTTCGTTGAGGACTGCAAGGACCCCAAGGCGGTGACGATCTTCATAAGGGGAGGTACTGAGCACGTCGTGGACGAGATCGAGAGGGCCCTGCACGACGCGGTGTGCGTCGTGGGCGACGTGTTGGAGAACAACAAGATCGTTCCCGGAGGCGGGGCAGTGGAGGCCGCCGTGTCCCGTGCCGTGCAGAGCTACGCCTCAAGCGTCGGGGGCAAGGAGGGCCTTGCCGTCTCCGCGTTCGCGGAGGCCCTGAGGATCGTTCCGAGGAGCCTGGCCGAAAACGCGGGCCTTGACCCGATCGACATAGTCCAAGACTTGGTGGCCCAGAATGAGACGAAGGGCCCGCAGATGGGCATAGACATCTTCCAAGGAAAGATCGCAGACATGTACAAGCTTGGGGTCATTCAGCCGCTCGATGTGAACCGGCAGATCATCAAGTCTGCCGTCGAGACGGCCTGCATGATCCTGAGAATCGACGACGTCATATCCGCCAAGGAGCTTAAGAAAGAGGAGGAGAAGGAGAAGAAGCCTCCAGCCGGCGGCATGGGGCCGGGCGGGATGGGCGGGATGACGTAGGTCGAAGGGGGTATTTCGCCGGGCCGCTCGCAACCCGTCATTTGAGGGCGGCCCGGAAACGTCCCGCTCAGAAGTAGGTGAACTGGTCCCTGAATGTATGGTCGCAGAAGGCACACTTGAAAGGGGCCTCGCCGTACAAGAACGAGTTGCCACAGTCGGGGCAGACCACAACGCTGCCCTTGAACTCCTCGGAAGTCCCCCCGGACATCAGCATGCCCCTGCATTTGGGACAGACCGACGGTCTCTCCTTGGACTTTTCTTCGATCCCCACCTTCGATGAGCAGCTCTCGCACACAAACACTCTAAAGCTCATGTTCGCCCTACCATGGGAGCCTCGCTGTGCCTCGGCCAGCTCAGGACCCCTAATTTCTATTAAAATATCTCGCCCCAGCTGAGCTGGGCCGGTCGCGCCCGCGGCTAATGACTTGCGCACTTGATGGGCGTCACCGGCGCTAATACTGTCCGAGCGACCCATCTCGCCTCGACGAGTCGTAGCCGATCCTGAAGATGTAAAGGGACACCGGCATCGAGATGGCGATGAAGATGCACAGCCAAAGAACGTTCCGGGCCACGACGGGATCAGCGATCGTTCGCCCGCCCATCAGGCAGAGCCTGACCCCGTGCAACGAATATGTTAGGGGGAATGCGAGCCCGACCCATTTGAGATAGTTGGGGAGGACGTTCAGGGGATAGAAAACGCCTGAGACGAGCTGCGTCAGCCAAGAGAACGCCCAGGCCACCGGGTCCCCCTGCTTGATCTTCATGATTACGCCGGCGCTGGCGATGCCGATCGCGAGATGGCTGAAAACCATCAGAACCGAGAGAACTGCCACCGAGCCGATGATGGCGGGGGAGACCTCGAAGGTTGCGCCGAGGGCAATGCCAAGCCCCACCGCGCCCGTGAGGAGGATGGTGCTTATCATGAACCTGAAAAGCGACTCGCCGAGCAAGAAGATCCTGAAGCTTGTCGGGGACGAAAGTATCGTTTCCATGGTGCCGAACCACTGCTCGTCCCTTATGGCCTCCGAGATGCCTAGAACGGATGAGAAGACGTACTGTTGGAACGCGATCCCTATCACCGAAAAGGCCAGATATCCACCTCGCGTGTAGCCGCCGGCGACAAGCCTGTCCGGGGAAACGATCCGCGAAACCAAGGCATAGGTGATCACGAACATGAGGGTGCTCATCAAATCAAGCAGGACCCACATCTTGTAGGTCCACCATATCTTGGCGTCCCTGATGACGAAGCTCTTCAGCTTAGCAAGGGCCCCGACCCGGCCGTACTGAGAGGGGTTGTCCCCAAGGTTTGCCATCAGCAAGTCGCGCTTCATTTGGCCGCCTCAATATGTGGTCGTTGACCCCTCTTTTCTAATTCGATTGTATCCCCATCGGAAGAAGAGAAGGCTCAAGGGCAGCAGGACGACGGAGTACGCGACGAGGACCCCGGCCGAGGTTGCGACCGACGGGGAGAACACCGTCTCGCCCAACAGGAGGACCTTCCTGAGTCCGTTCAGCGCATGTGTATAGGGGAGGACCCAGGCAAAAGCCCAAGCCAAGGGGTAGTTCTGCAAGAGCTGCAACGGAAACAGCACTCCGCCGAAGAACTCCGTCAGTCCGGTGAACAGGAAGGTGAGGGGATCCCCCTTCTTGTAGACCAGTATGACGCCTGCCGCCATGACCCCGATGCCGAGGTGGCTTGAGATGAGCAGAAGCACGAGCAAAATGGCTGACGAAATCGTACCAGGATTAAGGATGAGCGGCGCCTTCAGCGCAATGCCCATCGTCAAAGCCCCGGCCATGAAGTAGCAGCTCACGAGGAAGCCCCTTATCGCTATCCCGACCACGTAAGACCTCAACCGAATGGGCGACGATATCACCGTCTCGAACGTTCCCTCCCTTACCTCGTGGGACATCGAGTGGCTCAGCCTGTTTATGCACATCCAAAGGTAGTTCGTGCTCGCCACGCCTATCAGCGCGAAACCTAGGTAGCTGCTTCCATATCCGGCTTCCTCCAGTCGTTCCGGGTTCACGAGGAAGCTGAAGAAGTAGAACATCGCTATCGAGGACAGGGTGGTCACGGTCTCGGTCGCCACCCATGTCTTGTACGAAAGGAAGATCTTCAGGTTGGCCACGAAGACGGCCCAGGTCTGCCTGAGGTCGGACCTTTGCTTGGGAGGATCGTACCTGAGAACATCTATGACGTCTTGCGTCGTCGCTCTGGGCGTCATTGCCATCACTTCCTAGTCAAGCGAAGGAAAACCTCCTCCAGACTTGGCTTGGAACGCGAGATGCTCGTCAAGGTGATGCCGGCCCTTTTCAGCTCACCCGGCAGCTCGTACAGCGCTTCCCTCTCGTCGTCGACTGCTAGTTGGAAGATGTAGGAGCCCTCCGTCTCTTGAGCGTTCAGGATGCCCTCAACTCGGGGTAGGGACTCCAAGACCTTCCTGACGCGCTCCAGCTGCAGGGTGGCTTCCACCTCAAGGATTATCCCTTCCGTCTCTCGATGCAGCTTGCTCAGCAGTGCGGGGCTGCCGTCCGCGATGAGCCTGCCCTTGTGCATGATTGCGACCCGATGGCAAAGCTTCTCCACCTCCAACATGTTGTGGCTGGTGAAGAGTATGGTTTTCCCGAGGTCCCTGTTTAGGGATATTAGCAGCCTCCGCGTTTCATCCGCAGTGATCGGGTCTAGGCCCACGGTCGGCTCGTCCATGAGAAGGATGGGCGGGTTGGCCAGAAGCGACCGGGCAAGCATCACCCTGACCTTCATCCCCGTGGAGAAATCCTTCACCATCTTGTCCTTGTCTTCCACCAGGTCGAAGAAATCCAGGAGGACGTCTATCCTCTTCTTGGCCACATCCGGCGGCACGTTGTGCAAAGACGCATAGAACTTGAGGTTGTCGAGCGCGGTCAGCCTCCAGTAGAGTGCCCTTCCACCGGTTTCGCCGTGAAGCCAGCCAAAACTTGACCGGGCTTTGTCCGGTTCCTTCACCACATCATAGCCCGCGACCTTGGCCGTGCCGTCCGTGGGGAGTATCAGGGTTCCCAGTATCTTGATGAGGGTCGTCTTTCCGGCGCCGTTCGGACCTAGAAGCCCGACGAACTCCCCGTACTCCAAGGAGAGGCTCACGCCGTCAACCGCCCTGAGCACCTTCTTCTTCCCCTCCTCCTTGCTCGTGAAGACCTTTGTGACGTCCTTGATCTCGATAGCCTTCGCCAAGAAGTGTCACGACTCCGAAGCCCCAATCAACCCGGTGCAGACGGCGAGACGTGACCGCGGATGGGCGCGGCCTCAAGCCAGGCAGGCAAAGGGCATCAGATCTCGCCCGGCCCGACCTGACGTTGTCCGGATTAAAATCTTCTCAGATGGCCCGCCACCAAGAATGAGCGTGCTGGGATGGACGGGGCATTGCCCTCTGTCTCATATCCTAGAATATCTTCCAACCGTCGGTTCGTATATCTCGCCGTCGTCCAGGAGCTTGTTTACTGCAGATTCGATCTCATCCTCCGAATGAGATCCTTTCAGGGCCCGCGCTATCTCCCGCAGGGAGACTCCGCCCCCTGCGTCCAACTCTGAGATCAGGCCCAGTACCTTGCTCCCGAGATCTTCATCCTCTTTGGTCGGGATCTCCACGCGGATGGGTTCGACCTCTGCGTCGATGCCTATCTCCCTCGCGGCCTCCTTTGCCTCCTGGATGTTCCTCTCATGTACGGCGATCGATCTGAGCTTCTCATACTCCTTCCTGTCCTCAAGCTCTGACCTTGCGGCCTCCGCGCGGTGGAGCAACCAGAAGTTTGGACTCACCTTCCGGATGCACTCGGCGATGAGCTCTAGCCTCCCGCGGTACTCGTTCACAGTCGCCACGATCTGGACCATGTCGCCCTGTGCAATCCCCTCGACCATGGCGACCCGGCCGTGGAAGGCGGAAACCCATATGACGCCGGTGGAATCATCGAGCTGGAACCGGGCGTATGTGTTGTCAGATCCGAAGATGGGCGGCGACCTGACCGTCCCCACCACCTTCACCCTGTGGATCTTTTTCTTGAAGCGCGTGAGGACGTAGCTGGGCTCAAAGTCGCTTTCGCTTCGCACGAACTCCGATGATAGCACTTCCGAGATCCGGATCCTCACGGATGGAAGTCGCCTTCTGGACTGTATGCCCTCTCCTCCAGATCAAGGACCTTTCTATAGAGATTCACATCAAAGCACGAAAAATCCTGCACGATCACCCCATCGATCGCCACCCTGCCGGCTGAAGTAAATGCCCTGCCAACGACCCTAACGAGACTTCCAGGCTCGGGTAGTTTTGCTGCTTTCACGGTTATCTGTCCGGTTCCGTCATCGAGGACCATCGAGGAGTCCGCAGTGTTTCTCGAGATGACGGTGCCTATTAGGCTGATCCATGGCTCGGCGCCAGTGATCTCGCCGACCCGCTTCTCTCGGGCGAACTCCTCGAACTCCGATCCCTGTTCAGATGATGTCTGGGCTCCGGGTTGTTCCTGCATGCTAGAGGCCCACCTCCTTGAGAATGAGTTTCGCCTCCTCCACCGGATCAGCATCTCGGATGGACTCAACCGAAAGCATCAGGCCCCGGTATTCGTCTACCGCCACTCTGCCTCGTAACACGACTTCGCGACCGAGGGCATCGGAATGGTTTCGGCTTAGATACTCTTCCGACGCCCGCCTCGGTTCCATCCCCTTTCCAAGCAGCATTTCGATGCCGCGTCGAATCTCCATAGCCGTCGAGCCGAGCAGCTCCTCCGCCGTCTGGCCAAAGAGTTTCGCCCTAATGAAGCCCGATGAGTCATCCAATCCCACGTCCAAGATCGCCCTCGGCACTGCCTCCACGTCACCGCAGATCTGGCAGCGGCTTTCGGACACCTTGCGCCCGCAGGTTGGGCAGGCGTCGTAGGTCCAGACGCGGTAGAACCTGACGATGGTCGCCCTGATCTCGATGTTGGCATCCCCCTCATCAAGCTCAGCGATCCTCTTCCTCAGCGCCGGGGGCTCCGTCGGCGGGACGACTTCGCCGAGGTTCTGCACGCGGGGATCCTCGGATGCGGAGGGGTTGAGAGCGAACCTGGCTCTTCGCCCGGTGTGGATCTCAACTCCGCGCGGGCCCGATCGACAGACCCCGCCGACCACCCTGAGGATGTCGTTTTCCTTGATGTCCTCAAGCAGCCTGCATTCCTGATCCCAGAGCGTGAGCCTCACCGAGGCGGTGTTGTCGGAGAGGATGAGGCTGCAGACGTATCCCGTCGACCCGTCCCTGCGGGTGAAGTCTCTAGGCGGCGTTATGCGCACCACCCGCCCCACGATGTCGAGGTCCTGCATGCCGGGCTTGAGGTCGGCTATCTTCATGGTGGAGATCTTGGCCGGCTCTTCTAGGACTATCCCCGCCTCGTTGGCGATGAGCACGAGGGCCCCCTCGTCGGTCAGCATGTCGTATTCGGCTCTCTTCTTCTCGATCTCCTGCATCAGCTGATCGGCAGTGTAGCCCTTCTTTTCCATGAGCATCTCGTACAGCTTGCTCTTCTGGATTCCCTCGCCCTTCCCCGCTTGGTCGCCCAATTCGCTAGCTATCGATTGACTTCGGTATTTATTGATTTCCAGACCACGCCGCAATCCTTCCAAGAGGGGATAATCGACGCTGTGCTGATCCATAGCCAACGTGCGACTCAGTCTGCTTGTCCCAGGAACCGAGATCCGGCTCAAGGAACGCCAGAGAGACAGGATGTGGAGGTCCAGACTCCTGATCAGGACTCCGGATCAAGGGTCCTGCGATCGGGCCAATCCAAGAGTCAGTCCCGCCTCCCGCTCGCACTCGCCTCAAGGTTCAAGGCAATGAGTGAAGATCGGGTACCGAAAGGAGCAGGGCATCGGATGAGAGATTTATTAGAATCTTTGTCCTGGGCCTGTCAGCCCGGAAAGCCCGGTGGAGGAGGATGATGCCTCCGCCGAGTGTAGCGGTCAATCATTCGGGCCTTTGGTCGGCCATCGGCCGAGGGAGAGCCCGAGACCTCGGAAGAAGCTTGTTTTGACGCTTCTGGGGAGTTCGAATCCGAGCCGGGCTATCATCACACTTCGGCAGAGGTTCCGAATCGTCATCCATTTCCTAGCCCAAAGCAAGATGCAATCCGGCTTGAGGGGCAGCCGCTCACTTCGCTGTCGTCGGCTCCCAGTTCAGGCCGGATTCTGCGCTAGGGTCGTCGCCGACGCTCAATGAAGCATCTTGTGCATCATGGACGAAAATCCTTGTCTTCAGCACGCCTCACAGTCCTGCGGGACCCGGTGGTCCTTCAACTTGCTGCGGAGTGAGTGAGCAACCCCTCCCCCGAGCGCCTTGAAGCGGATGTTCTCCGCCGGGCCACCGTCGGGGCTGCGGCGCTTTCTCCTCGTTGCTCAACGCCCTGGTGCCCGTAGTCCGACGTGTCGAAGTGTGCACAGGGACCTCATCAGGGGGGACCAGGGCCATCAGTTAGGGACCACGCACAAGGGCAGCCGGAAGAATTGGCGCGACCACCGTCGTGGAATTGCCGGAGAAGGCAGCAGGATACTTCTGTGACCGGCCCCCAACTTTCCGCAGGGCCGGCCGTATAACTGATGCGAGAGCGTGCTGCTTGCGGTTAGCGAGTACCGGGGTCGACTCCGACCTGATCCCGAATATGGCCACGGGGGTCGGTGCTGGGTTCTCCGTGAACGGGCTCACCTGCGGCACCATATCGGGGGCGGCAATGGCCATCGGCCTGAAGTACGGCAGGACGGATAATCTGCAGAGCCCCCAGGCGACATGGCAAAGGGTCGACAAGTTCATACAGGACTTCAGGAGGCGGTGGGGCGCGGTCACCTGTCGGGAGCTCACCAAGCTGGACATCAAGACGCCGGAGGGTCTGAAGGAGTACTGCCGAAGCGTGCACGACTTCGCCTGCACGGAGAGGGTGAAGTTCGCGATCCAAGAAGCGATCGAACTGCTCAAGGACTAGCTCCGGCCATGAGACCCCCGTTCGCTTCCCTCCGGAAACTTGCGAGAGGGCCCTGCGGCAGTGCTTCTCTGATCCTCACCGAACTCCTTCGGTCCTGCGAGCAGCCCGTGAGATCGCGCTGTCACTAGCACCCGGGGCTGCCGAGCCGTGATGTCGTCCGGTGCGGGTCCGCCCGTGCATGAAAAGCTTCAAGCTCGGCCCGCGCCTTGGATCGCAGTTTCCTCTACGGCTTGACCAGATTGGGGTCCGCTGTGAGGCCCCTCCGCTTCGGGTCCGCTGGGGTCGGGCTGCGACTTCAGGATTCGGCCCTGCGGCAAGTGGCGCACAGATCCGCCACGGTAGAATACTTATCAACTCCGTTGTTTCCGGCTGGGCGCCATGAACGCGATAGTCAAGAAGACCATCCTAGCAGACAAGATAAAGAGGATCGAAGTCGACGCGCCCGAGATAGCTCGCAAAGCCCTTCCGGGCCAGTTCGTCATCATAAGGATCAACGAGCAGGGCGAGCGAATACCCCTGACCATTCAGGATGCCGATCCGGATAAGGGCACCATCACGCTAGTGTTCCTGGAGATCGGTAAGACCACGATGCTCTTGGGCAGCCTGGCTGAGGGAGACAGGCTGCTTGATGTGGCCGGGCCGCTCGGCAGACCATCGGAGATCGAACGGTACGGAGCGTGCGTCGTGGTCGGCGGGGGCATCGGGTCAGCCTGCGTCCTTCCGGTGGCCCGAGCGCTTAAGCAAGCGGGCAATTACGTGATCTCCATAGTCGGCGCAAGGACCAAGGATCTGGTGATACTGGAAGACGATTTCCGAAGGATATCGGACGAGCTGTACATCACGACCGATGACGGAACCTACGGGAGGAAGGGTTTCGTCACCACGGTCCTTCAGGACCTGATCTCGTCGGGGAGGAAGATAGACTACGTGTACGCGGTCGGCCCCGCCGTCATGATGAGGGCAGTCGCCAACACCACACGCCCCCACTCCATCCGGACCGTCGTAAGCCTCAACCCCATCATGGTCGATGCGACGGGGATGTGCGGTGGGTGCAGGGTGGAGGTGGGCGGGAAAACGAAGTTCGCGTGCGTGGACGGTCCCGAGTTCGATGCCCACCAAGTCGATTTCGACCTTCTGCTGAAGAGGCAGAGTTTCTATCTTGAGGAGGAGAGGTGCGCGCTTGAGGCACGCAGCAGGTGCTGAGGATGCCTGTTCCGAGCAAGACGAAGACACCCATGCCCAAGCAAGACCCGACGAGACGAACGGGTAACTTCGACGAGGTCGCCCTGGGCTACGGGCCCGAGCAAGCCGTCGCCGAGGCAAGCAGATGCCTTCAGTGCAAGAAGCCGCGCTGCGTCTCCGGGTGTCCGGTCCAGATAGACATCCCGGGTTTCATAGGCCTGATCGCCAAAGGGGACTTTCAGGGCGCTGTCGTCCGGATCAAGAGGGACAACGTCTTCCCCGCGATCTGCGGCCGGGTATGTCCCCAGGAAACGCAGTGCGAGGAGGCATGCGTGCTCGGCAGGCACGGCGAACCGGTGGCCATCGGCAGGTTGGAGAGGTTCGCGGCCGACTGGGAGGCTCGCTCATCGAACGTCTTCATTCCCAGCGTCGCGGCTCCCACGGGGAAGAGGGTGGCTGTCATCGGATCGGGGCCGGCCGGCCTTACCGTCGCCGGCGACCTTGCCCGGCTGGGCCACAAGGTCACCATCTTCGAGGCCCTTCACAAGCCAGGTGGGGTCTTGGTGTACGGCATACCGGAGTTTCGGCTTCCCAAGGCCATAGTGCAGAGGGAGATCGATACGCTCAAGGCTCTCGGCGTTGAGATCAGAACGAATTTCATCGTCGGCCGAACGGCATCCATAGACGAGCTTCTTAGCTCCGGCTACGACGCCGTCTTCATCGGGAGCGGCGCGGGGCTGCCGAAGTTCATGGGGATACCGGGCGAAAACCTCTGCGGCGTGTACTCGGCCAACGAATTTCTCACGAGAACCAACCTCATGAAGGCATATCGGTTTCCTGAGTACCACACTCCGATAAAGGTGGGCAGGAGGGTCGCGGTGATAGGTGGGGGCAACGTGACCATGGACGCGGCGAGAAGCGCCCTGCGCTACGGGGCAAAGGAGGTCACCGTCGTCTATCGGCGCTCCAGGGCCGAGATGCCTGCGAGGCGGGAGGAGGTTGAGAACGCCGAAGAGGAAGGGGTGAAGTTCGAGTTCCTCACTGTGCCCGTCGCCTATCTCGGCGATGGCCAGGGGCGGCTGAGGGCGATGAGGTGCCAGAGGATGCAGCTTGGAGAGCCCGACAGCTCCGGCCGGCGGAGGCCGGTGCCGGTCCCGGGATCCGAGTTCGAGAAGGAAATCGACACGGTCGTGGTGGCCATAGGGCAGGGGCCCAACCCCCTCATCTCCTCAACGACAAAGGACCTGAAGGTGAACGAGTGGGGGTACTTCGTTGCCGACCCCACGACCGGAAAGACCTCCAAGAAGGGCGTATATGCGGGCGGGGACATCGTGACCGGTGAGGCCACGGTGATAGCTGCGATGGGCGCAGGGCGGCTAGCGGCAAAGGCGATCCACGAATACCTCTCCGCGGGCTAGAAGGAAATATCAGCGACCGCCGCGAGAGATTTCCGTGTCGAGACTGGCGCCCTACATCGTCTTGGCGGTGGCGGTCGGAGTTGGCGTCGCGGCCTACGTGATTGTGGGCAGCGGAAGGGACGCCGGCTGGATCCAGGTTCCGCGGGCCGTCTATCTGTACGACCAGCTCCCGGGACAGGAGGAGATCGTGCGGGGAATCCTAGAGGCGAACGACATGGTGGTCCTCGCGGTGCCAAAGGAGGGCGACCCCACATTCATCTCGGAGGACGAGGTCGACCGCATCAGCAAAGAGGGCCTTCAAGGCCAGTACCTCAACTTCTACAAGAAGGGGTGGACCCACCGCATACGCCTTGGCGAGTCGGACGTTCGGCCCAGCTTCGAGATGAACGGGACCAAGTATTACGTGATCCTCTCGTCGGGAACCGAGGCATGGCAGTCGGCTAAAGTGCTCGACAAGTTCGTCGGGAAAGAGGTGGAGCTCAAGGGGAAGTGGGACTCGTTTATGATTCCGGACTACTCTAGCCCCGAGGGCGTGACCCAGTTCAGGCCAAGGTCCATAAGGGAGGCGGAAGCCAGATAGGGGAGAGCAGGCTTGAGTGCCGTTATGGATGTGGACGCGGGAAACTGGAGAGATCGGGTCGCGGCCTCGAAGGATCTGGTGTTGGTCGAGTTCTGGCATCAGGCATGTCCCTGGTGCAGGATGCTTGAGCCGATACTCGATGAGATCTCGGAAGAGTTCCGGGGAAAGGTCAAGTTCGCCAGGCTGAACATCTTGGAGAGCGCCGAGAACAAGGTCATTGCGGCCACGAACGGGGTGTTCTCGACTCCGACGCTCGTGTTCTACTGCGAGGGAAGGCCAATAGGATCGTTGGTCGGCTTGGTCGGAAGGGACTCGCTCAGGCAAGCCATCGAGCAGATGCTCGTCAGGCACAGAGAATGTGTCGAGCGAAGCTCATTTCTTGTGGACTACGTGTAGATGCGGTTTGTACATTTGGCCGACCGATTTCTCCACTACCGGGGCTTCTTAGCGTCCCATGAGATGGATCCCAGGCGATGAGGGCACATTTCTCGGCGGCATCTCCGTGTGGGCTGGTGTGGCGTGACTGGGTCTTGCCTTCTTCCCGGCCCTGATGGTTGCGCCGAGCTATGCGTCAACGCGCATATCTGCGTAGCCGAGCGGGACTGCGCTGAAAGTCTCCGGCTTCCCGCTCCTCCCTTTCAGGACGCAGGACCCCGCTTGGACGCCGGCCCGAAGGGCTTCATCCGGTAGGTTTCTTGGTGCGTCGGTGCGCCCTCCGTTTTGCAGTGTGGTGTGATCGGCTCTGACTCCGGGCAAGCACCTTGCTGACAAGCCGCTCAACCTCGCGCCTGGAGGGCAGCGACGTCATAGCACCCCTCTTTCGCACGACGAGGCTTCCGACCGCGTTAGCGTAGAGCGCGGCTCGCTCAAGTCCATGTCCCTGAAGGAGCCCGAAGATGAAGCCAGCATCGAATCCGTCGCCCGCACCGGTTGTGTCGACGGCCCTAGCCTTTATTCCGGGGACCTCTGCGGTCTTGGTTTTGTCCCCAACAACGCACCCGCGTTCGCCGAGCTTGATGGCGATCGTTTTCGGACCCCATGAAAGAAACTCGTCAATCGAGGCCCGGACATCCATCCCCGACAAAAACCGCGCCTCCTCCTCCGAGGGCAGGAATATGTCGCACGTTCTTGTGACCGAGATGACGTCCTCTCTTATCTCATCCGGTTCTTTGGCCCAGAGATGGAACCTGATGTTGGGGTCGAAGGATACCTGCACGCCGGCCTCCCTCGCGCATTGCACGGCCTTCATGGTTGCCTCCCTGGCAGGGCTCTCGGAAAGGCTGACCGTTCCGAAGTGCAGGATCTTTGCGCCCGAGATGTAGCCCGGGTCGATCTCCCTTTCCTCAAGCATCAGGTCCGCGCAGGGGCGGCGGTAGAACATGAAATGCCTCTCGCCGTTCTTGGCAATGGACACGAACGCCAGCGCGGTCCTGTGTTCGGAATACTTCACCTGCGAGACATCGACCCCGTTGCTTGCGAGCGTGGCCGCCAGGAATCGTCCGAACGCATCGTCGCCAACCTTGCCTATGAAGCCAGTCGAAAGCCCGAGTCTGGCGCAGGCCACGGCGAAGTTGGCCGGTGCTCCCCCAGGGCACTTCTCGAATCCGGGCGCGTCCTCGAGAGACACTCCGGGCTTAAGGGAGATGAAGTCGATCAAGGCCTCCCCGAGCGAGATCACATCTAGGCCCATTCGCTCACCGGCCGGCCGAGCTCCCGCTGACTTGATCTATTTTTCGCAGCGATTGCAAGGGCCGGACTACACGCCCTTGCAGAGATCCAGGATCGCGGCCTTGGGATTCTTGGCCTTGACCACTCCGGAGGCGAGGAGTACTCCCTCCGAGCCCAGCTCGATCGCGGCCTTGACGTCGTCGCCTGTGGTTATCCCGGCGCCGCAAAGAACGGTGACCTTTCTGTTGACCTTCTTGACGGCGTCGACGCTGTTGCGCACGATCTGAGGGTCAGCCCTGGAGACCGCGATGCCCGATCCGATCAGCTCCGGGGGCTCCACCGCGACGAAGTCGGGCGACACCGCAGCCGCTGCCATGCTGACCGGGACATTGTTGGTGCACACGCAGGTGACGAGGTCCATCTCCCTTGCCTTGGAGACGATCCACTCGATCTCCGCCAGTTTTAGCCTGTGCTCCGAGTGGTTGACTAGCGTTCCGGCCGCGCCCACCGCCTTTATGGACTGAAGCGTTACCCAGCCCGTCTGGCTGCCCGGGTCGAGGGCATCGACGCTTTGCGCGAAGACCGGGATCCTCGACTGCTTGGCGATGAGGGCCAGCTGGACCTGCTGGGGGCAGATCACTATGGACGCGCCAGTCTCTTCGGATGCTTCCTCGCACGCCTTGAGAAGCGCTACGCCCCTCTCGCCCGAGGATTCGGCATAAGCCTTCACGTTGAGCACGATAACGGGCGTCCTGATCTTCAATGCCCAGCCCCCGCCCACTACTCGACGGGCTCGAACCGCCCGGAGAGGTTCTTGAGGACCTTCGGCAAGGTCGTGTACTCCATGTCCTCAAGAGGCAGCCTGTGGGGCTCGAATGGCCCATGCCTCCTCATGTAGTCCGCTATCTTCGCGGCCTCCATTCTCTGGTAGTCCCAGACCGGATCTGCGAACATGTCCATGGGTCCGTGTAGGATGCCGTTCGCCAGGTTGAAGCCAAGGCCAACCAGCCTTGGCGGGCCGTCGAACCTTGAACACACCGCGTCCTTCTCGGCGCAGGGCATGAGTGGCCCGTTGTGGCTACCGCGCATCCATCCCGACACCAAGTGCGGGAACGCGAATCCCTCGAGAACCTCGCCCGTTGAGGGAAGGCCGGACTGGGCCCGCACTATCCCGCAGGGATCGTCCTTTCCGACGTACTCGCCCGCTATCTGGAACAGCTTCTCCGTGCTGACGACCGCGACGGGTTCCTCGGGTGGCAGCTTGGGGTGCTCCTTCTTGGGATAGACCCTCTTGATGACGTACCTGCCCTTTGCGCCGATCAGGGCGAGCATGTCGTACATCTCCTCAGGGCAGCTCATCATCACCTTCTTGTGTTCCAGGATGTCCCAGATCTCGAACCTGAAGCCGGCATGCGCGTTGGGATCGATGACGAGGCCCGCGTTTGTGAACGGGTCGGCGAAGATTTTGAAGATGGGAAGGTTGAACGCGCCGGGCTCCGTTTTGTCCATCATGAAGACTACGAGGGGCTCGGCCTTGCGCTGCGTGAACTCCATCTCCGCGATCCCTGGCCCCATCCCCCGGACGTTCCCCGAGAATGCGTCCGACAGTAGGTCCTGGCCCGCGCCGTAGAGCATCATCTCCTTGGCCTTGTCAGCCGCCTTCTCGAAGGTCTTCCACGCTAGTCCGTGGATCTCCGCATTGTCAGTGCCCTTGTTGTGGGCCATGATGAGCTCAAGGTCATCCCCGCAGTTGGCAACGTAGAAGTCCTTGATGAGGCCGCTCTTCTTGGCCTCGGAGAGGCTCTTCCTCGCTATCTCCTTCAACTCGTTGGGGACGACGGTGTGTCCCGCCAAACTCCCAACGTCAGCTTTGATCACGCTCAGACTCACTTTTGCCATGTCACTCCTCCTCTAGATCGCCTTCACCGCTTTCTCACATCTAGGTGGGAAAAGCAGAGCACGGCCGTGGTCCAGGAGCGGACCCAGGCCTCTTTGGCCAGCGTCCCGGCAAGCACCATAAAAATGTTTGTTCAGCGGACCTCTGCTGACCGTCCGGCACGGTTCTTGGATCGGATTTCCGCTTCTTGGCCCCCGCTTCGCACAGAACCATCCTTCTGGTTGCGCCGGGCCTCGTCCGATCAGAGAACGATTTTTAATGAGATCGGCCCCAGCAAGGGGGGCCCGTGGCCTAGCTAGGATGGGGCGGGGAGCCCTTGGCCCGCATGCCTTCTAAGCCTCAAGTCGCGGGTTCGAATCCCGCCGGGCCCATTCACTGTGCGGGGCGAATCCCACCCCACATCCAATCTTCGTATCGGAAAGGACGATGCGCATGACACGGCAGGTCGGCCAGATCCTTCTGCTTGCTGAGAAGGCTGCGTAACCTTCCTGACTCCTTGCTTGCCTCCCGGATCGCCCGACCTGAGGCAGAAAGCAAGACCGTCTATCGACGTGGGCACAGCTTGGCGGATTGAGTGCTGGCAATCGAGCACTATGCCTGGGTTCCACCGGGCTATGCTACGTGCTCGACCTCGTAGATCCAGAAGTACATGTCACCATAGGTTTCGAAGTCGAAACGGAAAAGACCCAGCCTGCCGGTGAAGTACACCTTGCCCTCCCTGTCAAACAGGAAGCCGTGGGGTCCACCTCCTATGTACCCATTCTTCCAGACATCTTCGCCGTACATCGACTTGTTGCAGAGGAAGATGTTCTGGTCTGCAACCACCCATATCCGGCCTAGGCCAAAGTGAATCCATCGAGGGTTGTCGGTCGGTGCGAAGGATACCCTCCTAGTGCGAGAGCCGGAGACGTAGGATAGGTAACGCCCGCCCCGCACGGGATCACCGCCTATCAGCCATGGGCTCCCCGCCTCATCGTAGAAGATCTTGACAATCGGGGTATCAGCCACCTCGATCCCCGCGACGGGAGGACCCCGGCCCGGCTCTATGGCGTGAATCTCTCCCTCTCCAGAGTCGTAGAAAGCCAGCCCCCTATCGGTGGCGATGATGGGGACCTCCTCTTTGAACGCGACGTCCCAGACAGGCGGAAGAGGCACTTTGTTTCTTTTGCCGTACGGGTAGAGTAGCCACTCGGTCCAGGTCTTCCAAGTCTTTCCATCGTAGACGGAGATCCAACCCTCGGTAGGCTTGGCCTCGTCGTCGCCCGGGTAGACATAGCCACCTGCCCAGAGCTTGCCCTCACGGTCGAAGTGAAGCATCGTCACGGGGCCAGGGATGCCACGGCTCCCCACCGGGTAGAAGGTCCAGGTGAAGCTGTCGTTGTGGAACCATCCCATTCCCTCCAGTCCTCCCACGCACACCTCCCCGGTCCAGTTCGCCGCCATGCTCTTCACCTCGTTGATGCCCGTAGCCTTCTTCACGTCCAAGGTGTACTTCTTGTTGTTCACCAAGTCCACATGGACAAGGGTCGGGCCCCTCTCCCCCATCCCAGAGAGCCAGCAGCCTACGACGGGCATTCCTTGCATCCGGGCCACCTCTACAGCTCCAATCGCATTCATCCAGAACGGAAGCGTCGTCTTCCACAAGCCCTCCTCCCAGCGACCGGTAGGATTGTGCTGCTCCCAGACAAGCTCTTCTTCTCGCTCACCCCATTCGGTGAGTATCACGGCGCTGGGCAGTCCGCTAAGAACATGAGGGGTTTTGAGCTTGATCGGCAAGACTCCCAGCAGACCGAGCAGAAGAACTGCCGCTAGAATACCTAGGACCATCCGATTCCGGCGAGATCCGCAGGGGATTCGCAGTTCCATCGCCACCCCGGACTGTATACGGGTCCGCGATGACAGATATCTATTTTCCTACGTCCTAGGAGTGAAGCAGCTGGCAACGCCTGAGACTTGATGGGCCGCCCGACAGGGATTTACGGGCGGTGGTTGTCCTTCCATCCCCTCCACCTTGGCCGGGCCGTCCTTGGCATCCGAAGGTCCTCGTGGATCCTTGTCTCGAAGGTCTTGTTGGGGTTCGATGGGCCGGTGTCTCTTTGCGTCATTTGCCTTGCGTATCGAAAAAAATATGAGGGGGATCGCCCATCCCGGGACGCAGGCCGGTGGCACGCTAGCTGGATGACTTGAGTCTGGCTTACTCATAGAATTCGGCTACGGGGGCTGGCAGGATGGTTGAGAGAAAGATCGTCCTGACATCGGAAAGGACCCTGATGAGCAGCTACCACAGCCACCTTTTCCTTGGTTTCGCGGCCACGCTGCCGCGCGGCAGGCTCCCGGATTGGGTGTACTACAGCTTGCTCTGTCCCATTGTGGACGCGAACGCCGACGGCTCGGCTAGGTTTGCCCCGTACGGTCTGAGGAAGGTTGAGGCGAGCCTGCTGGTCTCTGGGTTTCATAGAGATGACGTGATCGTCGCGCATCCCATGCATCTGAGCGAACTTTTGGGGCCAAAGACGCTCGTCGTGGGGCTGACGGCGAACGACCCCTTGGGCATCGGCCCGGCCACCTCCACGTTCAGGGAACTCATGGGCGGGGTCTCCTACATGGAGCACAATCTTAGGGCACTTCTGGAGACCATAAGAGGGAGCACGGACGCGAAGATCGTGTTGGGAGGACCGGGGGCTTGGCAGCTTGCCGACGAGGAAACGATGGACGATCTGGGGATAGACCATGTGGTGGTGGGGGAGGGCGAGAAGGTCGTCCCAAAGCTCTTCGGCGACTTGGTGCAAGGTAGGTCGGCGCCAAGGGTGGTCGAAGGCCAGTATGTGCTCGCCGAGGAGATACCGATCATAGCTCAGCCCTCAGTCGCAGGGCTCGTCGAAGTGGCGAGGGGATGCGGGAGGGGGTGTCGTTTCTGCATCCCGGCGATGAGGAGGCTTCGGAGCATCCCCCTTGAGAAGATAGTGGCCGAGGTCTCTCTCAACCTCAGGGCCGGCCAACAGCCGATACTTCACTCCGAGGATGTGCTCGCATATGGCTCCCGTGGATCCCGCATAAGTCCTGAACGGATAAAGGAGCTTCTTGGCGCGGTGCTGTCGATCCCCGGCGTTCATGACCTAGCCGTTAGCCACTTCTCAGTTTCATCGATCGTGCAGGCTGATTCGCTTCTGGAGGAGATCAACGAGAAGATACGAGACGCGAAGGAGAGGGAGGGCAGGGGCGACGAGCTCAAGTCACGCTTCATCGTGAGTGGACAGGTCGGAATCGAGACTGGGAGTCCGAGATTGATCAGGGAGTTCCTTCCCGGCAAGCCGAAGCCGTTCCGCAGCGAGGAATGGCCCGATATGGTGCGGAGATGCTTTGACCTTCTTTCCGAGCATCGATGGCTGGCGTGCGCGACGCTGATTGTTGGGTTGCCGGGCGAGACGCCGCAGGACATCGAGCTCACGCTGGAGCTCGTGGAGAGCCTGAAGGGGCATATCGGCCTTCTGGTGCCCCTCTTCTACGTCGACATAAACAACCGGGGAAGGGGTTCCTTCCGCCTCGCCGATCTAACCCCCCTCCACGGGGAGTTGTTCATGAAGTGCTGGCTTCACACCCTCAGATCGGTCCCATACATCCTCGGGCCCCAGATGATCCGACGCCTCTCAGGCCCGACCTCCAAGGTCGGCGTCCGCCTCCTGGTAGAGCTCGGAACTAGGATTGGGCTTCGGGCAGTCAGCGTCTGCGAGCGCCAATACGGCTGGGACCTGAGGAAGATGGTGGAGGACATCAACGGGGGCAGGTTGAATGCCGTTACCTTCAGACGGCCGTTGGCACCCTTCCCCAGGATCGGCGGAAGAATCAGGAGTTCCCTCTCCTCTCGCAGGCGGCAGGCTGTCTGAATCCGCGGCAGTCCAGCTTCGACCTAGACTGGGCACGGGGACAGCTGGGCGAATAAGACACTGATAGCAGGTTGGGCCGGCAAGAGCCATACGCATCGGTCCCTGGAGTCCACCTTCCCTCTGACGTATCGCATCCCAGGCTAGGCTGTTCAACACGGTGCTACTTGGCTACATTGCCGTCGGATCCGACCTGAACCAAACGGGGCTCGGCACACCTGTATTCTGCCAATGCGCCGCTCTTCCCAGCTCACTAATCTCGTGATGGGTAAAGTTAATACTCGGGTACGCTAGATCCATACGCGGATTCGGCATGGAGTTCGAGGAGCAGATAAGGGAATTCGCCCGGCGACACAAACAGGTCCAGCTCGCTTACATCTTCGGGTCGCAAGCACGTGGCGAGGGGGGCAAGCTGAGCGATGTCGACATCGCGGTGTACCTGGACGAATCGCTTTCAGGCGATGAAAGGTTCAAGATGCGGCTGAGGCTGATGTCGGAGATCGCATCGCTGCTCAAGACCGACAAGGTGGACTTGGTTGTCATGAACGACGCCAGCCCCAGCTTGAACTATGAGATAATCAGGTTCAAGCCGGTCTTCGTCAGGGATGCCTCGAGGAAGGTCGAGGTCGAGCATCGGATAATGTCGTTGTATCTGGACAGGAGATACTATGAGAAACGGGCCGTGGACGCGTTTCTGAGGAGGGTGTCCGAGAAGGGATTGGAGTGATCCCATGGAGGCGGGCGAGACAGTAGCTAGGAAGCTCATGTCGATGAAAAGGTGCATTGATTACCTTCGAGGCAAACAGAATGTGACGGTGGGACAGCTCAAAGATAACTACGAGTTAAGGAGCGCAATCGAACGCAACTTCCAGGTCGCGATAGAGGCCGCTCTGGACATCGCGGAGGTCATCATCTCGGAGGAAGGGTTTGAGAAGCCCGAGGACTATCGGGGAGCGATCCTAACGTTGGGCCGGGAGGGCGTCCTTCCCGCGAGATTTGCTAGGAGGTTCGCCCCGGCGGCCAGCTTCAGAAACCTGCTGGTTCATGCCTATGCCGATGTCGACGTGGAGAGGCTACACGGGTACTTGGTGAAAGAACTGAAGGACTTCGATGAGTTCGCTAGGCATGTGGGAGAATATCTCAGGGGAAGGAAGGCCACCCGATAGGACAAACATGTTCACTTCCACCTTCATGGATTGAGGCATGGACGCCCTTGTCATGGGAGCGCTTGCGTATCCTGAGAAATCCGAACGCGAAGAGCCCCGTCGAAATCGAACTCAGAACCCGCTCCGGTATGTGGAGCGCGTACACGTACCCATCCATGACCGGAACGAGGATGTCGGATCTCATGTCTCCATCGAGGTCGCACAGGATCGGCTCTCCCACTGTGTCCCCGAAGTACATTTCCCACTCGATCCCGTCGCGTCCCAGCGAGATGAGCCTCCCGTCCCCGGTGCCGAAGAGGAATTCTGCAAGCCCATCGCCGTCGATGTCGCAGCTGTGGACATCCGACGAAGACGAGCCCACTGCGAAGTTCCACTCAAGCCTGCCGCTGGATCCGTCGAAGCAATGGAAGGTGCCGTTCCGGTTCCCAATTCCAACCTCCTTGATGCCGTCGCCATCCACGTCCGCAACCGCGGGCATCTTGCCGTATATCTCGTCGCTGTCCCCGCCGCCGAAGAGCTTCACCCAGACCTGCGCCGTATAGGTGAAGGTCACGTTTGCGATCACCCAATCGTACTTGCGGTCCACCGCTAGGCTGCCCCAACCGCCGCCCCAGACGATCTCCACGCGGCCGTCGTCTTCGATGTCCGTCAGGATGGGGGCGTGGTAGCCGCAGATGGAGGTCCCCTTGCGTTCCTCGCCGGTCGGCCCTAGTATGATGTAGAAGTCGAAGTGTTCGCGCATCACAAGGTCGTCCAGCCCGTTCCCGTCGTAATCCATCACGCTCATGAAGCCTGCGTAAGTGCCGTATTGCTTGGTCCACAACACCCGACCGGAGGCGCCGTCTATCGCAAGCGTGTAGGCCGTGTGGCTGCCCGTCCCAAGGCAGCAGACGAACAGATCCCAGTGTGAGTCTGCCGTGATGTTCGCCACCATCCAGTCGTACGGATTTGAGGGAAGGGAGTAGCTCTCCAGAAGGGTCCCGGACCCATCCAGGACGCCCAGGGCATTCGGTTCCCCGACCAGGATCTCCGGCTGCCCGTTGCCGTCCATGTCCCATACGACGAACGATCCGTCCTTGCCGAATTTGGCGTACCTGGGCGCGCCCCTGATCTCGCCCGATTGTGAGCCGTTCCATTCAAGGACGACGTGCTTTCCTTGGCTATTCTTCGCTATGACCTCCACCTTGCCGTCGCCGTCAAGGTCGGCTGCCACGAGGCTCGAGAGGAAGCCGCCGGTCCTGAACATTCCGACGACATCTCCCGACTCATCGTAAGCTCTGAGCCAGCCATCGTTCCCGCTCGCCAGCACCCCCGTTCCAGAATAGGTCCCCAGGATGGTCAATCCCACCGATGGTTGCCGCACCACCCATCTGATCCGGGGCACACCGTTGACAAGCTTCAGGAAACCGAGTGAGCCGTTGGCCCATATCGCATAGCCATGCTCGCCTTCCATCCATCTCTCGCCGTTGGCTATCGTGTTCGTCCCAAGCGGGTAAGCCGCCCAGTAGTCCATGACCAATCCCGTGTTTCTGAGGATGATCTTTTCCCCCGAATCGAGGCTGCGTATGCTGATGTTGGAGTAATAGAGGGTGGATCTCTGGTGCTGCTCGCTGGTGATGACTTCGTCTGTTCCGTCACCATCTATGTCGGCCACAGCCAGAAGGTACTCGTCCAGGAGGTCACCTTCCTGTGCAGCCGTAAGGGCATCCCAAATGAGGGTGTGCCATCTGGCATCCGCTGATTGGTTGAAGAAGGAGAAGACGATTTCCTTGCGGCCGTCACCATCGACGTCCGACACGGAGTCGACCGTCACCTTGATCTCCACGAGGTCATCCGGGTAGGAGTACTCGAAGAACCTGTCCCAGATCTGGGTCAGACGCGAGCCGTCATTGTCCACGATCCAGAGATGCTCGTTGAGGTTCGGCGCCAAGAGGGCGATCTCAGGGTAGGGATCCTCGTCCAGGTTCGTCGCGACCATGGTGCCATAGTTCCTGTTTATGCCGGGTGAGTAGGCAAGCATCTCCTGCCTACCTGTGAGCCCGTCGAAGGAGTAGATCCTCTCGAACGTTGCCAAGAAGACTTCCATGGAGCCGTCCAGGTCCAGGTCGGCGACCGCTATCGGGGGTGGATAGTTCCTAGTCTCCGGCGCCTCCGCCGTCCACAGAAGCTGGCCGCTTGCTGCATCAGCCGGGAAGCCAAAGGCATAGCCGATCTCGCTCTTATAGGGCCAGACGATGAGTTCAGGGCCGGGCATCTGCGGCGAGATATCGGCGGCCTTGAAAGAGTAGCGACCGATCCCGGACGATGGCGAGGGGAAGCTGTAGTTCCACACAAGACCCCCGGTCTCGGAATCTATCAGGACTATTGCCGAGGGCGAGTACACGCATGCCACTATCTCCACCGACCCGTCTGCTCCGATGTCCTCGACCGCCAGGATGCTGGATAGCCCCAGAGGTGGGGTTGACCAGATCTCCTCCCCGCCTGTCTTGGCAGCCTTCAGCTTGCCTGCCGTGAGATAGACCACCTCCTCCATCCCATCACCGTCTAGGTCCACCCCCAGCGCTTGGCTTGCGTAGCCTCCCACGAAGTACGTCCACAGAACCTGGGGCGCCGTGTTCATGTTGCCGGGCAGGGGGGAGTGACCCGAGTTCTCGCGGTCGTGCCTCCACATCGGCCAGTCCGCGTTCAAGCCGGCGATCGACACGAGTAAGGATGAGGCCATGATCGCAATGATCGCGCATGATGGCAGATTCCGCATGGATTGGCCTCCGCTCCCGCAGCGGGAATCCATGGGATAAAACTGCTTATGCCGCGCATTTGCCGCATCCGAGGCCGACGAGAAGGAACTGGGGGATCTCATCCGATGCCACTGGGCGGTTCGCGCGCCCGCTCTGCCCGAATCCGTCCGGCCAGACCGCTGGAACGGCTTGTTCCGCAGCGTATCGACGAACACAGATCAAGAGTTCCAATCCCGGAGTGATCGGAGGTGATAAGCGCTGAGGATTTCCGGAAAACTCGGAGTTGGCATTATCTGCATGGCAGCCCTGGCGACCATCGTCCCGCTGGCGGTTCTTGCCGCAACCAGCGACGGGTCGGATGCGACGACTGACCAGACGTGCAATCAGATCGGGTGGAGATTGGGCCGGTGGATGCGCTGCTTCGATCTCGGCGACAGCGACGCGATAGACGAAATGGCGACCAAGCTCGACCTCACTGAGGAGGAGACCGCGACGGTCAAGCAGCTCGCCCAGGAAGCCAACGATCTTCGCCAGCAGTTGAAGGACAAGATGGACCAGATACGCGAGATAGTTGGGCCCAAGATGGAAGCCCTTAGGCAGAGCTCAGGGATGCCCTGCATGCCGTGTAGGCCCTTCGGAGGCCCGCGCATGCGCTGGGGATGCTGCGGCCGGTGGGCGGGCGAAGTACCGCCAGAGGAGCCTTCGGCCGAGGAGCCCTGATGGGCAATATGGCGCCCCGCCCGGCTGCGCGTAGACCCCCGTGGAAAACCCGGAGAGGGCGGTCGGAGGGCGGGGCCTTTTTTTCTTCAAGTTCCTCTAACGCTTCGCCAGAAGCAAATGGTCGGTAGCCAGCCATCGTGGTCCTTGACCAGAAAAGCATGTCACGGTGTGTGGTCCCAGACAGGCTCGGTCATGTTGCCCGAACACAAAGACCTGCCGCTTTTTTGAAGTCTCATATCTGGCCTGGAAAGATGCTCCGCGCGGAAACCGATCGGATTCGTAGATCTCCACAGCATTTCCCTGTACGGGGGATCTCCCCCAGTCTGACGGGCAAAAGACGCACGGGACACCCCTCGATTGGGCGTGCATCATCTCGATATGCTGATGCTCAAGGCTCTCCTTGTCGTCGACGCGGCAACCACCGCCGGCGTCTCAGCATCCGTTTCACGCTTTCCACGACCCTGTGCCGTGGCATGGGCAGGGACCCAGCACCGGGCGCCGAGACCGTCGGTTGCACCCGTTCGAGGGCGGGGGAGATCTCCTTATCTCCGGCAGCCTCACCCAGAGGAGCTCTTGCTCTAGGGAGTTGGGATCTCCCGTAGATCACCACATTAGGCCCGCCCTCCTTCGGTATGGCCAGATAGCCTTCGTACCTCCCGTCGAGGTACAGCTCGGCAAAGCCGACGAAGCCGGAGCCGGGGAAAGAGGGGGCTCTACGCACCTCCAATCTTCGCGAACCCACCTTGAGTCGCACGCAGTCCTCTTCGGTTTCGCTACCCCTTCCCATTCGTACGGCCACCAGTCGTGGATGGCTTTCCGGCACGGTTGCTCTTGCCTATTCTTGGGCTATGCGGCGGCGAGGCGAAGCAGCTCTTGCACGTTACTCACGAGCTCGACATCTATCCCCACATTTTCCTCGATGTACTCTTCTGTCGAGACTTGGACGGGCACGCTGACGCGATACGTCCACCGTCCTCTCGTGACCGTCGTTTCTTTGTAGATCGTCATGCGCGAGTTCTCTTTGGACACCAGGAGGATCTTCGCGCCGGCCTCCTTGGCTGCTTTGGCCTTCTCCAACACGCCGCCGATCTCGCCGATCGTCCCGTCGGATTTGATCGTCCCCGTCACGGCCACATTAGGCGCGAGCTGTTTGCCCTGGATCAGGGACATCACCAGCAGGCACATCGCCGCGCCTGCACTCGGGCCGTCAACGGCGGGTATCTCTGCCGGCGCCTCTATCGAGAAGATGAGGTCGCAGTTGGCCAGGCTCTTGCCGGTCAGGCGCTCCGCCGTCTCCTTGGCCAAGACCGCAGTGTCCTGAAACACCTCGCCCATGAGCGGCTTCGTGCTTACAAGGACCCTGCCCTTGCCAGAAATGATTTCCAAGCTGAGCGTTGTCGCGACACCTTCGTAGCTCACCTGGAAGGACCCGACCGTTCTTACGGCCGGGGCGATCAAGGAGGCCTCGCTCAGCAAGAGATGTGTCGGTGCCGTGAGGTTGATGAGCGGCGTCGTGATGTTGATGCTGAGGTTCGCCTCGGCAATCCTCTCTTGGTAGCTGCGGACTATCTGTTGGTACTGCTCTAGCAGCGCTGCATACCTATTGCTCTGGTCCACCTGCTTGGCAAGGGACGCCTCCACATCGGCCAACTGCTGGGAGAGATTCACCGTCTGTTCGGTCTCGTATTTCAGCTTGTTGTGTACCTGGTAAAGCGCCACGCCCATCGTGGCGGACAGAAGGAGCGCGACGACGACGACACCGGCAAGGGCGTTCTCCCGTCTTCTCTTCCCCATCCCGGCGCCCGGAGGACTTTGGGGCGTGCTTGGGATTCCGCCGGCTGGAACGAGCGGCTCTTCTGGGGCTGTACTCATGATTTCACACCTTCCCGAGATCTCATGCTAACTTCGCGCCGCAGTACGGACAGACCACAAAGTCGGCTGCTATCTCCCTACCGCAGCTTGGACAGCGGGGCTTCTCGCCCCTCTCGGGAGCAAGCGTTCCCTTCTTCTCCTCCTTCAGCAGCCTGCCGTCTCGCAGGAACAGCATCCTGTCACCCAGCGAACCCATCGTCCTGTCGTGCGTGACGAGAAGGATGGTAGCCCCCGAGTCGGCGCAGAGGCCCCTTAGGATCTTGATTATCCCCAGCCCGGTCTTGCTATCGAGGTTCCCCGTAGGTTCATCTGCCAGTATCAGAGAGGGGTTGTTTGCTAGCGCCCTTGCTATGGCGACTCTCTGCTGTTCGCCGGAGCTGAGCTGGTTGGGACGGTGGTTGACCCTTTCGCTCAGCCCCACCTGTTCGAGCAGCTGGATGGCCCTTTGCCTTCTCTCGTTCTTGGGCAGCGTCCCCCGCTCCATCGCAAGCTCAACGTTCTCTAGCACCGTCAGCATGGGCATGAGGTTGAAGGTCTGGAAGATGAAGCCGACCTTGCGGGCCCTTATCGTAGGTAGGTCGCGCCTGGGAACCGTTGCCAGGTCGATCCCGTCAAGGATGACCCTCCCAGATGTGGGCGTGTCCAGGCAACCCGCGATGTTGAGCAGCGTTGTCTTGCCACAGCCCGAGGACCCCATAATGGAAACCATGGTCCCCTGCGCGACGGTGAGGTCGATTCCTTTGAGTGCTTCCACCCGATTTGGTCCACTGTTGTAGACCTTCGTGACGCCCTGCATGACGAGGACGTTGAAGCCCGTGCCCCTCGCGCCGACATCGGCGCTGGGCAGCGTCAAGTTGTCGGTGCCTTCAGGAGCAATCGCGCTACTCATGTCTTAACGCCTCCACCGGGTTCTGCCTAGAGGCGTGGAGGGCGGGGTAGAAGCTCCCCACGACTCCTAGGACGACCGCAATCCCGATGCCGACCAGCGCCAGCCCCACATCCAGTGGGGCGCTCAGCTGGATCTGCTCCACGCTTATCTGGCCCGGGAAGAAGCCGCCGCCCGCCCCTCCCTGCCCCGTAACCGAGATCGGGCGAAGCAAGAGATTGGCCAGCGCGGGAGCCCCCACTGCCGCGATCGCCACCCCTGCAAGCCCGCCCACGAGGCTTATGACGACGCCCTCAAGCATGAACTGGCTCATCACGTCTCGGTCCCTGAAGCCCAGTGCCTTGAGTATCCCTATCTCCTTGGTCCTTTCCCGGACCGTGTAGAACATCGTCGAGAACACTATGACGCCTCCGACGATCAGTGAGATCGCAACCTCCTGGGTGGCCATGCTTCGGGCCTGGTTGAGCTGCTCGCTGACCGTGTCCTCAACGTTTCTGTATACCTGCGGGAGGTTCTGCAGCAGGCTTTCCTGGGTCGTGACGGTGACGTTCTCTCCGTACGTATTGGCTATCTGGTCAACCACGCTCTGCACCAGGTCGACGCTCTCAACGTAGACCCTCACCGAAGTGACCTGCCCGTTCATGCCGAACAGATCCTGGGCGTCCGAGAGCAGCATGTAGGCGTAGCTGGGCGCAAAGCGCCGCCCCCCCTCGGTCGTTGTGGATGTTGTGCCCGAGTCAAAGACGCCGATGATCTGAAAGGTCTTGTCGCCAAGCTGCATCGTGTCTCCCACGCCTACCCCGAGTAGGTCCCGGAGGTTGGACCCGATCATGATACATCCTGCATCCTCCTGGGTGAGGGTTCGACCTTCCAGCGTCGTTCTCGGCAGAAGGGCACGCTCCTTGACGAGGAAGGCGTTCGTCCCGACTCCAATGACCTGAAGGAAGTTTCTCATCCTGAACCCCGTCTGGGTCGAGGTCTCTTGCGAAGGAAGGGATACCATCCTCTGCAGGATGGGCACCGTCAACTCAACGCCGGCCATCGATCCGATCTCATCCGTTATGGTCTGGTTGAGGGACCCTTGGCCTCCGAAGCCGAGCATCTGGCGCATCCGCATGCCGCCTGCTCCCATCTCGAAGGTGGGCGTGGGCGGCCCAACTAGGATCTCGGTCGCCGTAAGGTTGATCATGGCTGTGTATCCCACCCTTTGGGTCCGGACTATTGCCTCCGTCAAGTTGCCCTGCGCCTTCAAGGCGGCAGGAACCGAGATCGCAATGGAAACGGAGAAACCGAGTGCCAATACGATCAAGGCTGTCCTTACCTTCCTTCTCCAAATGTTTGCCAGAGACCTCTTGGGAACGCTCACAACGTCTCCTCCGAGTAGACTTGCGCCTTGCGCTTCACAGCCTCCTTGCTAAGCGTGAGACGGCCCTTAAGTGTTCGCTGGAACGCTCTGGAACCACGATGCGGCTCCTCCACTTCTGTGCTTGTCCAGGAACGTCACCCCTTCCTCCGTGCTTTCCTCACCCAATCGACGCAGATGGGAGTCTGTGGCAGGCGGAATTTGGGGCTGAGCTCGCGCCTTAGCGCAGCGACGGGGGCTGGTCCTTGGTGTATGGGGTTTCGCCGGGGGCCTCCGGGCGGGCGATGCCTATCTGCTCCCTGAGCTTGGCGATCCTCTCCTCTCTTCGTTTGGCTATCTCGCGGATCTCTCCGAGCGCCGCCGAGACTTGGTCGATGACGTCCTTGCGAGCCTTGATGCCTTCGGCCACCAGATAAGCCACAGCTTCTGACCGGGTATCGAAGAGGCCGGCCTCGACGAGCATGTCCACGACTTTGAGTCCCTCGTCGTCTATCCTGGAGGCCACCACGTTGGACCGCGGCGGGCCGAAGAAGGGGGGAACATGCTCACGGTTTCCGCCGAAACCTGGCGGGCCATGCTGAAGCGGAGGAAGTGGGGGCAGCGCTGGTATCGGGGGTATCTCGTCCTCCCCGCACCTCAGGGCCTCCTTACTCTTCTCCACCCACAGCTTCATGGCCTCCATGCAGCGATTTCGCCACTCCTCCAACTCTCTGTGAGGCATTTTCTTTCCTATGCGCTTTCCTGCAGGCATTGTATCGCGGTTACGCGTAACCCGTAAGTGAAAAATGTTCCCCCGGGACCCATGTGCCCCCCTCAGGCAACCCACAGTCACTTCGCCCATGGGCCCTTCCTTAGGAAAGAACCTCATTGCAACTCACCACAAGATGGCCGTTAAGGGGCGGACATGCACGCCTATCCGAGATGTCACGCCCGTGACTTCCGGGCAACCGACTCACAAGGCTAAGCTAGCGTATCCGGACCTCGCGACCCGTCTCCGCCGAGTTGTAGATGCCCTCGAGCATCTTCATCACGACGACTCCCTCCTCGGCCGGCCCGACGGGTGGCCTGTCCGCAAGCAGGTCTTGGATGAATCTTACCGGCGGGTTCGAATCTTGTAGCGGTTCCATGGTCAGGGGCGTGCCGTCCGTCCTGAACGTTTCGAAGGTTGGGTAAAGCGACGCGCCGCCCTCCGTTCCGCAGACGTAACTGTAGGTGATCGGCTTGGCGTTCACAGCCCAGCTTACCTCCACGAAGGCCGTCTCCCCGCCCTCGAACCGCACAAGCCCCAAGGCGAGGTCCTCCACGTCGAAGGGGCCCTCCTCGTAGCCAACCCCCCAGTCTCCCTTCCCCAATCCCCTAGGGCCGAACTCGGCGTAAGTGGCGCCGTAAGCCGAGACCGGCCTCGGCTTGCCCATAACCCACCATGTTACGTCCAGTATGTGGGAGCCGAGGTCGAGCAGCGGCCCGCCACCCGCGAACTCTTTTCGGTGGAACCAGCCCTTCGGTATGGCATTATTCCTCAGCATCCCGCCCTTCCCGTGATAGATGCGGCCGAGCAGCCCCGATTCAGCGGCCTTCTTGAGCATCTGGGCGCTTCCGGTATGGCGCAGGTTGAGCGACATCGCCAGCCGCTTCCCGCTCTTCCTGGAAGCTCTCACCATCCTCTGCGCGCTCGCGACATCGGTGGCGAGGGGCTTCTCGCACAACACGTGTTTGCCGGCTTCCAGAGCAGCGATCGATGCTGGGGCATGCAAGACGTTGGGCAGGCAGACGCTCACTGCCTCCAAGCCGGGCATCTTGAGCATCTTCCTGTAGTCGGTGAAGACGTTGGGCACGCCGAGCTCGGTTGCCGCAGCACGGGCCCTGCCCTCATCGATGTCCGCTATCGCGACCAACTCGGCCTCCGGTGCGTTCCTGTATGCCTGGGCATGGTGCCTGCCGATGGCTCCAACGCCGATCACGCCCACCTTGACCCTCCTGGCCTTCGAAGAGTCTGGCATGTGGTAGCGCCCGGCGATGCGCCTCTTATGTCTTGCTGATCGGCGTGGGGACCAGTCCAAGCAAAGGCTAGCACCCGGCCTCGCAGCTTGGACAGGATGCCCACAAGTCAAACTGAAGCCAAGACCCCTCCGGCTTCCTTGATAATTCGTCCGGTCTTTGCTTGAAGTCGCTCGGCAGGAGCGCTTCGTCCTTGGATGGATGGCCTGAGTGATGGCTGAGGGCCGATGCCCCCCTATCTGCGCGCCTTCGCGCTGCGCCTCATCTGGTCAACGGTCCTTATCTTGAGTCGGGCGGCTCCCCGGTTGGATCTCGTGCCGAGGTTCTTCTGGGAGGCCAGCCTCCGCCTGGCCTTCGGGATCTCCTTTCCGTATTGGGGCAGCCACTTGGCCTGGGCAACGAGCATTCGGTCGATCATCTGCCATATCTCGGGCGGGTTGCACACCGCGGCCGTAAGCGGATCATGCAGGGCAGCCTGTTTGAGCAGGGTGACATCCCCGTGCACCGCGGCCTCGACCGCCATCCTCTGCACCTGGACGCTCGCGTTGCAGGTCGCGGCGCACGCAAGTGGCAGATCCCCGACGATCGGCATGTTGATTCCATTCCGGTCAACGTAACCTGGGGCCTCGACGATACAGTCGTCGGGGAGGTTGGTGATTATTCCCCTGTTGAGCACGTTGAAGTAGCCGCGATATGTGCGCCCGGTCTCCAGTGCCTCGATGATGTAGGATCCGTGTTCGCTTGACCGTTTCTCGGGGCTGTACCTCGGCGGATCGGCCTTAAGCCATTTCGGGAAGTCCGTCTCAAACCAGTTCCGCGACTCGATGCAGACGCGCAGGAACCCTCCCGTTTCCCCGTTGATCCAGGAGCTCAGGTCGATCCACTTGCGGATCTCCCGTGGCCGCTTCCTGTACCAGGGAACGTACTCCGAGACATGGCCGTTGCTCTCGGTGGTATAGTAGCCGAACCGGCGGAGCATATCTATGCGCACCTTCTCGGTCCTCCGGTACACGGGGTGTCGCTCGAACGCTGGGAGAAGCCTTCCGGTGAGCTCCTTGCCCTCGTGCTTCACAGAGATGAACCATGCCTGATGGTTGATTCCGGCGCAGATGACATCCAGTTCCTTTGCAGGGACATGGAGCACGTCTGCGATCTGTCGTATGCCGCCCTGGATCCCGTGGCAGAGCCCCACCGTCCGTACCCGGCCGTACTTCACGCATGCCCAGGTGTTCATCGCCATGGGGTTTGCGTAGTTCATGAGGAGGCAATCGGGAGCCGCGACCTCCCGGATATCCTGGCAGAATTCCAATAGCGCGGGGATCGAACGCTGGGCGTACGTGATCCCGCCGACGCACAACGTGTCGCCGACGCACTGGTCAACGCCGTATTCGAGAGGGATATCGATGTCGAGCTGGAATGCCTCAAGGCCACCGACGCGAACTGTGCAGAATACGTAGTCGGCCCCTTCGAGTGCCTCGCGACGGTTGAGGGTTGCCACCAACTTGGCCGGCTTCCCGTTCGCTTGTACGTCGCGCTTCACAAGCTGGTAGACCATGCCCAGGTTTCGTTCGTTGATGTCGGTCAGGGCGAACTCGGCATCCTCCAGCTCCGGAACGGTGAGGACATCCTGGATGAGCCGTCGCGTGAAGAGAATGCTGCCCGCCCCGATCATCGCTATCTTGATCGGCATGGCGTCGCGCCCTCATCGGCCGCTGAATAATCTTTGTCAGGCTGGCTGGCGGGTCTTGGTGAGGCTGGGATTTTTGCGGCGGGGTTCGCCGTGAAGGTGGCCAGTACCGGGAGGCGGAGGACAGGACCTCTGCCTCCCATGAGCTATTCTCGTTTGAAGATTGCCGGACCAGGCCAACCCTCGGTGGACCGGCATGGGTATTTGGAGTACTATAAGAGGATGGGGCTTGTGAGGGATAAATAGGCGCCAAAGGCCAGCCGCAACAGGCGGGTGCGACGCATGAACGTGGTGGCTCGGACGGTGGACCTCTGTAAGTACTATGGTAAACGCGGGGAGATAAGGGCTGTGGATCATCTCAACCTCGAGGTATACGAGGGCGAGACCTTCGGGCTGCTTGGCCCGAACGGTGCGGGGAAGACCACGACCGTCCGTCTCCTCAACTGCATAATCAAGCCGACCTCCGGAACTGCCATGGTTGGAGGGCATGACATCCTCAAGGAGCCCAACGAGGTCAAGCGGGTGACGGGCCTTCTGGCCGAATCTCCCGGGCTGTACGAGAAGCTAAGCGCCTACGAATTCCTCGAGTTCATGGCAGCCCTCTACGACGTGCCCAGGGAGATCGTGCCGGACAGGATCCAGAACCTGCTCGAGCTTTTCGGGCTGTCGGAGAGGCGCAACGATTTGCTGGAGGGATACAGCCGGGGGATGAAGCAGAAGGTCCTGCTGGCGGCGGCACTGGTGCACGATCCGCCGATCCTGTTCTTGGATGAGCCAACCTCCACCCTCGATCCAAGGGCCGCCCTCATGGTCAAGGATCTGATCAAGGAACTCGCCGACCAGGCCGGCAAGACCATCTTCGTCTGCAGCCACATCCTGCCCATCGTGGAGGAGCTGTGCGACCGGATTGGCATCATCAACCAGGGCAGGCTGATTGCCCTAGGGACGGTGGAGGAGATCATCGCCCGGACCGGAAAGAGGACGCTGGAGGAGGCCTTCATCGAGATGACCGGAGGGGTCGAGGAGAAGGAGCTTCTGGCCTGGAGGGAACACGCCCGCGCCGCCTAGGGGGCTGCGGATCTCGAGGAGGCATCACCTCGCGATAAGCCTGGTGGTCGTCACTTCCCGGTACATCCTCCTTTTCACCATCAGCGTCCAGACCATGAAGCCCGCTAGCATGCTCGTGCCGGAAACCGCGAGCCACTCGATCAGGAAGATCCAGAGCAAGGCCCTTTTCCTGGCTTCCAACGCCTTGTCGCAGAGGGCCTTCACCTCCTCGTTACCCTGCCTGATGGCCGCCAGGGCCTGATCGTAGTCGCCATCTACGTAGAAGGCCTTTGCCTGGCCGACGAGGCCGGCATCGATCCTTGAGAAGTCTTCATAGAGTTGGTTCGTGCCAGCCCCGAATTTCTCCACGAACTCCAGGATCGAGACGAACAAGCTCTTTCCGCTCCTGTAGTCGAGGAACTCCCTGCGAATCCGGATTGGCACCAAGACATCGTCGGGCAGCTTGCCTCCGACCGTGTAAGTAATGATGTTCGCCAGGACATCTATCGCATACTTGTTCTCGCAAAAGCCATAGGTCTCTCCGCTCCACCAGGGATGGTCGAGGTCATCGGCGGCCACCCAGCAGACGCCCCCGTTTCCCCCGTACCTCCAGGAAGTCATCCAGGGCCAACCGAATGGGACTAGGTCGCCCCAGACGGTTGAACCCGGCCTCGGCACGGTCTGCCCACATCCGTAGGCCCTGACCTTCTCCAGCCCGAGGTCGATGAATGAGGTGAATACGGGCGGGAGGTTCCTTCTGAACTTGACGGTGTAGAAGTCATTGCCCCACGACCACTGCTTGAACTCGTGCGACATCTCGTGGGGCACCACCGCCTCGAGCGCGGATGCGACGACGCTTGAGTAGTGGGGACCGAAGGTCCAGAAGGTCCCCGAGTGCCCCTTGGCGACTGAGTCCAGCATCGCCGCGACCTGTTGGCCGGTGAAGGGGTCCATGTCCGGGTCCACGAAGAATAGGACCCCATAGCCGTAGAGCTCGTCCCTGGTCCTTGGGAAGTAGAGTCTGATGTACCGCTGGGCCTCCGTCGCGGGTATCTCCCTGGTCTGTATCGGTAAGTACTGGTACAGCGGATCCGATTCGCACAGCACTATCACGGGACAGGGAAAGATATCCCCAACCAACAGCAGACTGGCCCTCCTTGTGTCCCCGTCGCCAAGGGCGCTCGGCAGGAACGCCAGGCAGATCAAGGATAAGGAAAGGAGCCGCTTGAAGGACAGCCATTCCGAGCGCATGGATCGGCAAACCTCATTCAGCTGGTCAAGCGTTGGGGAGGGTCGCTTCCGTCGGTCGGATTCGCTTCTGGGCTGGAGGATAAAGCTTTGCCCGTGGCTATAGTTGGCGTAGAAGTTGGGGCTGAACCGCAAGACTTGGACTGTGACTAGCATTTCGACGACACGATCGGCGCACCGAGCCCAGGGCAGCTAGAGACAGGAACCCTGCCAAGAGGAGCTCATCCATGGGAAACCAGAGGGAGTTCGAGTAGGCAGCCTTCAGGCCCAACCAGTCTTGCAGGTTCTGGTATTCGGCTGGGCAGGCACTATGGTAGTACTCGGGCCACGGCGATTGGGCCGGAAACTTTCCGTCCAAGGTCAGACAGTAGACCCCCGTCTGCTGACGGCAGCCCGTCAGAAAACTGCAGTATGCCGCACCTGCCCCACAGATCCACTCGGACCTCCTATCCTTATCGACATCTCCCCACCACCCTCCGTTCCTCTGTCCTGGGCCGTCCCAAACCGCGTCAGCGCTGACGTAGTAGGCCTCGACAGCACCTGTCGCCGCATCCGTGACGATCGGGTACGGAGCGAGCCACAGAATCTCCTGCCTGTTATCACCATCGATGTCTGCGACCAGCTGGGACTGGCAGGACGAAAAGGAATGGGAAGTTGCGCGCGGAATCATTCCCTTCAGGCTCATCTCCGTGAAGTTGAGGGCATACTTCACCCTGGGAACCGTTCCACCAATGTCTATCACGTACACGCTGTTGTCATGTCCATAGACACTTATGATGTACCCCACGTTGCCGTCAGTCGATGAGACATTGGAGATCTGCCCTAGGTAGGCAGATGCCATGATCGCCATGTCCATGCTTCCATCGCCGTCGAAATCAGCTATTGACGGCATCACTTGCTGCACGAGACCGGTACGGTCTTTCCCCGGCAATCTGAGACTCCAAATCTCAGTCCCGTAGAAGCTTATGCAGAACAGGGTACCGCCTTCGCTCAAGGGAGCGTCGCTCAAGGAACCTTCGCTCCAGACAAGCGCTTCGTATTCACTGTCCTTGTTGACGTCGGCAACAATGGGCGGGCTCCTGATGTTGGCCGACGTGTGGAACCTCCACTCCTCCCTTCCAGTCCCAGCGTCCAAGCAGTAGAGGCACCCATCCCAGCTTGCCACCACCAGTTCACAGCCTCCGTCCCGATCTATGTCGGCTATGGTCGGTTGGCCTACGGCGTTGCTGCACAGGTGCGACGACCAGACGAGGTGGCCTTCGTAGTTCAGCCTATACAGGTAGCCCGTCTCGTCGGCGACAAAGAAATCGACGAAGCCGTCCCCATCGATGTCGTGGGCCTGTGGAGGTCCAGGTATGTCCGCGCCAACGTTAGGGTTGTCCCAGGTCCAGATGATTCGCCCTTCGCCGTCGAGAGCATGAAGCCTTCCTCCTCCGGCAAAACACAGCTCGTATCTGCCGTCCCTGTTCACATCGACCAGGGACACCTTGCTTATCCAGTATCCCGGAAGGCCGTCCAAGTCCATGGGCGGATAGCTCCATTTGAATGCGCCATCTGCCCCAATGCACCAGAGCCTCTTGCTGTCTCCCCAGGGCGTCCCAAAGATGATCTCATCAATCCCGTCTTCGTCAATATCCCAGACCGTCTGGCATCCTTGGTGTCCACTACTAACAGGGCTCTCCAAGCCCTGAGTGGCATTGAACACCCACTTGACCCTGAGCTGGGCAGCTGCTCCAACGTAGGTCATCATGACTGCCACCGCAACCAGACTACATACGGCAGCGGCGACCCCACAGCCGTTCCTGTTCAACCTACCTCTCCCCTGGATTGGTTCTTTTTGACCGCGTTCGGAAGAGATAATGGTTTGGATTTCCCGCCAGAGCGATGAAGTCATAGCTCGGCAAGCATGGGTCGTTCATTCTGTTGGCTCGGTGTGGGACTTGAGGCTGCAGTTTCCCGTGACATTGTAAGCGGTGTTGACCGTGAGGACGACGTTCCTCAGGGGTAACCCGGAGTTCTTTGCGATGGGGAGGATCACCTAAGGAACCTTCTGATGAACCCGATTGATGAATCCCATTCCTATCGGCGGCCCATCCTGCCAGCAAGCCCTCCGTATGCCGTGCTAAAGCGTGAGCGTAAGATATTTATCTTACGCAGCCAATCGGATCTTGTGGAAATCATAAACGCCAGATTCGAACAAGACCTCGTTCGAAAGGTAGACGATCTTGTCCGCAGGGGGATCTTCAAGAACCGCAGCGAGGCCCTAAGGACCATGACAGAAGACTACATAGACAGACACCCCGAGCTGTTCCTAGACGCTGAAGCCGAGAAGTGGTCCGA
This sequence comes from uncultured Thermococci archaeon, assembly GCA_964549615.1. GTDB lineage: Archaea > CAYQAE01 > CAYQAE01 > CAYVLA01 > CAYVLA01 > CAYVLA01. The sequence goes on along the minus strand of CAZJVP010000048.1, from coordinate 921 downwards.
GGCGGACATCGACGATGACGAGCTTGAAAAGATCTGTGCAGGTCTCTTCTGCGGGAAGAGGACTGCAGCGGAGATCGTTGCGGAAGGTCGCGGCCGATGATTTCCTACATGGACACCAACGTCTTCCTCGCGAGATTCAAGCCTGATGACCCGTATCACAGCAGCTGCCAGAAAATCGTGAGGGAGTTAGGAAAAGAAGGACTTCGAGGATGCACATCCTCGCTAGCTATCTTGGAAGTCGCGTCCGTAACAAGTCGTAGCATCGAGACTAGATCGGGCTCACTGCACGAGCTAGGCGTGCAAGACAGGGGCAGGGTCATTTCGGCATTGATCAAGAGGCTCATGAGGTTGAACTTGGTGTTCGTCGACCCCTTGGATGACGTTCAGTTGCTCTCGGAGGGGAAGAGCGTCCGCATGCCGGCACTGCTGCACGGCGCTCTGAACTTGACTTACAACGTCGGGTTGAGGACGCTTGACTGCATGCACATCGCTTCCTTGATCTGTGCACGCAGGTTGCTTGACGAAGAGATTCGGTTCTTCGTCACAGGGGATGCAGATTTCCTGCAAAGGAAGAAGAGGCTGAGAGAGATAACGGGCAGTTCCTTCGTCGATCCAGATGAGTTCGTGACCCTGATCGGGTTGTAGCACCTTGAACTGGGAGGCCACGAGAGGAACACTGTCGGTCGTTCCGCCGCTCAGTTGTCGATACGGCTGCCTTGAGGATTCGCGCGAGCCTATCACACGCGGGACGGTGGAGGGACGAGCATTTTTCAAGGCCCGGCGTCGCGTCGATTGGCCAACCGATCTGATCGCATTTGGTGTACCTTCGAGCGGTCACGATGCTTTCAGGCAGGGAAGATGTTGCAGGGAGAAGGAACGGACATATGAGGCGACTGTCCAGGTACAAGCCGTTCGCTCGAT
>CAZJVP010000047.1:0-7543 GCA_964549615.1 uncultured Thermococci archaeon | reverse complement strand
GGGAATAGAGATCTTATGATATAACGTATAGGGAATAGAGATCTTATGATATAACGTATAGGGAATAGTCTTATGATATAACCTATAGAGAATCATAGAATGGTATATGGAGAGAGAGAATCAGAGAATGCCAGTTGCTGGGGATGCTCTCTGTGCGGACTGTCCGGGACTCCAGCCTCCGAAGGGTTCTCACGGCCATTACGGAGGCCAAGGTGATCCTGATCGTCTCAGTGGCCACACTGTCCCCGGGGATTCTTCTTCTTGGAGATTCTTGATTCTTGATTCTTCAAGCTGTGAGGATTCTTGGGAGGTCTTGGGACATCACTGATTCACTGATCCACGGACCGGTAGAGCATCTTCGGCCTCCTCAGACAGTATCCCCACTCAGTCTTGGTCACGAAGGAATAGCCCTCGGAAAGATACTTCGACAACTCATCCTTCGACTCCGCATAGACCACATCGTATTCATTCTCAGAGATCCATGACCTCACGATATGGACATACCTCTCGGTTACGGAGACGGAGTGATGCCTCGCAAAGATCCTCGTAGCTACAATGTCCTTCGTCTTGAAGTAATGCCACGAGATCGCGAAATGCCTAAACGTATGGAAATGGATCTTCAGGAAATCGGGATTCCCCGTCTCCCTGGCAAGCCTCCTACGGTAATCGATGATCGAATCGTTGATATACTTCGGATCGGATATATGGCTGAAGATACGCGCATCGGAAGCACCCCTCTCAAGCAGCATCAAGACGGAGATCAAGCCATCACTCATAGGATAGGCAAGGGTGGCATGCCCCTTCACGCCGTGAACGGTCAGAGTCCTCGAAGCAAAATTCACGTCACGCCAACGAAGACCGAAAACCTCAGAGGCAGAAGCACCCGTCTCAACAGCAATCATTATCATGGCACGCAGACGGATACTCCTAACACGGTAAACAAAACGCATCACCATCTCAGGAGAAGGCACAAACATCTCCCGGTCATCATAAACCTTCAGCCTCGGCCTAGACACAGGCTGACCCAAGAACTCCGCATACTGCACAACAACGTTCAAGGCATTATACTTCACCTTATCGCACCAAGGCTTCTCCAAGATCTGTTGAACCATATCGGCAGGAGAACCTGAAAGCCTTCCAAGACACTTCAACTTGCGCTCAACGGTAGACTCACGATTCCCCTTCCCCAACAGCCAGACCCTAAAACCCTCAAGCCTTCGTGGGTTCAGGAGAAGTGGAGGGGATGGGACTTGAACCCACGAAGGCTTGCGCCGCCCGGCAAAACGGGGTCTACGCCACGAGATCTTGAGTCTCGCCCGTTTGACCAGTCTCCGGAACCCCTCCGCGAGGTCGGCTAGCTGCGAAGAGTAGATATATGCTTTGCAGACACGAAGCGATCTTCCGCCTTGCAAGGAAACCTAGTCGGCCTGCGGCCTTCTCACGTAGGCCGTCAAGTTGAGCGATGGAGATGGTACCACCGTCACCAAGCGGAGGTCGACTTGCTCGTTCCATGCAAGATGAACTCTTTGCTCGACTTTGCTTGTGGAGCCCTGGCACTCGATCTCGATGGACACCGTCACGTAGCCCGACCGTCCGTAGTTGATCGCGCTCGCGTGGATGGCAATCTCCAGCTGGGTGCGCTCGACATCTAGCCAAGACAAGGTCTCATACCAGAGGTTGGCGATCTCGACCTCGGGCTCCCCGGAGGTCGGCTGCTCATTAACAAGCACTCCCCTCTTCGTGTGGGCGGTGACGCTTGTCGGCCTGCAGGAGAACTTCCGATAGAAGGTGAGGCTTCGCTGTTCATTCTGGGCCAGCTGGATCCTTTGCTCCATGCACGCTGACTGGTTCGTGCCGTTCACCACGAGGACAACAGTTACGTAGCCGGGTCCACCGTAGTTTATGGCATCGCAGGTCGCTGTCAGTACCGGCTCTGACAAGGGCTGATCAGGATACTCGTGCCACTCGTATCTTATGTTCGTCACCTCAACGTCCACCGGCGGCGAAGCCGCGCCAGTGGTGTCGCCCCCTCCAGCGCCCCCTCCGCCCGTCTCCTCATAGTAAGATTGGTCTTCTTCCTGGGTCCCGGTTTCTTCCATACAACCCAAGATGAGCGACATGAGCAAAAGCGCAGCAACTGCGATGCAGGCGCTACGGAGACGACGCATACGGACACCCTACGACTATCCGCAGCTTGGCTGCGAAAGCCTCGCCCCGGATATCTTAAAATACTTCGGAAGGATGCCACAGCGAAGTGCGATTTCTCGCAAGTTCAAGTTCGCATCATCGCAACGCTGGCGGGATTTGCCGGCCGGGAAGCCGCATCAGTTGGCATGATTGACCGTCGATCGAACCTGGTCCACTTAGGATGCCAGGACGTGAGAAGGTTTGACACGGGCGTCCACGCCGAAGCGACCGGTTCCGACCTGTTGCTCACAGGGGCTGTTCGCAACGATTCGAAGCGATATTCGGAAACTTTATAATCTGGCTTTGTGCCAGTGGCCTGCAACAGGGGTTCTTCGGGACCAGGGTCGAGGGTGATTCGTTGGGCTTGCTTTCGCGCAGCAGGGTTGATGGGAAGGCTCCAACGTCGGGTTCACGCGACATCTCGGATCTGGTTGTAAGGCTAGGCCGTTTGGAGGAGGAGGTGAGAGGCCTCGCCACGCGGTTGGATGCGATGGACGAGCACCTGAAGAGAATGCCAAACGCCAGCGATTTCCGGCTCATTGCCTCGGACATCGCCCGCGTGGAGGGAGACATGCAGCGAATCGAGCAGAAGCACAAGGAAGGGATGCTCGTGCTCTACGCACAGGTCTACAAGGAACTTAAAGCCATAAGGGGGGAACGGGCGGTGGAGATGATCGTCGAGGAACCGGGAAATGGTCAGAATGGTGACAAGGCGGATGCGGGCGCGGTTCACCCGGATCACCTGAGCCAATTGGCCAGAAACTGGAGAAAGATGAGGGCCCAGCCGGCTCCAGCGCCCGAGTAGACCGTTTCGGGGATGATCAGCTGTTGGCCGCGGACGGCTGCGGGGAGAGCGTTCTCCCATATCATTGACTGGGTGGTCTGTCCGTACACCTGGCTTCGGTGAGGTGCAACCCATCTGCAGATAGAACTGGGAGAGGTCAAAGGCTACGAGGTCGTGACAATCCGTCCTGCTAGCATGTCCAAGAATCCGAGGGTCATAGTCTATCACACCGGGGCCGGAGAGACGGCCGCCGTTCTGATGGATCCCAGGAACGAGAAGGCGGGCATCCTGGATGCCCTGTGCAATGCCTGCTACGTCGTGTCGTCGATCACCTCCACCAAGGATCATTGGGGGTCGCCCGTGTCTATCAGAGCCCATGACGTCCTGTACGCGTGGGTTCGGTCCAATTTCTCCGTTCGGAGGATCGCGCTGCTGTGCCAGAGCATGGGTGGCCTTTCCGCCTACAACTGGGCATGCCGCAACGTCGAATCCGTCCTGGGCGTGTACGGGATATATCCCGTGACCAACCTTTCTGCAATGCTGAGGGGGCCGGCCGGGCCCACCATATGCAAAGTGTACGAGAAACAGGGGATAGATCTAGAAAGGGAGGTATCGGCGTTTGACCCCATACGGCAGATCGCGCCACTAAGCAGGGCCGGGGTTCCCGCGAAGCACAGGCACGGCGACGCGGACACATTGGTGGAGTACGGTCCCAACGCCCTTCAGTTCGCAGAGGAATACGCCAGGCACGGGGGGAGGTTCGAACTGGAAACCGTGAAGGGACTCGGGCATCAGGTGGATCCTAAGTTTTTCGATGCCGAAGAGGTCCTCGCATTCATGAACTCTCTGAGCTGGGACCTCCGATGACCGTCTTAAGGCAGGTCTAGAGAACGAGCCTCGGCCTCAGATACTTCTCGGGGGTCCCCACCGCCTTGAGCTGCTCGACATAGCTTCGGTGCAGCCTGATCGCGACATCCCTCTCGGCATCGAAGAGATTCCTTTCCTGTCGCGGGTCGCGCGTCAAATCGTATAGCTCCGGCTGGATCCCAGGCATGTATGGCTGCTCGCTACGGCGGACGCTGTCAACCACCGGGGTCGATTCCGCCCCATGGCCCTCCGCACGGCCCCCGTAGATGAGGGCCCACCTGCCGTCGCATATTGTGCTCCTCCGGCCGGACGAGACGCCCTGAGTGATCGCCCAAGACGAGATCGCTATCTGCCTTATGGACTCGGCCTCACCCTTGATGAGCGGTAGAAGCGACCGGCCGTGCATGGTTCCCGGGTCCTGCGCGCCGGCGAGGGCGATGATGGTCGGCATGATGTCGGTTGGCTGAACTAAACCGCCAATCCTGCAGGGCTCGACGCCCGGGATACGAACGATCAACGGGATGGCTGCGAGTTCGGAGTAAAGGGGGGTTGCCTGAAGAACGTTTTCCCTTACGATGCACTTGCCAATCAGGTTATGCTCGCCGAGGTAGAAGCCGTGATCGGTGGTGAAGATCACGGTCGTATCATCCATCAGGCCCAAATCCTGGATCCTGGCAAGGAGCTTCCCGACCCATCGGTCGACCATGGTGGCCTCGGCAGCGTACAGGGCGCGGGCATGCCTTAGTTCCTCGGGGGTCATATAGTTGTTGTAGTCGTAGGCGGGATAGATCACCTCCTCGCCATCGTAACCGGGGTCATACAGGTCGACGTACCAACGAGGCGGATCCCAAGGTTCGTGGGGGTCGAACGTGTCAACGTAGAGAAGGAACTTGTCCGTGGACCGGTTCCTCTCCAACCAGTCGCAGGCCCGGGACATCGTCTGCGGAGCGAAGTAGTCGGCCTCGCATGTTCGTCGGGAGACGTTGCGAAGATACTGCACTACTGTGCCGTATGGGCTCCTCAGCTTCTCTGGCGAACAGGGTAGCTTGACCTTGATCGGGTCCGTTATGTAGCGGTCGTTCTCCTGTCCCCTCACCCAGTCCCAGCCCGAGAAACCCCTCTGGAAGTTGTAGCCGTCGTTGAGAATGTGGGGCGTGTCGGCGATCAACATCGTCGTGTAGCCTGCCTTCCCGAGGACCTGGGAGAGAACTACCTCGTCCTTGGGCAGCGGCGACCAGTCATAGTAGGTGAAGACATACCTTCCGGTAAACAGCTCGGCCCTGTTTGGAACCGTGGGAAAGGATCCGCAGTATGCATTGTCGAATACCACCGACTCGCTTGCAAGCCGGTCGATGTTGGGAGTCCTTATCCAGTCGTTACCGTAGCATCCAAGATGGTCTCGTCGAAAGGTGTCCGAGACGATGACGACGAAATTCATGGCGAATCATCCTGTCGAAAGCCAAACGGCCAACCTGCCTGGCAGCGACCTCAAACCTGGAATCTCGTGGTTGTGACCTCACGATACAGCCTGCGACGGATCATGACGGTCCACAGCACGACGCCGACGATGACGGACGTTCCGGCAACCGCTGACCATTCGATGACGTAAACCCATAGGAGAGCCCTATCCTTTGCCCTGATCGCATCCTGCATGACACCCTCCAAGGATCTCAACGCCTCATCCATTGCGGGGACGCATGCCGCGAACTCCTCGTCTATCCACAGCCGGTCGACCTTCTGCCTCATCTTGTCGGTCTCCGCGAGTTTGAGGTTGAGCGCGTGCGTGTTGGCCCCAAAACTGTCGGCGAACTCGATCAACGAGAAAACCATCCCTTTCTCCAAAGAGTATTGGCTTATCTTCTGCCTCAGGCTATGGGTGACCGATACGTCGGTTGGTATGGCCGTTCTAGCGATGAAGTAGACAAGTCGGGCCATGAAGTCCTTCCAGTACTCCCACCCGTAGAGCATCACATGCCCATTCCCGCCCCAATCCCACACGAAGGCGAGGGTCCGGCCCGACTCGATATCCCAGTATATGAGAACCGGATCCCTCTTGCGGTCCGATGCAACCGTTTCGTCCGTGGTGACGGCCAGAACCGTGGCCCCGTCCTTGGGCTGCGGCCTGTTGTGAGACCAGATGAGAGGCATGTTGGCCCACGATAGTCCGTCCGTCAAGGGGCTGGGTTGGGTAGGTAGTATCCGAAAGAAGTGATCCCGGTAGGAGACGTGTTCGGTTTGGTACACGGGCAGGACTGACCCGACGGGCGTGTCGTCCCAGGGGGGACCCGTCGTCCAGGCCGTGGGACAGCCCCCGAATGATGTTGGGTCATCGGACATCAGGAGGCCAAATCCGTGCTGCTCAACGGCCCTCTTCGCCCAGACTTGGAACTGGGTGTTCAGGTCCTCCGAACGTATGGCCGTTATTATCAGCGCATCGTAGTTCTCGATGAGGCTTGACTCGCTCCTAGGAAGATAAAGTCGCAGGAATCTCTGCATGTTGGCAAAGCCTAGGGCCGGGTTCTTGTAACCTATCTCCGCCTCGATCCGGACGAGGCTGATCTTGGGGTCTTCAACGAAGGCGTAGGTGGGGTACCCAGGCTGAAGATATGGATCCCCGATGAACAACGTCCTTATCTTCCCGGTCTGCGGATCCACCTTGGGCCCGAGAGCCCCAAGGCTCACCCCAAGAGAGACGAAGACAGCCAGAACAACCGCCCAGGTTCGCATTTCCCGCTCCCTTCCAAGTCTGCTATGGCCGGTAATAAGTTTTGCTTCAAGCCCAGTACTTCCGAAGGGTGATGGGAGGGGGGTTTGTGCAGGGTTTTTTGAGGCCTGTTGTCTGTGGTCTGCGGGGCTTTCGGCGGGCTTCGGCATCTGGAGAGAACCGATACACTTGGTACTTGTCCGGTTCCCGTCGGTTTCTCCCAGCGGAGGTTCAGTCGTGCCTGGGGCCGTTACCTGCGGAGAGTTAGTCCGTACACGAGGCGTGGATGGTGGATGGTGGATGGTGAGGTGTCTCAGGGTGTGTCAGATCCAGCGATCCACCGATCCAGCGGGAGGAAGAGGAAGGGAGAGCAAACCAAGATGTACAGCCATCTTGTTGTGGTTGTGGTCAGGATACCCATACCAGACCCCATACCAGACCCGATACCAGATCTGGACACACCTTCCGACTCCCTCATACCAACCCGGTCCGCGGACGCATCTTCACCGTTGACCAGAACCCAGAGATTGTACAGGATGATGGAAAGGAAGAAGAAGACAAACCTCACACCTGGACAGACCGAGCACGTCCTAGCCTTGAAATCCTTCTTCACCCTGTACCCTGTCTCTATGCCCCACCTCTTCCTGTAGATCTCCGCCAACCTCTGGGCCCAGAGGGATTCCTGCTCCACCGGTGCGAGGAGCACCAACGGCTTGGGCCAATCCTCCGTTCCCTGGCCCACACCCATGTTTGTGGCAAAAACAGATGGACCCTCCTCGTCCACGGTCTCTACGGTCTCTGCTGTCTTGGCAGCCTTAGCGGTTTTGAGAGGGGGCAGGATGATGAGGTTGATCTTAACGTGCCTTCTACCCTTCCTCTTCTTCTTGTCCCCAAGGATGTGGCTTACCACAGCTGTTTTCCTCTCCCGGTAGATGGCGTTGGCCTTCTCCTCTATCTCCCTGTTCTTGATGACTGGCATGAGCCACGGTATCCTGTGTCTG
>CAZJVP010000046.1:0-14701 GCA_964549615.1 uncultured Thermococci archaeon | reverse complement strand
TATTCCTCTGCCCTTGGCAACCCTATTGAATATCTCAAAGCTGGCCTTCTTCACGGCCGACCTGGACTCAAGGTCCGAAACGAACTTCTCAAGATCGGCAACGCTCTTGAAGACGCAAATCATCCTTACCTGTCCATCCTGGGTCACGCCCGCGAACTGCACGCAGGGCTCCGCCACGAGCACCTTCGAGAGCTCATCCACCATTTTTCTACCTATCTCGTCCACCAAGAAGCGCTCGGTTTCCAGCGTCACTAAGGCGAAGACCTGGTAACCTAACACATCCGGGTTTAGAAGCGTGGTGAACTGCTGGATCACCCCCTCCTCGATGAGCTTCTCGATCCTGAACTTGATCGTCGTCACGGGGATCTTGAGCTCCTTGCTTATGTCCGTGAGGCTCATCCTCGCGTCCCTATCCAAACATTTCAGAATGCTCCTATCGCGCTCGTCCATGCCCAACGCTCCATCTGCCGGCTTGTCCCATATTCATATATTACCGGCCGATGTTATAGATTATGCAATGCTATTTATAAATACTGTGCCGAATGAGGGTTTCCAAGGCGCGGGGAAGGTCAGATGGAGATAGAAAGGATTGAAACGGGGATACCAAGGCTCGACGGCCTAATCGAGGGAGGGTTTCCTGCAAACTCCAGCATACTGGTGACGGGCCCCTCCGGAACTGGGAAGACGATCTTCTGCCTGCAGTACCTGGTCCACGGCGCCAACAAGGGCGAAAGAGGCCTGTACGTCGCGTTGGAGGAACGGCCCTGCGATGTGCGGCGCGAGATGACCCGCTTCGGCTGGGACCTCGCCAAGCTTGAGAAGGAAGGGTCCCTTTTCGTGCTCGACGTGGCCAACCCCAGGGCCAGGATGCCCAGCAAGGAGAAGTATTCGATCCAGACCGAGTTCAAGGTTGAGACCTTTGCCAACAAGCTCTACGAGATCATCAGCAAGAACGACATCAAGAGGGTGGTCATAGACTCCCTGCCCGCCCTCACCTTCCACTTCGCAGACGTGGGTGAGATAAGGAACGCGATCCACGAGATAAACAACCTCCTGCTTGAGCTCGGCTGCAACGTGGTGCTGGTGAGCGAGACCACGGATTTCACGAAGGGCGTCAGCCGCTTCGGCGTGGAGGAGTTCGTGGCAAGCGGCGTGATCGTGATGACGTACGCCGAGACTGGCACCAAGATGACCAAGAACCTCATGATACTGAAGATGCGAGGGACGAGGCACGCCGTGAACCGGTATCCCTACCAGATCACGAACAACGGCATAGAGCTGCAGATCGTGTAGCGGGGACGGGATGACGAAGGTATACCTCTTCCGGGCCGACGTCGCCGCCTACTGCGACGACGCACAGGCCCTCCTGGAGGAGATCAAGAGGGAGAATCCTGGCAGGATAAGCCTACAGATATTCGACGTGGATAGGGATAGGAGGATCGCGCGGAAGTTCCGCGTGACCCAGGTTCCGACCATCATAGTCGATGAGTCGCTGAGGTTCACCCGGGTTCCCACCCGGGATGAGCTTCTGCGCGCCTTGGAAACCAAGAGGAGGAAGGTTCCCACCGGCATAGGGTTCGTCGACGCCATGACGCGGGGGGGCATGACCCGGGGGGACACCGTGCTCGTCGAGGGCGATGTCGGTGCGGGTAAGACCAGCTTCTGCGTCCAGGTGTCCGCGAAAGCCCTCAAGGATGGCCTGAACGCCGTCTACCTCTGCACCAACGAGACCCCGGACGAGCTGCGCGAGAAGATCGCGCTGATCGAGGACGGCCATACCGCAGCCAAGCTTTCCGTGGTCGATCTGTACTCGTGGCGCCTGGGCGAGACCTACAAGAGCAGCGAGGACTTCACGACCGAGAGCATCACGGACCTCGCCAAGCTATTGGCGGTTATAGACAGCGCGGTCCGAAAGGGGGACCCGTCCGAGTGCGTCTTCTTTCTGGACTCGGTGTCCGAGCTGCTCCTGCACAATCCGCTTGAAGAGGTGGTCTACTTCTGCGAGAAGCTTTCGGCGAGGCTTAAGATCAACCACACGACCGGGGTCTACGTGCTCGAGGACATCCACCCGCCCGAATACAGGGAGACCATGCGCTTCTTGGCAAACGATATCTACGAGTTCAGGCTGGATCGGGACGACGAGTTGAGGCGCAAGTTCCGCGTCTACAAGACCAGGCTCGGCGACCACGCCAAGCACTGGGTTCTCTTCCAGATCACGGGAAGGGGGCTTGTCACCGAGGAACCATTCCGGTGGGAGCAATAATCCGGGCAAACGTCTCAAATTTTTATTTGAGAATATCGCACTCTTCGGCGCCCGCGTGTTCCAAGTATTCCAAAAGCAGTACGAAAGAGTTATTAGTATCGCATGATCGTCGAGTTTCCCGGGCAAATTCGCCAAAATGCCTCACTCGGCAGCGGTGTAAGGATGGATAGAGTCAAGACCGGCATACCGTCTCTGGACGATCTCCTGGGAGGAGGGTTCCCCAGGGGGGCCACCATACTCCTCTCGGGCGACTCCGGCACCGGCAAGACCATCTTCTGCATGCAGTACCTCTACGCGGGGGCTGCCAAGTGGGACGAGCCGGGGATAATGGTGACCTTCGAGGAGCGTCCCCAAGACCTGAGGCGGGAGTGCCTACAGTTCGGATGGGATCTTGCTCCCGTGGAGGCGGCTGGCAAGCTCGCCATCGTTGATGTGACATCCACGAGATCGGGCGCGCCCAGCCGGGAGCACTACGTTGGGCCTAGGGACATGAGCGTGGAGGCCCTGATAACCACGGTCTACCAGATAGGCAAGGAGATAGGCGCCTCCCGGGTCGCCATAGACTCGATCCCGGCCCTTGGCTTAAGATACGAGAGTAGGGGGGAGCTCAGGCGCAACCTGTTCAAGCTCTCAAACCTGCTCCTTGAGATGGGTGTCACCGCCCTCATGACGACCGAGAAGCCCATGCAGGGGTACCTCGGCACCTATGGCTTCGAGGAGTACCTGACCCGCGGCGTCATCACGCTCTCCCTTGAGGAGGAAGGAGGGCGGCTGCGGCGGACCTTGCTCATCAGGAAGATGAGGGAGACCAACCATTCCCTGGCCCGCGTTCCCTACGAGATCACCAAGAGCGGGATAGAGATCATGCCGGGCGGAAGGCTCACGTAGCGCGCCCGCCGCATGAAATCTGCCCAGAAGCAGGCATCCCTGCCTCCCGGTTGCGCCCTGCATTGGCCGCTCCAAACCCAGACCACCCTCGCTTGGATCGACAACGTCGGGAAGGTGCGGGGTTTTTCGCTACAATGATTCCTAGGAGCGCAACGACGCGCTCTTGGACGTCTCGACATGTGGTAGGAATCGCCTTCATCAGCCATCGAAATCTCCTGACCGCCCGCCGCGCATGTTTTTAAGAGCCTGCACCGCACGAGAGGTTGGGCACCGACTTGGCGCTCCTGGGAAGAAAGCGGCACGAGCTGGAGAAGTCCGAGAAGGACGAGGAAAGGCCCCTCACCAAACTCCTGGACCCGATCGAGGCCGAATACGCAGAGCTCATGGTCAAGCTTGGGGAAAAGGAGAAAGTGCTCAGGCTGGTGGAGCAGGCATACAAGCGCAGGTCCCGATCCGACACAGCCCTCCTCTCGCCCAAGGACCGCGAGCACGTGGAGAGCCTGATCGAGCGGGGGGAGAACGAGCGCGCCCTCCAGATGGTGGAGGCGGCCTACAAGGCGAGGGCGGAATCCGAGGAGAGGCTCCTGACGGATCTTGACAGGGAGTACGTCCAGCTCCTGATATCGATGGGAGAGACGGAGAGGGCCAAGGAATTCGTGCAGCAGCAGTACGAGGCCAAGAAGAAGGACCGCGCCCAGCACCTCCTTACGCCCGCCGAAAGGGAGTACGTGGAGCTGCTCATCAGGCTCGGTGAAACCGAGAAGGCGAGGCTGATAGTCGAGTCTGCATACGAGGAGAAGGTCGAGGGCGGGCAGTCCTAGGCGGCTCCCGCCGGTGGTCATGTTTGGGCCCTCTCCAGCCGGCCTGCGATAGCTATTTCAGGGTTTCGCGGATAGCTAAATCTGGTGCCAGCTTGGCCAGACTTGAGATCCAGGAGACCGGGAAGCTTCCCAAGAACGCGAAGGTGATCGTCGGCATACCCGATGCCGGGCTGGTCGGCCTCATCTCCGCATCCCATCTGATCGAATCGCTCTCGATGGAGGAGGCGGTCTCGTTCGACTCGGACGCATTCCCGCCGATAGTGGTCCTTCACGACGGCGCACCCAAGTCGCCGATGAGGGCGTACTCCAAGGGCGATCTGGTGGTCGTCATATCCGAGATTGCAATCCAGCTTTCCTCCATACGCGACGTGGTTAGGGACCTTGTTGGCTGGATGGGGGCGATGGGCAGCTCCCTATCGATCAGCCTCTCCGGGGCCCCAGTGCCCAACAGGGTTGACATCGACGTTCCGCGCGTCTACGGCATTTCGGTCAACGTCAAGGACGATCTTCTCGCCAAGATGGGCGTGGACCGGCTGCAGGAGGCGATGCTGGTCGGTCCCTATGCGGCCATCTTGGAGGCTTGCAGGAGGACGGGCGCCCCCAATCTCACTCTGCTCGCCCAGTCCCATCTTCAATATCCTGACCCCGGCGCTGCGGCTGAGGCTCTCAAGGCGGCCTCGACCGTCTTGGGCAGAAGGATCGACGTGCAGCCTCTCATGGAGAAGGCGGAGGAGATCAGGGTGAAGCTGAGGGATCTGATGAGGAGCACCGAGAAGGTCATGCGGGACTCGGGCAAGGAACGCGAATACGAACTCCCCTCGATGTACGTCTAGGTGGTCTCCGTGGACGAGGATCCGTTCGAGCTCATCGAAAGGCGCATGGCAAGGCTGGAGAAGCGCCTCATGCAGATGCTCAGGGAGGGGTTCGGTCCGACCTGGGACCTGGCCGAGAAGACCCTGGAGCCCCTTCACGAGGTGCTCGAGCTGGAGAACGAGATAGTGGTGACCGTAGACCTACCCTGCGTCCGCGACAAGAACGACCTGGAGGTCCATTGCACGGAGAACTCCGTTGAGATCAGGGCCAAGATGAGTCGGCCGATCTGTTTCAGGAGGTGGGGAACCGTGCAAAGGGAGGCCGACTTCGAGTGCTACCGCAAAGTCATCCCCCTTCCCGCCGAGGTCGACCCGGAGCAGGCAAAAGCGGACTTCAGGAGGGGGATCTTGACGGTCAGGCTTCCGCGGCTTATCCGCAGGCACAGGATACGGGTCCTCTAGGGCAGCACGATGGCCTTGATGACGTCCTGCTTTCGTTGGACGACGTCGAAGGCTTGGGCGATCTCGGTGAGCCTGAACCTGTGGGTTATGAGCGGCTCAACCTTCACCCTCCCCGATGAAACGAGCTCTATCGACTCCCTCCATGCCCTAGGGCTTGCCAGCGATCCCTTCAGGGTCATTTCCTTCGCGATGAGCACCCCTGGCTCGAACTCAACCCCCTCCCATCCGCCGACCAGGACGACCGTGCCGCCCTTCCTCACCATTCTCACCGCTTGATCGAATGACGATCGGGTCCCTGCGGCATCTAGGACTATGTCCGGGCCTCCCCCGGTCTCGCGCCTCACGCCCTGCACGGGATCGGTTTGGGTCACGTTGATGGTCTTGTCTGCCCCGAGCTTGGATCCCAGAGAAAGCCGGTTCTCCCTCGTGCCGGTAAGCACGATGGGGGCTGCACCCTTGGCGGAGGCGATCTGGATCGCCAACAGCCCTATCGGGCCCGGGCCAAGGACGGCCAGGCTATCGTGCGCACAAATGCCGGACAGCTGTAGGGCATGGAGCGCCACCGCGGTGGGTTCGACCATTGCCGCCTGCTCGAAGGTCATGCTTGGCGGAATCTCATGAAGGTTGCGCGCCGGCACCGTCAAGTACTCGGCATAGGCTCCCGGCAGGCTGAATCCGATCTCTCTGTAGGAATCGCACAGGTTGACCTTTCCCTTGAGGCACATGCGGCAGGCTCCACAGTAGACCATCCCCTCGCCGACCACCCGGGATCCACGCCTGACCCCCTGAACGCTGGGCGCCTCCTCGACGACTCCTGACCACTCATGCCCCATGATCCTCGGCTGCGCGGCCGGATCTCTGAGCGTGATGTGCACATCGGTCTCGCAGATGCCCACCGCTCTCACTGCGATCAGGGCCTCCCCTTGCCCGGGAACTGGAAGCGGGGTTTCTCGAAGTGAGATCTTCCCTCCGCCTGAGAACGCCGCCAACATCGGATTCGGTCCGACCGCCCCGTTGATATCTTTGCCCGTTTGGGATTCGACTGGGCACGTTTTGCCCTCGGGAGGATTCAAGGCGGAGCCTGCAACCCGGATCTTGAATCAAAACCAAAACAAAAAAGATATATTGCGGGCGCGGGGGATCGCCCTGACGCTCGAGAAGCGGGGAGGAGATGGCTTGAAGATAGGCGTTCTGACCGTCCTTTTCCAACAAATGCCGTTGGAGAAGGCGCTGGACTACATCAGGAATGTCGGTGCTGAGGCGGTGGAGCTCGGAACCGGCAACTATCCCGGAAACGCGCACTGCGATCCGAAGAAGCTCCTGGCAAACGATTCGGCGGCTCAAGCTTTGCTGAAGGCGGTCAAGGACAGAGGCATGATCATCAGCGCGCTGAGCTGCCACGGCAATCCCCTCCACCCACAGGATGCGATTGCGAAGGCGCATCACGCGGTGTTCGAGGACACCGTGTTGCTGGCCGAGAAGCTCGGCGTGGACCGCGTGATCGGCTTCTCCGGGTGCCCGGGCGACCCCGAGGGCTCGAAGTACCCCAACTGGGTTACCTGCCCCTGGCCGGACGACTTCTCCAAGATCGTGGAGTGGCAGTGGAAGGAGAAGGTCATCCCCTACTGGAAGAAGGCGGCCGACTTCGCGGAGGCGCACGGCGTCAAGCTCTGCTTCGAGATGCATCCAGGCTTCGTGGTCTACAACACCGAAACCCTCCTGCGTCTGAGGAAGGAGGTCGGCAGGGTGGTCGGCGCCAACCTTGACCCGTCGCACCTCTTCTGGCAGGGCATAGATCCCCTGCGGGCGGTCAGGGCCCTTGGGAAGGCGATATTCCACGTCCACGCCAAAGACACCGCAATCGATCCCGTCAATACCGAGGTCAACGGGGTCCTTGACACCAAGCCCTACGGCCGGGAGATCGACCGCTCATGGATATTCAGGACCGTTGGCTACGGGCACCCCGTTGACTGGTGGAGGAGGTTCGTGAGCGAGCTGAGGCTCGTCGGCTACGACTACGTCCTGAGCATCGAACACGAGGACAGCCTGATGTCGGCCGAGGAGGGCTTCAGGAAGGCCTTCACCGCCCTCAAGGAAGCGGTCATAGCAGAGAAGGCAGGGGCAATGTGGTGGGCCTGACGCCGGCCTGGAAGCTGAAAAGCCTTCACGGAAGCAAAGAGGCGTGAAGGACCTAGTCAAGATCCTTGATCACAGGCGCGACCGAGAGGAAATAGCGACGAGGATGGCCAGCCGATCCTCCCAGGTGACTCCCGAGCTCATACAGTCCGTCGCTCAGATCGTCGAGGACGTGCGGAAGAGGGGGGATCGCGCCGTGTACGACGCCACGGCGAAGTGGGACTCGGTGGAGCTTTCCTCCTTGGAAGTTGAGGCATCCGAGATCGAATCGGCCAAGGCCGGCCTTCCTGCCCGTCTGGCCTGGGCCATGCGAAAGGCGAGGGGCAGGATTGCCAAGCTGAACAGGAGGCTGATCCGGGGGCGCTCCCAGTGGATGGACGCGTTGGATCCCTGGATAGAGGTGGGCGAGAAGTGGACTCCCCTTTCCTCGGCGGGGCTGTGGGTTCCGTGTCGGAAAGGCCCTCTCGCCTCGACGATGCTGATGCTCGCGGTTCCCGCATCGGTTGCGGGCGTTGAGGAGATCGTGGCTGCCGGGCCTCCGAGGAAGGACGGAAGCATGGACCCGGCGACCCTCGCAGCAGCTGCAATCTCGGGCGTTTCGCGCGTGTTCAGGGGGAATGGGGTTGCGCTCATCGCCGCTATGGCGTTTGGAACCGAGTCGGTACCGCGGGTCGATGCTATCTACGGTCCGGGGCCCCCGGCGATCAACGCTGCCATGGGGTACGTGGGCATCTACGGCGTGAGGACGGGCCCGCTCATGGGTCCCAGCGAGTGCATGGTGATTGCGGACGAGTCGTCCGACCCGGGCCAGGTTGCGGCGGACCTTCTGAACGAGTGTGAACACGGACCCGACTCGTCGGCCGTCCTGGTCACCGACTCCCCCGGGCTTGCCGCACAGGTTTCGGCCGAGATCGCTCGCCTTGCTCAGGAGTTGGACGAGCCCAGGAAGGGATACGTGGAGGAGGCCCTTTCCGCGCGTGGTATGATCGTGCTTGTATCGTCCAAGTCCGAGGCGGCCGAGTTCGTCAACTCCTACGCCCCAGAGCACCTGCAGATCGCGCTCGGCAGGCGAGAAAGCATGAGGATGCTCGGCATGATCAGAAACGCGGGCGAGATCCTATTGGGCCAGTCGACACCTTTTTCCGCCGCCAACTACGCCATGGGCCTGACCGCCGTCCTTCCTACGGGGGGATCGGCGAGGGCGTTCTCAGGCTTGACGGCCAGGGACTTCCTCAAAGCCAGCACGATCGGGGCCCTGGATCCGAAGGCACTCAGAGGCGTTTGCGAGATCGTCTCGCTGCTCGGAACCGCCGAGGGCCTGCCGGCTCACGTCAGGGCGTGTGTGGGGAAGCTTCAAGCACGCCCCTCGAAGGCGGTTTCCAAACGCAGGAAACGCAACAGATAAGTACCCGGATGCCAATCCGATCATGGCCGGGAGGGAGAGAGCGGCCATCGGGCATGTGCACCGAGGAAAGTCCCCCCTCCGTCCGGAGATGCGAGTGGAGGAAAGCCACCGGGAGAGATCCCGAGCTCTGGAACAGAAACGACACGGCCGCCGGCAGGTGGGCATGATGGGGATAGATCCCAGGGCGACCAGGGAAACGCCCCGGACGACGTCGGCGGATTCGATGGAACGGCGAACCTTCGCAGGAGCAAGCCGAAACGAGGCCGATGAGCGCCGGATGAGGCCTGGGTACGGCGCGCAGTTCAATGCCGCAGGCCGCGGCGGGGCAACCCTCCGCGGGGAACAGAAGGGGGCTTACTCCTCCGACCCGGCCCAAGATCCGCGCCCGGGATCAAGCCCGGGATGGATGGCATGCAGTCGTGAAGGCATGCAGTCGTGAACGGCACCCAAGCAGGCGGGAATGCAAGCGGAATGCATCTGGGCCCCGTGATCGTGCCAAGAAGTTCGGCTGCGTGTCGCGACGTTCAGGTTCTTGTGCAGTTTCGCCCGGGCGGGGAGGGTGCCAGGAGGATCGGTGCCCCGCTCACGGGGATGGTACGGGCATGCAGGCGCTCCTAGGCTGGTTCACCGCCGAATCCTCAACACATCCCCCTGCGATGCCGACCCGGCCCTAGTCGGTCTTGTCCATGGGCTGAGACCAGGCGGGCCATGCAGATCCACTTTGACCAAGCTATGGCGCGCTGCTGTAGCACGTCTTGCTCTTCCTCAAGAACATCGCTGTGGCCCTTTGGCCAAGGAGAATCAGCAACGGATACACACTCCCCTGACCGGGTGCCAAGAGGTCGGCGCGAGTGCCGATGCGATATGAGCATCTACCGGACCACCACATCATGCGACCGGGCTCCGACCTACTCCTCGAGCCGAAGCTCGAAGGCGGGATACAGCTCTTGGATCACCTTGAAGTGCGAGTCCCGAGTCCTCAGGGCCGCATTCCGGTTTAGACACATGGATGCCACGACCACGTCAACCGCTGGCAGGGGCTTTCCCTTGCGGAGGAGGGCGGTGGCAATCTCGATTGAGAGTAGGAAATCTCTCTTCGTCGGGAAGATGAAGTCATTATCCGGTTGGACTGCCTTGGGATACTCAACCGCGCTGAAGATGGTGGCGGTGCCCCTCTCACCCTCGATCAACAGGCTCGTGTCAAGGATTTCATTCTCTCCCATTCGAGCCTCACCGCCTCGCGATAAGTTTCCGCTATCTCGTCCTCCTTGAGGGATTTGATGGCTTCAACAGTATCCTTCTTCAGCAGGTCAGCCAATTCGCCGCCGCTGATCTTATCGGCGAGTTCCGCCAGGTATTCCGTGATGGATCTTCTTGCGACCTCGCTCCACTTGATCTCCGGGTGCTTCTTCATCCGATCGTGGAGGTCCTTTGGAATATCAAGCGTCATATGGACCATAAGGCAATATACGTACAGGTACTTATTAGCTTTTCCCAGGAAGCACACCTCTCTGCGGGGAAACGGACGAAATTCCGAGGTCGATGGCAAAGATGGACAGGGAGCCTCAGCATCCTGCCTCTCGGTCGATGGGATCCAATCTACGTGCGGATGGCCACGCAAGATGCGGCACAAAACGTTCTACGCACTAGAGATCCTACCCCGCGTCCACCTTCCTAGAAAGCCTGCCTAGAGGTTCGTCTCGACGGTTTCATCTGCCGAGGGTAGCAACGGGGTCGTTTGCATCGCCTCCCGCTTCTTGTGTGCGCTACCTCCAAGGTCTCCAAGGAAGTTTTCGGAGGCTGGGTGTGCCACTCATGGAGCAAGATCGCGACCGAGAACCGAGAAAAACGAATCGTAGGCCCAGTTCGTCAGAGCCCGAAGAAGCTCGACCAGCTTTCGACGCGGCGGCGCTCAGGTGATTGGTAGCAGTGGGCTGAACACCTCGGTTGCCCTTGGTGCGTACACCCCTGCCCCATCAACCTCGTCTTCTGGCGAGAACCTTCGTCTTTGGCCCTCGTGATCGTCGCCGATCCCGAGCTATTGGCCCGATTGGCCGTCTATTGTTCGGGGGCAGCTTCGAGCCTAGATGCTTTCAGCTCTTATCTGCTGGCGCGTAGCTACCCGGCAGTGCCCTGTCGGACAACCGGTACACCAGTGGCGCCGGCGCCCTGTTCCTCTCGTACTGGGGGCACCTTCCCCTCAGACGACCAGCACCCCCAACGGTTAGCATCCAACCTGGCTCGCGACGGTTTAAACCCAGCTCACGTTCCCTTTTAATGGGCGTACAACCCCACCCTTGGACGCTGCTGCACGTCCGGGATAGGAAGAGCCGACAGCGAAGTACCAACCAAGCAGGGGCGATATGAACTCTTGCCTGCGACAAGCCAGTTATCCCCGGGGTAGCTTTTCTGACACTTCACGCCCCCATCGATGAGGCAGTGAAGATCGCTAGGCCACGTTTTCACGTCTGGATTCCTTGCTGGGCGGAATCCAGTCAGGCCGGCTTTTGCCCTTGCACTCCACGGCGGAGTTCTGTCCCGCCTGAGCCGACCTTTGGGCGCCCCTGATATCTTTTCAGGGGCGTGGCGCCCCACCCAAACTGCCCACCTCCTGGTGTCCCCGGCTTTTGGCCGGGTTAGTGATGCAGATACTGAAGAGTAGTGTTCCATTATCGCCTAGACCGCGCCCGAAAGCGCGGACGTCAGACGGCTCCTACCTACGCTCTGCATCAAAATCCGCATCACAGCAGAAAGCTGCAGTAAAGCTCCACGGGGTCTTAGTGACCCTTTGGGGGTATCCGGCGTGTTCTTCCGGATTCGTGTGGTTCGCCGGGTTCCAGCCGGGGACAGCTGCAGTCTCGTTAATCTATCATGCGGGTCGCCAATTGAGCGACAAGGGATTACGCTACCTTTAGAGGATCATAGTTATCCCCTCCCTTCACCGGTGCTTAACGCGGTTGGAACCGCGCTTGACATTCCGGCAGTGGGAACGACTCAGCTCCGGTACACACCCTTTCGGGCTTGCCGGAACCTGTGTTTTTATTAAACAGTCGGACTGCACTGGTCACTGCGACCTGTCCCTCGCGGGGCAGGCACCCCTTTTCCCGAAGTTACGGGGCCAGTTTGCCGAGTTCCCTCGGCTGGTGTCTCCCGACACGCCTTAGGCTTCTCACCTAGGGGCACCTGTGCCGGATCTTGGTACGGTCACGTGGGATCCTTCCCGGTTCCCTTTTCACGGGCCCCTGGAATCAGCCGAACTCCTCTATAAGGGCGAGGAGCCACTCAGGACTTCGCCTGGTTCTCACCATTACGGTACTCCCCAGGTTTGATCCATTGGATGGAGCGACGGCCCCACTCAGCCTATCCGGAGGCGTCAGGCACCGGGCTTAGCGTTGCCGCACGTACCCACGTGGTACCGGAATATTAACCGGTTTCCCTTTCGGGCTGGCCGTATTAAGGCTTCCCTTAGGACCGACTAACTCGTGGCTGACGATCATTGCCACGAAACCCTTGCCCTTTCGGCGGCGGGGATTCTCACCCCGCTTTGCTGCTACTACCAGCAGGATCTGCATTCCCACGCGGTCCACTCGATCTCACGACCGAACTTCTTCCCGCGCAGGACGCCCCCCTACCAACCGCTTTCGCGGCTCCGGGGTATCAGCAGCCGGCTTCAACCTCGTCCATTTTCAGGGCCCCCAACCTCGACGGGTGAGGTGTTACCCACTCTTTAAAGGATGGCAGCTTCTAAGCCTACCTTCCCGCTGTCTGTGGCTAGGGACGCCTTTCAGTTTGTACTTAGCCGGCATTGGGAGGCTTTAACCCCGGTCCGGGTTCGTCCCCTTTCGGAACTGAAGCTTACCCCACAGCCCCTAACTCCGGTGGTCTACGAGGACGACGACTTCGGAGTTTGTAAGGGTGCTGAGGAGTTTCCTCCCCAGACTTCCCGAACAGTGTCTCTACATCGCCGCCACTCTCGCACCAGGCTGTCCTGCGGGACACTTCGGGGGGAACCAGCTGTCTCCGGTTTTGATTCGCCTTTCGCGCCTAGCCCCAGGTCATGGGAACGAATTGCACGTCAGAACCCCTTCAGGCCTCCACCAATCTGACGACTGGCTTCACCTTGCCCAGGGCTAGATCAACCGGTTTCGGGTCTGGTGCCCGTGACTGGGGGCCCTATTCAGACCCCGTCCCTCGCCTTGCGGCTGCGGACATTCGGTTTCCCTGCGGCTCCGAGGATTATCCTCTTAGCCTCGCCACGAGCACAAACTCCCTGCCCCGTGGTACAAAACGGACGGCACAACCCCGATCATCTGACCTCGTACGCGGCGCTCGCGCGCCTCTCCTTCGGCCAGAATCATTTCTTGAGAGCCGTGCCAAATTATTGCCGTCTAGTTTCAGGCTCTTTTCGCCTCCCTTGCGGGATTCTTTTCATCTTTCTCTCGCGATACTACTGCGCTATCAGTCTCGAGACGTGTTTAGGGTTAGGAGTTGATGCCTCCCATATTCCCACGCAATATCCGATGCGCGGTACTCTGGAACGACCCGACCCATCCTGCCTTGCGCCTACGGGGCTTTCACCCTCTTCGGCGTCGCGTCCCAGCGAACTTCAGCTTCAGCAAGATGAGCCTTGAGGATCGCCCAAACACCACATTCCCCCGAAGGGGTTCGGTTTGCCCTCTACCCTTTTCACTCGCCGTTACTCAGGGCATCGCTATTGCTTTCTCTTCCTCCCCTTACTAAGATGTTTCACTTCAGGGGGTTCTCCCTCCTCACGGAGTGCGGGTCTCTCGAAAGAGGACTCGCGAGAAGTCTCATTCGGGGATCCCCGGTTCGAAGGCTGCTTGCGCCTCGCCGGGGCTTATCGCAGCTTGCCACGCCCTTCGTCGACGCTCGAGCTAAGTCATCCCCTAGACGGCGTATTGCCTAAGGCGTCTACTCACTAGTTTTGCTTCTTCGGATTGCTCCGAACTGGGCCTATGACTTACCGAACCCTCGAACGGAAGAGGGGATAAGATCTTGGCTCGTGAGCCCAGGTCCGAGGACCTGTTTCCTCCCGAGCTGCACATTCCTCGCGGGCCGGAGTGGACCGGCCGGGACTTGAACCCGGGGCCTCAGCCTCGCAAAGGCCGTGCTCTACCGCCTGAGCTACCGGCCCGCATTGCACGGATTTCGGCCCCCTCTTGGCGGCGGAATTGGCTCCGCCGCAGGGTGGGCTGGACCGCTATAGGAGGTGATCCAGCCGCAGGTTCCCCTACGGCTACCTTGTTACGACTTAACCCCCCTTATGGGGCGTGGGTTCGATATGGACACGACGACCACATCTCGTCCACGCCCCACTCGGATGATGTGACGGGCGGTGTGTGCAAGGAGCAGGGACATGTTCACCGCGCGATGATGACACGCGGTTACTGGGGATTCCATCTTCATGAGGGCGAGTTACAGCCCTCAATCCGGACTAAGATCGGGTTTAGGGGATTGGCTTCTCCTCTCGGAGTCGCAGCCCATTGTCCCGACCATTGTAGCACGCGTGTAGCCCAGGAGATTTGGGGCATACTGACCTACCGTCGCCCACTCCTTCCTCCATCTTATCGATGGCGGTCCCCTCAGAGTCCCCAGCATCCTTTCGGATCTGCTGGCAACTGAGGGCGTGGGTCTCGCTCGTTACCTGACTTAACAGGACGCTTCACAGTACGAGCTGACGGCAGCCATGCACCACCTCTCAGCTCGTTTAGCAAGGTCATCAGCCTGGCCTTCATCCTGCTGTCGCTCCTGGTAAGATTCCCGGCGTTGAATCCAATTGAACCGCAGGCTCCACCCCTTGTGGTGCCCCCCCGCCAATTCCTTTAAGTTTCAGCCTTGCGACCGTACTCCCCAGGCGGTGGACTTATCGCTTTCGCTTCGGCACAGATCAATC
>CAZJVP010000045.1:0-41910 GCA_964549615.1 uncultured Thermococci archaeon | reverse complement strand
CGGCCTCGTACCAGAATGCCCAGAGCTGGCTAACCCTTAAGGGGGCCTACTCCAACTCTCTGTGGTTCCCGATGCCTGAGATCCTGCTGCCAGCCATTGCAGCGATGCTCGGCCTCGCCCTAATGAGGAGGCGGTAGGCTCTTTTTCCTTCTTTTTCGACTTTTTTTGACTTTTTTCTCGACCTTCACTCGACCCTTTTTCGTCGATCACGAGAAGCGCTAGGCTACGTCAGAGCGTTGCGGCAGAAGTTTCCTAGCCACTCGTTCCGTCGACGGAGCTAACATTTACAATTTCAGAGCCGCATCTCTGGCTGGGGCATGCCGACCAACGTTACCCGAGAATACCTTGAGGCCCAACAGAAGTATACACAGGCCCGGACCCTGGAGGAGAAGATCGAGGCCCTCAAGCTCATGCTCTCCACCGTCCCCAAGCACAAGGGCACCGAGCGGCTTCGCTACGAGCTCAAGAAGAACCTGGCAAACAAGAGGCGGGAGCTGCAGGCCCGGGAACAGAAGAAGGCATCCCAACAGCACTACGGGTTCGACATCCCCAAGGAGGGCATCGGCCAGGTGGCAATCATCGGGCCCCCTAATTCGGGGAAGTCCCTGCTTCTGAACAAGCTCACATCGTCCAACGCAAAGGTCGCGCCCTATCCGTTTACGACCGTCACGCCCAGCCCCGGGATGCTGAACTATGAGGACGTCCAGATACAGCTCGTCGAGATGCCGGCGCTCATCGAGGAAGTCTCGGAGGGCAGATGGCTGGGCCCGCGCATGTTCTCCATGCTCAGGAATGCCGACGCGTTGGTCATCCTCCTGGACCTAGCGGACGATCCGGCCGCCCAGATGGACATGATCCTAAGGGAGCTCAAGGCCGCGAGGATCAGGCTGAAGAAGAGGAGCCCTTCGATAGAGGTCAGGAAGACAGGCGAGGGCGGTCTCCAGATCCAGGGAGATATCAGCGATGAGGACAGGGCTTACGTCACGGATCTGCTGCGTTCCCGGGGCTATCAGAGCGCAACGGTCGTCCTCTCCGGCAGCGTGAAGAGGGAAGACCTCTCGGACGTTTTGGATCCATCCTCCGTGCAGAAGAACGTTCTCGTCGTTGCCAACAAGGGCGATCTCCCGGGAACGGAGCGCCGGTTTAGGGATTTGGTCGAAATGTACGGATCGGATTTCACGGTCGTCCCCGTCTCGGCGGATAAAGGCCACGGCCTTGAGGCCCTCGGAAAGAGCATATTCGAGTTGCTGGGTGTCGTCAGGATCTATACCAAGGTACCGGGGCAGAGGCCGGAGACCCGGCCGCTCGTGCTGCCAAAGGGATCCGTCGTCAAAGATGTGGCGAAGAGCCTCCACAAGCGGTTCATCACGAACTTCCGGTTTGCAAGGGTGTGGGGTGCCTCGGTCAACTTCGGGGGCGAGATGGTCGGGCTCACGCACGTGCTCGCCGACGGCGACGTGGTTGAGATTCACGCGAGGTGATCGCTTGGTGAAGCTTGAGGACATATCGGTGGCCTTCGTGGAGCCGGAGTCGCCCGGCAACATCGGTTTCCTGGCTCGCTGCATCAAGAACTTCGGCCTGGGGAAGCTCATACTGGTCGGGGGCGTTCCTCCAGGGGATGAAGGGCGCATGCTTGCCATGCATGCCAAGGACGTCATCGACGGGGCGATCACCACCACATGGGATGGCCTCATGGGAATGGCCTTCGACTTCTACGTCGGCACCACAAGCAGGCAGGGGCATGACGGCAGCCTCGCCCGCGTCGCCATCAAATCCTGGGAGCTGGGCAGGTCCCTGGCCGGCGTGGAAGGAACGCTGTGCATCGTGCTCGGCCGCGAAGGGAACGGGCTCAGCCTCAGTGAGCTGGAGAGATGCGACCTCGTGGTAACCATCCCGACCTCGCCGGGGTACCCAGCCCTCAACGTGAGCCATGCGGCTGCGATAATCTTCTATGAGGTCTTCAAGGCCCTGAGCCGGCCCACGAGGACGCGGATGAGGAAGGCCAATGCCAGCGAGAAAAGGGCCCTGCTCAGCTGCGTCGATCAAATGGTGGATTCCTCGCAGCTCCCTGAACACCGCAAGAGGCTCTCGAAGCTCGTGTTCAGGAGGTTGGTGAACAGGGCTTTCATCTCCGGCAGGGAGTGTCACACCCTCATCGGGCTCATCAAGGTGCTTGGCCGGCAGTCTCGCGCTTGAACCGGACAACCTCGATCTTGGCCATGCGCAGGTAGTTGAGCGATTCCTCGTCCGGGTAGTCCTCCCGGAACACGACCCTCCTTATGCCTGCGTTGATCATCATCTTGGTGCAGAGGATGCAGGGCTGATGGGTGCAGTACAGGGTGGCTTCCTCTGTGCTTACCCCGTGGAGGGCGCACTGGATGATGGCGTTCTGCTCGGCATGAACGGCCCGACAGATCTCGTGGCGCGTCCCCGACTCGATGTTCCTCTCATTTCTGAGGCACCCGACCTCCAGGCAGTGCTCCAGTCCCCGCGGCGCGCCGTTGTAGCCCGTGGAGAGTATCCTCTTGTCCCTGACGACGAGGGCGCCTACCTTGTTCCTGAGGCAGGTGGACCTCTTGGCGACCACGCCCGCTATCTCCATGAAATACTCGTCCATCGAGGGCCTTTCGTCCGGCGTGGCTTGCGCGAGCATCGCTTTGAATATAAATGGCTGTAGCTCGGCATCCGACCCCGCGGGGTTGGCAGCGGTGACACGGCGGTGGCAGCGCTGACGGATAGATTCTTAATGCGGCAAAGAACTGGGCCGGACAGGTGAACTTCGGTGGCTCATCCGTTTTCCTCGGTCGCCGCGAAGGTTCTGGACAACGTGGAAAAGGTGATCCTGGGAAAGCGGGAGACGGCGAAGCTGATGTTCGCGACTCTTCTGGCAGGGGGGCACGTGCTGTTGGACGATGTCCCCGGGACGGGCAAGACGATGATGGCCCGGGCCTTCGCCGCCTCCATCAGGTGTAGTTTCAGGAGGATCCAGTTCACCCCGGATCTTCTGCCGTCGGACATTCTGGGCGTTAACATCTTCAACCAAAGGACCTCGGAGTTCGAGTTCAAGCCCGGGCCCATCTTCGCCAGCATAGTCCTCGCCGACGAGATCAACAGGGCCTCCCCCAAGGTGCAGTCCAGTCTCCTGGAATGCATGGAGGAGGGTCAGGTGACGGTCGACGGGGTCGTGCACAAGCTGCCCGACATCTTCTTCGTGGTGGCAACCGAGAACCCCGTCGAGCGGGAGGGAACTTATCCCCTTCCCGAGTCGCAGAGGGACAGATTCATGATACGATTGAGGATGGGGTACCCCAGCCCATCGGAGGAGAGGGGGATGATGGACATGCACATCAGCGGCCACCCGATCCGGCGGATAGGGGCCGTTGAGAGTCCCGAGAACATCGTGAGGCTGCGGGGCGAGCTTGCCTCAATTGCGATGGATGACACAGTCAAGCGGTATCTCGTCGACCTCGTGAATGCGACGAGGCATAGCAAGGACCTCGCACTCGGAGCCAGCCCGAGGGCTACCCTGGGCCTCTTCAAGCTCTCCCGGGCTTGGGCTGCGCTTTCCGGCAGGGACTACGTGCTTCCGGACGACGTCAAGCAACTTGCGGTGCCGGTCTTGGCCCACAGGCTGTTGGTGGATCCGGTTGCGCAGATGAATGGCTTGACCGCAGAGGCGGTGGTCGAGGATCTCCTGGAGAAAGTTCCCGTTCCAATTCCCTAAGGCAGGTGCCTTTCCATGCTGACGAGCAGGGGGATGGCAGCCCTTGGCTTGATGGGCCTTGCCTACTTCTTGGCGGATGTGACGGGCCTAAGGGTGCTTTACCTGCTCTTCGCGGCGTTCATCGGCGTGTTCGCGATCTCGTACGTCGAGGTCAAGAGCACTCCGGTTTCCGTGAGGTGTTCCACCGTGCTTGCGCCGAATCCCTGCGTTGAGGGCAGCCTGGTTAGGATGGAGGTGTCGGCGTCATCCAGGAGCAGGGTCGGTGGGCTGATCACGTCGGTTCGCGAGGTCCTGCCAGATGGGCTACAACCCGCGGAGCCACTCAGGGTGTCCGGCCCGATCCGCGGGTCCTTGGTGGCAAGCTCGTGCCTGAAGACTCTCAGGCGGGGCGTCTACACGGTAACTCCATTGTACGCATCATCGTCCGACATCTTCGGGCTGATGGCCAGAAGCTTCAGGCTGGGGAAGGAAACCCCCCTTGTGGTGTACCCCTCTCACTTCCCTATTGAGGCAAGCCGGGGCACGGAGAGCTCGGAGATGCTCGGCGCCTCGACGACCGGTGAGAAAGGCGCCTCCGCCGATTTTCTGAGGATCCGCGCATACCAGCCGGGCGATGAAGTGAAGACGATACACTGGAAATCCTCCGCGAAGCTTGGAAGGCTGATGGCTCGCGAGCTGGAAAGGGAGGAGACCCGCTCGACGACCATCGTCTTGGATTGCCAGGAGAGCACCAATCGCGGGCGGGAGGATCTCTTCGAACTCGGGGTGAAGATCGCAGCCTCGGTTGCAGTCTCGGCCTTGGGCCGAGACATGGAAGTGAAGATGGTGCTCTGGGGTAGGGAGCCGCGCATCGTGGGCAAGGGCAGGGGCGAAGTTCATTACCACAGGATCATGTCTGAGCTTGCATCCGTTAAGCCCGTCGGGTCGATCCCCCTGAGGTTGGTGCTTGAGGGGATCGCGAAGGAGCAGGGCAGGGGCGGGACCCTGTGCATCGTTTCCCAGGCCCTGCATGAGGACGATGTGGGCGTCGTCGCCCGCCTCAAGGAACGCGGAGTTTCATCCTCGCTGATCCTGACGAGAACACCTGAAGGGCCAGCCAGCTCGGAGGTTGCCAAGAGGATGACGGCCCTTGGCGCAAGGGTGGGCTTTGCACGGATGGCGGGGCATGGAAGGGTGGTGGTGTCTTGGGCAGCGTAGAGGAAGAGCCCAGATCATACGCCTCGGGCTACCTCAGCCTGGTGCTTGCGCTCTCGCTGGTCGTTGCGGCGGCCGTCGTGATGCTTGCTGCTCTTCCCGAGGTCTCGGGATGGGGAGAGGCCCTGGCGCTGATAGGGCTCTCGGCACTGGCAAACGCATCCGTCACGCCTGAGATCGGGCGATTCCGGATGCGCCGGGAGGCCAAGAAGATCCTGATAGCCTTCGTTGGTCTCCACATCGGTGTGGGCTTTGCAGTCGGATCACACGTCGTCGGGAGGCTGGCTACCTTCAACATGCAGATCTGGGCGCCATCAGGACTCTCGCTTGGCCAGGTGGCGGACGAAGTCTTCAGGATGGCCATAGGCGTCTCGCCCGAGCAGAACCTCCTGCCCGCGTTTGCTTGGGCGATTGCCTTCCATGGCGTCTTCCTTGCTGCGATGACCGGCCTATCGTACTGGGTCCTTGCCCCATCCACCGGCCTGGTCGTACTGGGCTTTCTTTGGAAGGAGGGGCAGCCCGTCGGGGCGATGGGCTACGTGTTCACCTTCCTGGTGGCCGTTTGCCTGGGCTTGGACGGCCTTCTTTCGTCAGCGAGGAGGGTGGAGCTGAGAGGCCTGCCGGCGTCGCTCCTTGCGGGGAAGAGACGGGAGGTACTCCTGGCGGGCGCGATCGTCGTGCTGGTTGCTTGCATCGTCCCCGATGTGAGGGACCTGACCGGCTTCGATGAGGTGTGGAAGCCCGCGGGCGAGGGCTCGAGCCAGGCAGCCCGAGCCACGCTGAAGTTCTCGACGGTTTTCAGGTTCGGGGGCGATCTCAGGCCCGACCCTTCACCTGCCTTCCTCGTGCGCTCCCCGATCCCGCTGTATTGGAGGGGATACGTCTTCGACACGTACACGGGCAGGGAGTTTGAGCTCGAGAAGTCGACCGCGTATCCCCACCTTCCGGGGGACGTGTTGCCTTCGTCCTACCTCGGAGTCGAGAATCTGTCCACAGCCGTGGAGCAGGACTTCGCATACCTTGCCACCTTTCCGGGCGTGCTCTTCGCTGCTTACGAGCCTCGGGCGGTTTATGGTCCGGACTCATTCGAAGTCACGGACTCAGGGGTCCTCCTTACCATGCGCCCCAACCCAGAGGGCACTAGCTACCGCGTGGTCTCCGATTTGGTGAGGCCGGAGCCCGATGTGCTGCGGGAAGCAAGTATCCTTGCCGAGCCCGATCCTAGGTATCTTCAGCGCCCGGATGAGCTGCCCGCGCGGGTTGGGGAGCTTGCTAGGACGCTCACACAGGGGCTGGATAATGCCTTCGACAAGGCCATTGCGATTGCGCGGTATCTCAGGACGCTTCGGTATGATATAGGAGCCGCTGCAGCCCCGGTCGGAAGGGACGTGGTCGACTACTTCCTTTTCGACTCCCAGGTCGGCTACTGCCAGCACTTCGCAGCCGCAATGGTCATGATGTGCAGGGAGCTCGGCATCCCGGCAAGGGTGGTGACGGGCTTTGGCTCCGGAACGTTCGACGCATCCGAGCAGGCATACAGAGTTCTCCAGCTGAACTTCCATGCTTGGGTTGAGGTCCAGTTCGAGGGATTCGGATGGGTTTCGTTCGATCCCACCAACGGGGGAGTCGGGGGGCCGGAGGTCTTCGATGCGGCCGAGTCCAACGCGATCATGGACGGGTCCTTGCCTTACTACGGCACGGTCGAAAGCCGTCCGACCCGGGTTTACCTGACTCGCGTCCCGGACTACGTGTCGGGCGAGGAAACCTTCCGCATAGAGGGGGCCGTCGTCCAGACCCACGCGGAGATGAAGGGGGTGCCGAGGGTCCCCATCAACGTGACCTTGAACGTAAGTGGCATGGACATATTCCCCGTAATGGTGATGCCGAGGGACGCTTTGCCGATCCTAGTCGCTCCCACCTGGACGGGGTCGGACGGGACCTTCTCGGCATTGTGTGCGCTCCCATACGGCGTCGCAAGGGTTGCGGACAAAGTATCCATCAGGGTGGCTTGTCTTGGGGATGATCTGAACGAACCCTCCGATGCCACCGTTACCATCCCGCTGCGCGAAAGGGCCGTTGTCGCGGTGGAGGTCCTGAAGACCCCTGAGATCGTTCTGGTCGTCACTCTGCTTGGACCGGAAGGGCCCGTGCCGGATCAAGCGATCATGGTCTTTCTGGACGAACATGAGATCGGCAACTACCTTACGAATGCCTCAGGCATGTTCAGCCTGCGCCTTGAGGCCGGTCCCGGCACCCACATCATTGCAGCGAGATACGCTGGGAACGAACTCATAGGTGCTGCCTCCTCGGTGGTCAAGGTCGACTTCCCTTCACCCGAAGGGCGAGAAGGCCGAGGGAATGCCGTACAGCTAGTTAGCCTCGCCGCGGTCATCATCACGGTTCCCGTGGCTTTCGTTCTCTTCAGGCTCAGGGCCGTTCGGCGTCTCCCCGCATCGATCGCCGAGGCGTATCGGCGGATGCTGCGGATCTTCGCCCGGGCCGGATTCCCGAGGGCGGAGAGCATGACTCCCTACGAATACGCGTCGTGGCTTGAACAGAGATCGGCCCCAGGACATGGCGAGGCAAGGGCCATAACCGAGAGATTTGTCGAGTCGACCTATGCGGGCATTCCGGTGAAACAGGAGGAACTAGCATGGAGCGCGATGGCGCTGAGCAAGATTTCTGAGGACCTTGGCCGACAGGGACTTCATCTTGACGCCATCCGGAGATGGCTCGGATCCTTCGTGTCCTTCCTATCGGGTCTCCTGCCCTGGCGAACGTCCTAATGGCTATTCGACATCCCTCGCCGAGTAGGGATCCAGCCTCCACGTCTCCCCCTCGAGTCTGGCAACCATGAGCTTCTGGTAGGTGTCGCCGTCGTACTCGTCTACGACCAGCCCGAACCTCTTTATGCGGACGTGGCTATTCACCTGGAAATAGATCACAAGCGTCGTGAGGTTGGGTTGGAGGTCCCAGCCAGTGATGGTCGCATTGTGATAGGTGTATTTCATGTGGGTGAGATTGCCTTCGATGTCAACGGTGGTGAAACGGCTCAGTATCTCTGACTGCAGCGACCGGACCACCGTCTCCATCTTTCCTTCCGCCAATCTTTCCATGAGCTTTTCCTGCGTCGGTATGATGGCCACCCAGATGGCGATCACGGCAGCGACCGTCAGGATGTACGCGATCGCAAGGTTTCTCAATCAGCACACCCCTATTCGAACTTCAGGTCTTGGAAGTGGCACTTGACCCAGTGCCCCCTGCCCGCCTCGTACTCCTTGGGTGCCTGCTCCGAGCATATTGGCTTGGCATACGGGCACCTCGTGTGAAACCGACAGCCCGACGGTGGGTTGAGCGCGCTCGGCACGGATCCCTGAAGGACTATTCGGCTGCGCTTCCGGGTCGGGTCAGGCACGGGTATGGCAGAGAAAAGCGCCCGGGTGTAGGGGTGCTTGGATTCAAGGAAGACGTCCCTGATGCCTCCCGATTCAACTATCTCCCCGAGGTACATGACTGCCACCTCGTCGCACATGTGGCGGATGACGCTTAGATCGTGGGAGATGAACATGTAGCTCATTTGGTGCTCCTTCTGCAGCTCCAAGAGCAGGTTCAGAACCTGGGCCTGGACCGACACATCAAGCGACGAGGTCGGCTCATCGAGGATGACCAGTTCGGGGTTGACCGCAATGGCCCTTGCGATCCCGATCCTCTGCCTTTGCCCTCCGCTGAACTCGTGCGGGTAGCGCTGTGCGTGTTCGGGGTTGAGACCGACATCGTCCAACAGTTCGAGTACTGCGAGCTCCAGCTCCTCGCCTCTCATGCCTTTCAGGATCTCCAGCGGCTCGGCGATCGTGTCTCTGATGGTTCTCCTGGGATTGAGCGAGGACTGCGGGTCCTGGAAGACGATCTGCATCTTGCTTCGCATCTTCCGGAGTTCGGCCTTACCCAGGGCAGCGATGTCAATCTGCTGGCCGTCGTCGTTAAAGAGTATCTGGCCGCCAGTTGGGTCCAGGAGCCTGATGATGGTACGTCCGACCGTCGTCTTTCCGCATCCCGATTCGCCCACCAAGCCAAAGTTGGTGCCTCGCCTTATCCTGAAGGACACCCCGTCGACGGCATGCACGTGGCTGATCTTCCTTCGGAAAATGCCCGTGGAGATGTTGAAGTACTTCGTGAGGTTCACAGTTTGGAGCAGAACGTCGTCGTCCAAGTCAACTCACCTACAGATGGCACGCGACGAGGTGTCCGCCCCCCACGTCCACTAGCTTGGGACGTTCGCGCTTGCAGGCCTCCTTGCAGTGTTCGCACCTGGGGTGGAAGCGGCAGCCCGGTGGCGGGTTAATCAGATCCGGGACCGAGCCCGGGATGATCTTGAGATCCGTCTTCTCAACCGAGAGAGATGGGATCGACCTGAGCAGCCCCACCGTGTAGGGATGCCGCGGTGCCTTGAAGAGGGTCCTCGTGTCAGCCATCTCGACGATCGTGCCGCCGTACATCACTGCGACCTTCTGGCACATCTCGGCGATGATGCCCATGTCGTGCGTGATGAGCAGGAGCGCCGTGTTCAGCTTTCGGTTTAGATCGTCTATCAGGTCTAGGATCTGCGCCTCGATGGTCACGTCGAGCGAGGTGGTGGGTTCGTCAGCAATCAGAAGCTTCGGCCTGCAGGAAAGCGCCATCGCTATCATGCATCGCTGCCGCATGCCTCCGCTGAGTTCATGGGGATAGGAGTTCGCGACCCTGTCGGGGTTTGCAATGTTCACCGTCTCCAACATCTCAAGGGTCTTGCGTCTAGCCTCCTCTCTTTCAAGTCCCTGATGAAGCTGAATCGCTTCGTCTATCTGGTATCCCACCGTGAAGACCGGGTTGAGGGAGGTCATGGGATCCTGGAAGATCATCGATATGCGCCGTCCCCTGACGGTTCTCATCTCCTCCTTCGGGATCTGCACGAGGTCGACGCCGTCGAAGAGTATTCGACCCGAGACTATCCTGCCAGGAGGATCCGGGACCAGCCGCATGATCGACAGAGCCGTCACGCTCTTGCCACAGCCCGATTCTCCGACCAGCCCCATCTTTTGGCCCGGCTCAAGCTGAAAGGACACGCCATCCACGGCTTGAACCACGCCGTCCTCGGTGAAGAAGTGCGTCTTGAGGTCCTGGACGTCGAGCAGCGGCATTCCCAAACCCTACCTCTTCATCCTCGGATCGAAGGCGTCCCTCAAGCCATCCCCCAGAGAGTTGAATCCCAGGATCGAAACGACTATGGCGATTCCCGGGAAGAATACCAGGAAGGCCTTCGACGTCGTTGCGTACTCGCGCCCCTCGAATATTGCCCGGCCCCACGAAACGGCTCCCTCGGCGGCGCCAAAGCCCAGATAGGAGAGGGCAGCCTCGGTGAGGATGACGCTGGCTATGCCGAGCGTGACCAACACGATTATGGGGGAAAGGACGTTGGGGAGGATGTGGCGAAATATGATGCGGCGATCGTTCGCGCCGACCGCCCTCGCCGCTTCCACGAACTCCATCTCCTTTACGGACAGGATCCGGCTTCTAACGACCCTGTATACTCCGCTCCAGTTCAGCAGCGCAAGCGCGACGAAGATCAAAAAGAGCCCGTTCCAGAGCGCGAAGATCTTGGCGGAGTCGAATATGATGATATCGGTGAACGGCAACTTAATCGAGAAGTACACCTGCCTGAACACCGAGACGAGCACGATGACGAAGAGCAGGAATGGGAAGGCCATCACGATGTCGTTTATGACGTTTAGCAGCTTATCCGTCCAACCCCCGTAGTAAGCCGCGACCGATCCGAAGATGATCCCGATCAGGGAGGCCGTCAATTCAACCGATAGTCCCAGGGCAAGGGAGATCCTGCTGCCGTAGATCAGGACGGACAGCATGTCCCTGCCGTTGCGATCGGTTCCCAGTATGTGCGTCTTCGAGGGGGGCTCCTCCAGGTGCTTTAGGGCATAGTTGGGATCGTAGTTCACCGTCTTGGATGGATCCGGATACGGCGCGAGGAGATGTGCGAATACGGCCACGATGACGAGGGTGATGATGATCAGCAGGCCGAGGTTGGCTGCGTTGTTCCTTCTGAACCGTCTCCAGGTAAGCTCCCAGGTGTTGGTCCTGTACTTGAAGAAGATCCTATCGAAATACCTGTAGGCTATTTTCAGGAAGATGTAGAAGGCCAAGACGTACAAACACACCACGAATATCCTGTGCGTCCACACGGACATGTCTAGCGGGCCGAGGGTCCCCTCCCTCCCCAGCATGCTGTACACTTGGCCGAAGACAACGATGATGGCCGAGAAGGCCAGTGCGAACTTGACCTTCTTCCTAAAGTTCTCCTTGCGCCGGGCTATCAGTTCCTCAAGGTCCCTCTCGGACCTCACCCTTCGCGCAACCGGTCGTTCCATGGGTCCTACTTCACCTTCTCGTATTTGACCCGCGGGTCGATGTAGGTGTAGAGTATGTCAACGACCAGGTTCGTCACGACGACGCCTATCGTGAAAAGCAGCGTGGTCGTGACTATGACCGGATAATCCCTTGCGGCTATGGACCTGATGTATAGTTGCCCCAGGCCGTACCACCCGAAGACCTGCTCGGTTATCACGGCCCCGCCTACGACCAACGGGAACTGGAGCCCAATCACCGTGACGACCGGGAGGAGCGCATTGCGGAATGCATGCTTGAGGATGACGACCCTCTCGCTGAGCCCCTTTGCCCTTGCCGTCATGATGTACTCTTCCCTTATGACCTCGAGCATCGAGGAGCGCGTCAATCGAGCGGTGACCGCCGCCATGCCGGTCCCCAGGGTGATTGCCGGCAGCGCAACCTTGGACAGGCCTTCCAGGCTCAGAAGATGCTCCGGCGCACCTATCTGGAACCAGTGCAGCTTCGTGTAGAACACGACGATCAACATCAGGCCGAGCCAGAAGTTCGGCACCGCCACCCCGATCTGGGAAGCGACCATCGTGATGTTGTCTATGATGGAATTGTGCTTGTAAGCGGAGACTATCCCGGCCGGTATGGCAATGAGGATGGATACGCCGATCGCAATGACGCCGAGGAAGAAGGTCCTTGGCAGCCTTGACAGTATGAGGTCCCCCACGTTTTCTCTGTATCGGAAGGACTGAGGGAAATCCAGCGTGATCATGCTCTTCAGCGTCTGGAAGTACTGCTGGATGACCGGCTTGTCCAGGCCCCACTTCTCTCTGAGGATCTGCCTGGCCAAGGGGTTGTCCGCCCTGCCGAGGGCGATGCGGGCCGGATCTCCCGGCGCCGCGACGCAGAGGGCAAAGACTATGGTGTACACTCCCATCAGGACGACGAACATCAGGCCGATCTTCTTGAGTATGTACTCCCTCAAGTCCTACCACTAGGCCAGGATCAGAAAAAAACGAAAAAAGAGCGTTTTAACTGTTTTCGCTATCTGTGTCCGGGCTCGATCCAGACCCCAAGGCACTTCTCATTCTCGAAGCCCTGGGCCCCCATAACGATGCCGTGAACCCACGGTTGCCAGACTCGCGTCTGTCTCCTGTAGAAGTACCACCAGTGCGGGTTCTCCTCCATGAGTATGGCGCTCATCTGCTTGTAGAGGTCCAGCCGCTTGCTAACGTCGATCTCCTTCTTCGCTCTCATCGCTAGGTCATCGAATTCAGCGTTCCTCCACCGGCAGCCGTTGGGATCCGGTATGTTCTTGCTCTCCCACAGGATCATGTAGTTCTCCGGGTCGGGATAGTCGGTTCCCCAACCGAGGGTTAGCAGGGTGAAGTTGCCCTCGTCCTGCATTCCGATCAGGGTTGGGAACTCGTACTGTACATAGGTCGCCTCGATGCCGATTTCCCGCAGGTTCGCCAGATGGGTCTGGGAGGCCGTCTGCCAGGATGCGCTGATGTAGCTGCTGTACTCTATCTTGAGCGGCTTGCCCTCGTACTCCCTGATTCCGTCGCCGTCGGTGTCTACGATCCCGGCAGCGTCAAGGATCTGCTTAGCCTTCGCGGGGTCGTAGTTGTACTTGTAGCTGTCGTACAGAGTCTGGTCGAAGCCCCAAATGGTTGGCGGCAGAGGCCCGCGAGCCTCCATGTACCTTCCCTTGAACACCGTGTCCAGCAGCTCCTTCTTCTGCAGGGCGCAGCAGACCGCGTTCCTGATTGCCTTCTCCTTGAAGGGCCACTTCTCGCAGTTGAAGACCAACCAGAAGGTCGATAGCTCGGCGTAGGTCTTGGAGTACTTGACTAGGTTCGCGTCCGCCTGGAACTCCTCCCAATGCGCCGACGGCACACCGGCAAAGGAGATCTCTCCTGCTTTGAACGCCTGCCAGATGACCTCATCGTCCTCGTACACGCGGTACTCGTACCTGTCAATGTAGGGTCTTCCGCCCCAGTAGTCGTCGTTTGCCTCTATCACGACCATCGATCCGGCATCCCACTTCACGAACTTGAACGGCCCTGTCCCCACCGGGTGCTGTGCAAACTTGTCGCCCCACTTCTCGACTTCCTCCTTGGGAACTATCATGAAGCAGGTGTAGGCGATCTTCGACAGGAACGGTATGAAGGCATACTTGGTCCTGATCTTGACGACCGTCTTGTTCACGACCGTCACGCTCTCTATGTCCTCTGCGAAGCCGATCCTCGGCGAACCGGTCGCGGGGTCCATCAGCCTGTCGAAGCTGTACTTCACGTCGTCTGCGGTCATCTCCCTGCCGTTGTGGAACTTCACACCGCTCCTCAGGTAGAAGGTGTACTCGAGAGCATCCGGCGTGACGTCCCAGGACTTGGCCAGTCCGGGCTCGATCTCGGTGGTCCCGGGCTTGTACTGAACCAGGGCATCGAATAGCTTGGTGATGATCTCGTGTGATGCCGCGTCCGTGCTCATCACGGGGTCCAATGTAGATGGCTCGGCGGACCATCTGATGAAGGTCCCTCCGAACATCGTGTCGTTTCGTCCGGGGTACTTGTCGTTCTTGTTGAGAACGCCGTCTCCGTCGTCGTCCAGGTACAGGTGGTCGTCTTCGCCGGGGTATTTGTCTTCGCTGTCGGGGATTCCATCCCCATCTGAGTCCTTTTCTTTCTTTTCCGAAATGCAGCCAGAAAGGCCGACCATCCCCCCGATAGTCAGGAGAACGATCAAGACGCCGATCCAGCGCAGATTTTCGTTCCTCATCTTTCTTCTCCCCTTACGAGAGGCATGGGTTCTCGCCCAGCTCTCGTGCATACGGGTGCTTCGGCCGTTCTCCGTACCCTTCTTATAAGTTTCCTTCTCGGCTTCCCGACCGATGGCTCACCCCTTCCCCTGCGGCCCTGACGGTTTGCCGGGGACAGGACGGATTCAGGCAGCCATTCAGAGCATTTTTCTTCTTTATCCGCTTCAGGAAGTCGAGCTGCAAGGATGGCATCGCCCTCGGAGCCCAAGGAGATCTTCGTCCAGGAAGTAGATTATGTCCTGGAGAACGATTCGCCGCTCATAAGGATATTCGGACGTAGCCGACAGGGGCAAAGCGTCCTCGCGCTCTGCCCGGATTTCAAGCCCTATTTTTACTGCATGCCCTCCCCTGGATCGGACCCTCGCGCCCTGATGGTGAGGATGCTCTCGGCGGAGGTATCGATCCCGGCCCATATCGCAGGGGCCCGCCTGGAGAACAAGAAGTGGCTTGGGCAGGAGATCACCCTGGTGAAGGCCACGATAGACAGCCCAAGAAACGTCAGGACGGCGAGGGCGTTCCTTGAACAGATACCTGCCGTCAAGGAGACCTACGAGAAGGACATCCTCTTCAAGCGCAGGTTCATAATCGACGCGGGGATCAACCCCTTGGGGATCGCAAGGCTACGGGGCGAGCCCGCACCGACGAAGGCCCCCGCTCAGATGCTTCTGCAAAATGCGAGGGTGGAGGGTGCGCTGGACGAGTACCTCGATCTCTCGGACTTAAGGGTCCTTGCATTCGACATCGAGGTGGCGACGAGGGGCGTGCCCGACGCCGCTGTGGACCCCGTAATCATGATCGGCCTAACCGACTCCGAGGGGACGCGCGTCCTCACCTACGGCAGGCAAGGCGAGGGCATGGAGACCTGCGAGGATGAGAAGGACGCGATCTCGCGGTTCGTCTCGATCGTCCGCGAGAAGGATTACGACGTACTCGTCGGGTACAACTCCGATTCCTTTGACCTTCCTTACCTGAGGGCCCGGGCCAGGCAGGTCGGCTTGAGGCTTCGGCTGGGGCGCGACTCATCGGAGGTCACCTGCCAGCCCGGTGCTGTGACGGCCCGATCGATCGTCAAAGGCAGGATCAACATAGACCTATATCCGCCTGTGCGGCGTATGTTCAATCTGCCATCCTACACCCTCGCCCAGGTGTGCCTGCGTCTATTGAATAAGAAGAAGGAAGAGCTGACGGCAAGCGAGATCCTCCGCCTCTGGGAGGGTGGAACCGATGAGGGGGCAGCCAGAATAGCGCGCTACTGTGCCTCGGACGCGGAGGCCACGGCCGCCATAGCCTCAGAAGTCCTCCCCACGCTTCTTGAGCTGTCGAAGAACACGAAGCAGCTTCTGGCCGACGTCTCAAGGATGGGACAGTCGCAGATGGTGGAATGGCTGCTCATCAGGGAGGCCTACAGGAGGGGGGATCTTGTGCCCAACAAGCCGAGCTCCCAGGAGCTCGCGAGAAGGCGCAGGGAAACATACGTTGGCGGCTATGTCTTGGAACCCAGGAAGGGCCTCCAGAGGGACATCGTGGCGTTAGACTTTCGCAGCCTGTATCCGACGATCATCGTCACCCACAACGTGGACATATCGACCCTGGATTGTGACTGCTGCGCAGGCCGGAACTCCTCGCCAACCGGGCATCACTTCTGCCTCAACAGACAGGGCTTCATACCCTCCATCGTGGCGAGCCTGGTTGAGAGGAGGCTTGAGATCAAGCGCCAGCTCGCGCGGATCGATCCTGGCTCCCCCGCCTACAAGAGGCTCGACGTAATGCAGAATGCCCTAAAGATCCTTGCCAACTCGTTCTACGGCTACAGCGGCTATGCCCCGGCGCGCTGGTACTCCAGGGAATGCGCCGAAAGCATCGCGGCGTGGGGCCGCTACTACATCAGGACCACGATCGACGCGGCCGAGAAGGAGGGATTCCAGGTTCTTTACTCGGACACGGATTCCGTCTTCATAACCAGGCAGCCGACCGACCGGGACTCCCTGGTGCAGGAGGCCAAGGCCTTCCTAGAGAAAATGAACTCGACGTTGCCGGGAATCATACAGCTCGAGTACCAAAGCTACTATCCAAGGGGTTTTTTCGTCAGCAAGAAGAGGTATGCGCTCATCGACGAGAGCGGCAGGATTCTGACAAGGGGGCTCGAGGTTGTGAGAAGGGACTGGTCACCCCTGGCCAAGGAGACTCAGCGGAGGGTCCTTGAGGCAATCCTGAGGGACGGTGACCCCTATAAGGCAGCTGAGGAGATCAGGCGATCGATCAGGGCCGTCTCGGAGAGATCGGTGGAGCTGCGCGATCTTGTGATTTCGACCCGGATGGCGAAGACCCTCAGCAGCTATGAGGCGGAGGCCCCCCATGTCGCGGTCGCTAGGCGCATGGTCAAGGGCGGCGGGGACATCGACCAGGGGGCGACCATAGACTACGTGGTTCGCAGGGGTTCAGGCAAGGTCGGGGATCGGGCGCAGCCCATCGAGCAAGCCAGGATTGAGGACTACGATGTGGAGTACTACGTGCGGAACCAGATACTCCCGCCATCGATGAGGATAATGGAGGCCTTTGGATTCAAGGAGGAGGATCTTAGGTTCTACAAGACCAGGCAGAGGACCCTGGATGGTTTCACAGCCGGTGGGAACGCTCATGATTAGGGCCGTTTTCTTCGACATCGACGATACCCTGTACAGCAGCACCGACCTCTCCAGCAAGGCCCGCAGGACGGCCGTGGAGCACATGATCTCCAAGGGGCTGGAAATGAGCGCGGATGAGGCGTACGAGGCCCTGCTGCGCGTAGTGAGGCGGTACGGCAGCAACTACGGCAATCATTTCGACAGGTTCTTCATCGACGAGCTGAAACGCCCTCCCGACTACAGGATGATTGCCGCCGCCGTGATAGCCTACCACCACACGAAGTTCGTCAATATGCGGCCCTACCCCCACACGGTTGAGACGATCCTCGAGCTTCGGACGCGGGGATACAAGCTGGGGATCATCACCGACGGGCTGCCTGTCAAGCAGTGGGAGAAGCTGATTCGTCTGGGATTGGACGACTTCTTCGACACGGTCGTCATATCCGCCGACGAGGGGGTTGGATTCAGCAAGTCCGATCCCAGGATCTTCGGGGTTGCCCTTGAACGGATCAAGGCCTTGCCGGGCGAGGCCGTCATGGTCGGGGATAAGCTTGCAACCGACATCTTGGGGGCGAATAAGGCGGGTCTCACATCGGTGTGGTTAAGGACACCTAGGGATCCTGAGGACTCTCCGCGGGTGACGGGCATTCAACCCGCATACACCATTACGGACATACGCCAAGTCCTGGACGTTGTGGCGCAACTGGATAGCAAAACCTAGGATCGGGTCCATGCCGTGAGGTCGGTTTGTCTACCCTTCGGGCTTCCTTTCATCTGGGCCAGCGCCTTGTTCACCCTGTCCTCTGAGAACTCGAACTCGCCGCACAGCAAGTCCCTGATTCCCTCCGGGTCAGGGGGGCCGAACGCCAGATCGTAGTCCTCGGAGAACGGGGGGTGGAGGAAGAAGTCGAAGATCTCGTTGTAGTCGACGTCGAAATCCCAGGTGAGGGATTCCATGACCTCCTCGGGCCTCGTCTTGCCCCTCACCAGCGCAATCGCCCGCTTGGGGCCTATCCCTGGGATTCCACCTTGATTGTAGTCCGTGCCGACGAGTATACCGAGCAGGACTAGCTCCCGCTGGTTTATGCCCAGTGAGCCGAGGATCTCGGGCAGCTCGACTAGGAGCGGCGAGATCTCTATGTAGACGTCCTTGTTCGGCACCTTGCGCCGCCCGCTTATCGTCAGGTTCCTTACAAGGCGCGGGGATCCGAAGAGCAGTGAATCGAAGTCCTGGCTTGAGGCGGCCCAGACGCTCCCGCGGGCCGCCATGCCTGCGGCCTGGGCTTCTCCTTCGCTGGGGGCCGACACATGCGGAAGCCCCATGAGGGTCAAAAGCTTCTTGCAGTTTGTGACCATCTCCGGGGTGAGGGTGA
Organism: uncultured Thermococci archaeon; assembly: GCA_964549615.1. GTDB lineage: Archaea > CAYQAE01 > CAYQAE01 > CAYVLA01 > CAYVLA01 > CAYVLA01. The sequence continues at coordinate 23,787 of CAZJVP010000045.1, read as the reverse complement.
GCGCGGACTGGGCGTACTTCCTCGCCTTCTTGACGTCGCCTTGCGCGAGCGCCTCCTCCCACCTCATCCTTGCCTGTACCCTAACCTCGGCCCTCTGCTGTATGATCAGCTTCTTGAACCGCGGAGGCGGGCCGTCGAAGACGTATACGGGTTGGATGCCTTCCGCAATCATCCGGGCCGTCCTGTAGAAGAGGCCCGAGTACACGGAGGTGACCCTGCCCTTTGAGTCACGAAGCGGCTGCCCATCCGGCTGTCTGATTATCGCGAGGAACTGGTGCAGCGCGTTATGCGCATCCACGGCGATCCTCCTTCCCGACAGCTCCGCGAAGCTCGTCGGCCTGCCGGGAAAAAGGTCGGCAAGTTGTACTCCCATACGGATCAGGTCTGCGGGCCGCCCACCTGTCTGCGCCTTCCCCTAGTTATGTAACCTGCGAGCCTGTTTCTGTAGTTCTTGGATATCTTGAACACCTCGGTGAGGAGCCTCTTGTTCTGCTCGAAGTTTGTTGAGACAAGGTTGGGGTACGCCTGGAGAATGTAGTCGCCCGTCCTCTTGATGTAGGTGGGCTTGACTCGGCCCAACTAGACCCCCCTTGGAAACGGAACCCTTTGTCTCTTCTCCCGGATGACGGTCAGCGGCATGGCCTTCCTCTCGAGTTCGAGAAGCGCCACGTCGATTGGGTCCGAGATGTTTTCCGGGACATCGATGAGGACCGGCGCCCCCATCGCTATCTGGAGGGCCCTCGCACCTATGATCCTTGCTTTCTCGTACTTGGTGTAAGTCAAAGAGCACCCTCACTGAGGGAAGAGAAATTTTTATGGGCGTCCTTTAAGCAATTTAAATATATTTTCTAAACGCACTTGGCCTTTTAGAGGCCGAATCTGTCATGTCTGGCGAATCGGCGCTCTCACAGGTATTTTCCGCGCTCTGGTTCATCCTGCCGGCTTACATGGCGAACGCTGGCGCCTTGGTGGTGGGCGGGGGTCGTGCGGTCGACGGGGGAAGGAATTTCGTAGACGGGCGCAGGATTCTCGGAGACGGCGTCACGGTCAGAGGCACAGCTGGAGGCATCGCCGTTGGGGCCACCGTCGGCCTGATCCAGGGAGCAATGAGGGCAGAAGCGAAGGCAGGTCTTCTCCTCGGACTGGCGTTGGGCGCCGGAGCGATGGTGGGCGATTCCGTCGGAAGCTTCACCAAACGGAGGCTGGGCATCCCGCGCGGTCAGCCCGCCATCCTGTTGGACCAGCTCGGATTCCTCGTCGTCGCGCTCTTGTTCGCTGCCGCGTTGGTGCCGATCCAGGCCGTCACGGTGGCAATCCTCCTGCTGTTGACTCCCGCAATCCATCTGGGGACCAATGTTGCGGCATATCTACTTGGGATGAAGAGCGTCTGGTACTAGGTGTCGGCCCATGATGTTTTCGGATTTCCTGGAAAGCCATAGAGCGATGATAGACGCAGAGATCGCTCGCGTGATTCCGAAAGACTCCCCCATCCGGAACCTCTACGATGCGCAATGGCGTTTCATTGAGGAGGGAGGGAAACGTTGGCGCCCAGTTCTCTGCATTCTCGTGCATGAGGCTCTGGGGGGAAGTGCCGAAAGGGTGTTGCCCTTCGCGGCTGGGATGGAGCTCGTACACAACTTCAGCCTCATACACGATGACATCGAGGACGGGGACAGGTCTAGGCGTGGAAAGCCAACCCTCTGGGTCCTCTACGGCGTCCCAAGTGCGATAAATATCGGAGATAACCTTCTCAACAAGGCGTACGAGTGCGTTGCGAACCTAGAGGAGAAGGGATTCTCGGCAGCGATGACTCTTCGATCCCTTCGACTGCTATGCCGGGCTATGATTCTGCTCTCCGAGGGCCAGGCCATGGAGATGGAGTTCCGCGATCGCTGGGACGTGACCGAAGCGGAATATATGGAGATGGTATGGCGTAAGACGGGAATACTGGTGTCAACCGCGGCGGCCGGCGGCGCGTACCTTGCAGGGGCAGACGAGTCCACCGTACAACGCATGGCGGAATATGGCAAGCTGATAGGGCCAGCTTTCCAGATCACCGACGATGTCTTGAACCTCGTTGGCGAGTACGGCAAGTACAAGAAGGAGATCTGGGGGGACATCCGCGAGGGGAAGAAGACCCTGATGGTGATTCACTTGCTTGGGCAGCTGTCCAGGGGAGAGAGAGCGAGGGTGAAGTCGATCCTGGCCAAGCCCCGGCGGCTTACGACGCGCCGGGATTGCCGGTACGTGGTGGATCTCATGAAGGAGCACGGGTCGATAGATTACGCTCGAAGGGTGGCTGAGGAGATGCTCTCGGAAGCTAGAAGCAAGCTGCTTTGTCTTCCAAAGTCCGCACACCGGGATCGCCTAGAGGAGCTGACCGATTTCCTCGTGAGAAGAGATTTCTAGCCTCGGCTTTCGAGGTGAGCATATGTGGAAAGAAGGAACTTGCGATGAGTGCGGGTCCAAGGGCCAGGTGAAGCGCTCCAGGGGCAGGGATCTTTGTCGACAGTGCTACAGGGAGGCTAGGAAGAAGAGGAAGTTGGAGCAGATCCGGACGGGCTAGGCCGGCTAGAGTCGTGTGACGCCCACAACTTCGACCGTTTCGACGCCGTCTTGGGCGAGGATGGATTCTTCGACGCCGGTCGTCCCGCCCGCCTTGTCCTCGAGAAGGACGTTGATGATGAGGGCCTTCAGGCCATATGCGATGTCCTCCTCCCGGTAGGACTCGACCTGCGCGTCGTCGGGCAGAGCCTCAGTTATCCGTTTCATCAAATCGTTAAGGTCAACGTCTATGTCCTTGGGCAGCACTTTCAGTTGGGCGAACACATTCAGCTTGGCCATTGTGAGGACCTACTAGGGCCCGGTGAACCCGCACCCGGGGCAGATGTACCGGTTGCTAGTTCTCCTGCACCTGGGGCAGCGATAGAGGGTTACTTGGCTGCATTTCGGACAGGTGAACATCACGTACCTGACCTTAGGGGGTATCTCCTTCCTGCAGGAGGAACATGTCACCATGGCTAGACCGAAGCGGCCCGACGCCGGGCTCATGAAAAATGTTTTCAAAGATGTACCGTCGAGGGAGGCCAAGAAGGCTGGGCTACGCCGCATCGGGCCAGAGAGCACTCGGGATGCCCCATTTTTCTGCAATAGGGCCAAGGCCACGCCCACCCATCCCGGGCTACATTTTTAAGCTTTGAAGTGAGTCTTGGAGGGCCGGCCGTCTGGGATACGCCTTGAACGTCGATCTTCTGCAGGTTTCTCGGGAAGTTGGAAACCTGGTAAGGGCCACGAGGACGGTCTACTTCGTTGATAGCGAGCCGCTCACACGGACGCTCATGGAAAGAGGAATTGACGGGAGCATCATCGCATCGTCCAAGCATTCGCTCCTAGAAATGGTCGACGAGCCGATGCGGCTCTACGTGCCCGAGATCACTCCAACCAGCCCCACGAAGTACGCCGTGATGAAGTGCCTCGACAAGAAGCTGGTCAATGTCGGGGACACGGTCGTCTGCGTGTCCAAGAGATTCTCGGCACTGGACACGATCTACATCATACCGGTGGAGGAGTCCCTGAAGGAGGAACTTGCGTTCCTCAAGGAGGTGGGGATGGAGGTGCTTGAGACGGTTCTGAGGATCGCCGTTGAGCTTGGCAGGGAGGGCAAGGAGGGATTGCCCATTGGGACGGCGTTCATCGTTGGCGATTCCAAGGGGGTTCTGAGGAACTCGCACCAGATGATCCTGAATCCGTTCAAGGGCCACCCAAGGGCCAGCCGGAACGTCCTGAATCCCTCGATAAAGGAGGTCATCAAGAGCTTTTCCTTACTGGACGGGGCCTTCGTGATCTCGGACAAGGGTGTCATCGAATGCGCCGGGAGGTACCTCGATGTCGACGCAAGCGAGGTGGACATACCGCCGGGGCTGGGGGCGAGACACGCCGCGGTGGCGGGGATGACCAAGATAACCTCCTCGGTTGGCATAACGGTGTCCAAGAGCGGCGGAATCGTGAGAGTTTTCAAGGATGGTAGGCTGATTCGGGGGCTAGATCCAAGATCGTATGCTTGAACGGGTGATCCGACGACCCCGACAAAGAGCCTTTGCCCGACATGCCTGAGAGTCATAGATGCCCAGGTCGTTGCGGAAAACGGCCGGCTGCTTATCCGGAAGTCGTGCCGGGACCACGGTCAGTTCGAGGATGTTTATTGGTCGAGCGACGAGCTGTACAACAAGTTCATGCGCTACGAGCGGTCCGGCCCGCGACTTGAGAATCCCAGGACCGAGACGAAGAGGGGATGTCCGTATGATTGCGGTCTTTGCCCGAGCCATGAGACCCCAACGGTGTTGGCGAACATAGACATCACGAATAGATGTAATCTGAGATGCCCGATCTGTTTCGCCAACGCTGCCGAGTCCGGCCACGTGCTCGAGCCCAGCATCGAGGAGATCAGGCAGATGTTGCTCAACCTCAGAAGCAACCGGCCCTTCCCATGCCCTGCAGTTCAGTTCTCCGGCGGGGAGCCGACTATACGGGAGGACTTTCCCGAGATCGTGAAGATGGCCAAGGAGGTCGGATTTCCCCAGGTGCAGGTCGCCACGAACGGTGTTTTGCTCGCAAAGGATCCGGACTATGCCGCGAGGCTTAAGGCAGCCGGGCTTTCGACGGTGTACCTCCAGTTCGACGGGGTCACCGAAAGACCGTACCTCATCGCCCGAGGCTACAATGCCCTGCCACAGAAGATACAGGCGATCGAGAACTGTGAGAGGGCGCATCTTGGCATCGTATTGGTGCCGACCCTTGTCAGGAACGTCAACGATGATCAGCTGGGCGGCATGATCGACTTCGGCGTGAAACACATAGGCGTGGTCCGGGCTCTGAACATCCAGCCCGAAAGTTTCACCGGGCGAACGGACTTGAAAGACCTTGCGGCTCAGAGGATAACCATCCCCGATGTGCTGAAAAGGATTGAGGAGCAGACGCAGGGGGAGATATGCGCTTCTGACTTCTATCCGGTTCCCTTCGTGGCGCCGGTCTCTGAGTTCGTGTCTGCTTGGAGCCGGAGACACCAGGTGGAGTTCACCTGCCATCCGGCGTGCGGGGCCGCCACCTACGTCTTCGTTTCGGGCGGAACCAAGATTCCGATAACCCGCTTCGTGGATGTCGAAGGGTTCCTCGGATACTTGGCCGATGTCTCAGCCAAGCTCCGCGACCGTCCGGGGAGGCTCACCAAGTCTCGTGTTCTGCTCAACATCGCAAGGTCGTTCGGCAGGTTCGTCGACGAGGAGAAGAAGCCGCCCGAGCTCAAGGTCAGGTCTCTGTTGCTAAGCATACTCGGTTCCGGGACCTACTCCTCGTTGGGGGAGTTCCACAGCAAGACGATGATGATCGGCGCGATGCACTTCATGGATCCCTTCAATTTCGACCTGCAACGGGTCAAGAGGTGCGCCATCCACTACGCGATTCCTGACGGGAGGATCGTACCCTTCTGCAGCTACAACACCATCCACAGGGCCGAGGTTGAGAGCAAGCTCGGGGTTCCAATCGAAGAATGGAACGCCCGCAAAGCCGCCAAGTAGGTCTAGGCAGGTGCGCTCAGCGCGGCTTCTCCGATTCGAGCTCCTTCCTGTATCCGTCGACCAACCTTTCCAGGCCGGACATTGCCTTGCTGACGGCGGCCTTGGCGAGCCTCCTGCGTTCCGCCGAGATAAGCCGGTCGAGCGCCTCCCTGCTCGCCAGGGCGGTGTCCTCGAGAACTATCATCTCCAGTTTCTTGCGCGCGATCACCGGTATGCCGATGGATTCCAGTCCGTCGCGTGCCGGCGCGGGCATGGCGCCGTCCGTGAAGATCGCCTCCACCTTCATCTCCGAAAGCGTCCTCGACACGGATTGCCCGGTCCCCGACGGGTCTCGAACCAGTACGAACCTGCTACGCTTTGCACGATCGCCAGCCAGTCGCGCGACGGTGTCTTTGGAGAGGTCGCCCACGATCGGTATGGTCTCCAGCTTGTCTGCCAGCTTCCACAGGCTTGATCCCGAAAGCGCCTCCAGCTTCTCTCGCAGCCTGTCCCTGTCGGCAGCGACCCTGGACAGACTTCTCTTGAGTTCCAGGATCATCTGGTTTCGGGAGCTGATCTCGTTGCTCCTCACGATGTCGCGAAGCATGGCGGAACGCGCCCTTTCCAGCTCGTTCCTCAGGGACTCCATCTTGAGTTCTCTTTCCTTGAGCTTGGTGTTCAGCTCGATGATCTCGGCTTGCATGTTCTTGATCATCGAGCTCTCGATCCTGTGGCTCATCCTGAGTTTGGATTCGACTGCCTCGGGCTTGGCGGGTCCTGGCGGTTTCGGTCGTGCCGCCTCCGCCTTCTTCGCAGGTGGCCTCCTTCTCGTCTCGAGGATCTGTCTAACCGAGTCGCTGAGGCTTCTTCCCATGATGACCATCGTCTTGACCTGCTCGGAGATCTCGCTGAGGCCCATCTCGTCGAGTTTCCTGTCGATCCATCTGAACTTCTCGCCGTAGCTTTCGAGGGCCTTCGCGGCAGCGGCGAAGGCGTCCTTCTCGTGAGAGTTCCTGAAGAAGAGGTCGGTGGAGAACTTCTCGGCAAAGGAATTGGTTATCTCTCTTTTTTCCTCAACGGTAAGGGAATGTGTGGGTTGGTGCAGGACCGCCTCGAAAAGGCGGCTGACCTTCTCCACGAATTCGGGGACGGGGAAGACGTCGGTTGCCACCACCACGGGATATCCATTCCCGATGATCAGATGGATCACGTCCTTAAGGGTGAAGGTCCGCGAGCTGTACACCCCGTGGACCTTGCCGTCAAGGCCCAGCAGAGCGATGCCCGTGGTGGTCCCTGGATCGATCCCCACGATGAGATGTCTCTTCTCCGCCAACAGCTATGCTCCCCACTTTGTTGCTCGGGCCCTGATTCCATACTTCTTTTCGAAGAACTTGAGGATGTTTGATAGGTCCCTTTGGAAAAGGGCTTCTGCCTGGGGATGAGATGCATCGACCCACTGCGGCCAGTCGATTACGACGAAGCCGTCCTCGTTGACCAACACATTGTACTCGCTCAGGTCTCCGTGGATGATGCCGATCTCGCGGGACCTCCGCGCGCTGGAAAGTATGGCCTCGAGGAGTTTGTGAGGCCGCGCAACTTCGGACTGGGCGAGCTCTGCTCCGTCGAACCTCTCCATGAGCACGGCGTTGCGGTTATGGTCGATTGGCTTTGGAACGGGCACCTGGCCCGCCAGCCTAGTGAGAGCTTCATATTCCCTCTCGGCTGCCAGGCGGGCGGCGTATATCCAAGAGATGTGGCGCCTGTCGCCGATGTACCCCCTGACGTTTGCTGCCCTGTGGAATGACGTCATCCCGAGGCGGTGGAACTTGATCACAAACCTCTGCCCACCGGTTCCAAGCGCCTCGTAGATCTCAGACTCCTTGCCAACGGCGATCTTGTCACCTATGCTTTCGATCCTCTCCCTCTGCACCAGGACGTTCAGGGCCAGGAAGTCGTAGGCCCTCGGCAGCAATCTGTAGCCTTTGTACGGCGTTCCGCGCGATTGGATCATCGAGAGCCTGTCGAGCCGCGCCAATCGGTAGTCAAGATCGGGGAGGTCGGACCTAAGATACTTGAGCAGATCTTCCTTCGGAACGAATTCCCTTCTCCTTAGGCCCGCTTCCACGGATGCGAGGGCCCTGAAATCCTCCTGACCAAGGTCCCTGAAGGCGGCGAAGACTCGCTTCATCCAACACCTCTCGCTCGGGCCGACTAGTAGATCCTTCCTATGCTCTGATTCGCCTCAAGCTCCCTGAGCCTCCTCACCCTCTCCTTGGTAGGGGGATGGGTCGAGAAGAGGTTGATGAGGACGTCTCCCCTGAAGGGGTTCACTATGAAGAGGTGCGCAGTCGCAGGGTTTCCGCCGGACACCGGCCTGTTCCGGACGTAGCCCTCGATCCTCTCCAGAGCATTTGCCAGCTCTCCAGGCCGTCCCGAGATCTTCGCGCCGCCTCGATCCGCGCCGTACTCGCGGCCCCTCGATATCGCAAGACGGATGATCAAAGCGGCCAACGGTACGAGCACCGCGACGAGCAGCATCGCCAGAAGGCTCGATCCGCCCTGGTCCCTCCGGCGGCTTCCTCCCATGAGGAGGTTCCATCTGGCCCAGAAGGCCATGTACCCTATCGCACCCGCGATGGCCGCTGCCAAGACCATGATCAAGGTGTCACGGTTCTTTATGTGAGAGATCTCGTGCGCTAGGACGCCCTCGAGCTCCTTCTCGGGCAGAAGGTCCAAGGCGCCCGTGGTCACTGCGACGGCGGACGACGATGGGCTCCTTCCGGTAGCGAACGCATTAGGCACATTGCTTGGAATCACGGCTACCTTTGGCTTCGGAATGCCAGCGCGCGCTGCCAGCTGGGAGACCATGTTCTGCAGCGGCAGGTTCTCCCCTTCTGCTAGGACTCTGGCCCGATACATGGCCAGCACGAACTTATCGCTGTACCAGTACGTGATCAGGTTGATCGCCAATGCCATCAGGAAGAACAGCAGCACTATCTCCGGGCTGCCCCCTCCGACGAGGTAACCGACGAACATCAGTAAGCCTACCATACAACCCATGAGTAAGGCGCTACGGATGTCCATCCCCATCACTTACTACCTTTTTCCCTTCAGTTCTTTTAAAATGTGATCAAGGAGCCAATCTCGTGCTACCGGAGGATAACGCTCGCCCTTCCTGTGAACGTCAAGAACCATCTGCGCCACCTTCGCAGGTGGGATGTCGGTCGTGTCGATCTCGCTAACCTTTTTTCCATGGATCTGCAGCGCCTCGCACAGGCATATGTCGAGCGCTTCGGCCTCCACGTTCTCCGAGACCTTCTGTTGGGGCCAGCCCTTTCGTCTCAACCTTCGTTCCAGCCGAGATGGTTCGGTCCTCAGGACGACCACGTTGTCCGCATTTCTGTAGTGGTGGGAGAGATGGCCCACCAGCACGCCCTCCGGTCTGTCCTTCAGGTATGCTTCCAATGCCCTGTCGAGCTCGGATTCGTCGATGACGAGCGTCTCGCCGTCCTCGATGTAGGAGTAGACTCCGCGACTCCTAGCGAAGGCCTCTATCTCGATCACCGGAATCCCCTTTGCCATGAGGATCTTTCCGACCGTGGATTTTCCAGTGCCCGGGGTTCCGGTGAGGCAGGTTATCCGCCTGGCCCGTCGGCCTTCTTGAGGTTTCATGTTCTAGGGTATCGAACCTAGCTCGAAAAAGCATTTATATAAGACTTTCAGGGTCAAGTTGTAGGTCGTAGCCTTCTTGGCAGCGCTATTTCTGGAAGAGGATCGCGGGTGAGACTCATGCCAAGGGTCCGCGACGTTGCAGGAAACAAGGGGAAGGATGCAAAGTCTGCGGATGAGTCCAAGGGGCGGTGCAGTCAGGAGCGAGACTACCTTCAGGTCGAGTCGACCGCCGAGATCCAGATCCCTGAAAAGATAATCGACCAGGTAATCGGCCAGGACGAGGCGGTTGAGGTCATCAAGACCGCTGCAAAACAGAAGAGGAACGTCCTCCTCATAGGTGATCCGGGAACGGGAAAGTCGATGTTGGGGCGCGCGATGGCCGAGCTCCTGCCGAGCGAGGAACTGGAGGACGTCGTGGTCTTTCCCAACCCTGACGACGAGAACAACCCGCGCGTGAGGGTGTTTCCGGCCGGCGAGGGCAAGAGGCTGGTGAACAGCTACAAGGAGAAGGCGAAGAAAGACCAAGAACTCAAGAACATGATAGTCTTCATCGTGATCGTGATCGTGATCGCGGTGGCGATTGCCCAGCAATCCTTCCTTCCCGGAATCATTGCTGCGGTGCTGCTGCTCATCCTTGCGCAGAGCATCAGACGCAGGGAGGCGCTGGTTCCCAAGCTATTGGTTGACAACGAGGGAAGGAAGTGCGCGCCCTTCGTGGATGCGACCGGCGCCCATGCAGGAGCCCTGTTGGGCGACGTTCGGCACGACCCATTTCAGAGCGGTGGGCTGGGAACGCCGCCACACGAAAGGGTCGAGTGCGGGATGATCCACAAGGCCCACAAGGGCGTTCTCTTCGTGGACGAGATTGGAACCCTGTCGCCAAAGAGCCAGCAGGAGCTTCTAACGTCGATGCAGGAGAAGAAGTTCCCGATCACGGGGCAGAGCGAGTTGAGCAGCGGGGCCATGGTGAGGACGGAGCCCGTTCCCTGCGACTACGTGCTCGTCGCGGCGGGGAACGTCGAGACGATAAGGCATATGCACCCTGCCCTGAGGTCGAGAATCAGGGGCTACGGATACGAGGTTTACGTCAAGGATTCGATGAAGATCACCAGGGAGAACACCAGGAAGCTGATAAGGTTCATCGCGCAAGAAGTTGCGAACGACAAGAGGATCCCGCACTTCAACCGCAGGGCCATCAACGAGATACTGCTGGAGGCCAAGCGCCGGTCCAGTAGGAAGGGCCACTACACCCTCATGCTTAGGGACCTAGGTGGGCTAATTCGAGCTGCGGGCGACATTGCGCTCAAATCAGGTGCCAAGGAGACTGACGCAAGGCACGTGGTCATGGCCAGGAAGCTCTCAAGGACCCTTGAAGAGCAGATAGCCGACAGGTACATTGAGAGCAAGAAGGAGTATGAAGTGGTCAAGACGACGGGTGCCAAGGTCGGTCAGGTCAATGGCCTAGGGGTGATCGGTAACAGCGGAATCATAACCGCCATAGCAGCGGAGGCAACCCCATCCTTGAGCAAGCAGGGAGGAAGCATCATAGCTACCGGCAAGCTGGGCAAGATTGCAAATGAAGCGGTCCAGAACGTCAGCGCCATCGTCAAGAAGTACGCGAACGTCGACCTCAGCAAGTACGATCTTCACATCCAGTTCCTTCAGGCATACTCCGGCGTCGAGGGGGACAGCGCATCGATATCGGTCGCGACCGCGGTCATATCCGCGATCGAAGGCATACCGGTTGATCAGACGGTGGCGATGACGGGCTCCCTGTCGGTCAGGGGCGAGGTCATGCCCGTGGGGGGCGTCGGGCCGAAGATCGAGGCCGCCATAGAGGCTGGCATCAAGAAGGCGATCATCCCGGCTGCGAACATGGGTGACGTGACGCTCGAGAAGTCGAAGATGAAGAAGATAGAGATAGTTCCTGTTCGGACCATCGACGAGGTTCTGGCTCACGCCTTGACTGGCGAGAAGAAGATGGGCCTGATTCGGAAGATAAAGGAGTACATACCCGAATTCTCGATCGAGGTCCCCCGGGCCCCCTCCGCGAGGTGAGGACGGCGCACCGCCGGTCCCGGTTTTACGAGACATTTATAATGCGCATCGGGGCTAGCGGGCGCGTTGGAGGTTAGTGGCGTGGCCGGAAATGTTCGCCTCGCGGTGGCTCTCCTCGCTTCTGCCGCAGTCCTGATTATCGCAGGTTGTATTTTCCCCGCAGACAAGGTCACGGTGGACATCAGAGGCAGCGATGAGCTGAACCCTAATGTCACATCACCAAAGGGGTTGACGGTGCAGATCAACAACGAGATGAACGAGGACGTGAAGGGCATGCGAGTTTCGATCAAGGTTCCCGAGAACATCTACTTCGTCGGCAACGTGATGGGGAAGCCGCTTAACAAAACGGTGGAGACGGAGCCTGGACGGATCATCTGGGTATACAGTTTCACGGCGGATCTGTCGGCGCGTGACACAGCCGAGTACGTGTTTTCATACACACCGGTGGTGTACGAACACCAGTTCGGGGGCAAGAACGAGTACAGCTTCCCGATCACGGTGGATGTCTACGATGCTCAGGGCAATCTCTTGGGAAGCCAGGCGACGACTTGGAGGGTGACGAGGCCACTTTAGGCCTCCACGGATCGCTCGCTGGCACGCTTCCTGCCCGCGGACGCTCTTCTGGACGTTGGCGTCGCCGCCACCTCAAATTTATATGGAAATCCAATAGACCGGATTTCATCGGGTGCACGGAATGGGAACGGAGAGATTCTACCCGTTGCTGAGGGTCAAGAAGGGCCAGGAGGCGGTCGAGAGATTCTCCCAACACATCGAACACATATGCCAATGCGTCGAAGGCGTGAAGAAAAACGTGGAGGCCCTCTGCGACGGGAAGAAGGAGGAGATCCAGAAAACCTCGCAGGAAGTCTTCTCGAGCGAGAGGAAGGCCGACGTCATAGCGCGGGAGATGATGAAGACCTTCGCCGTGGGCGATCTCAGGCCGAAGTTCAGGGAGGACCTCCTAAGGATACTCTTCTATTTGGAGCAGATCGGCAGATATGCCGAGGAATGCGCCTTCGAGACGGTCATCGCCGACGTGGGCTGTCTGGATGGGGAGGCGAAGGGCATCCTCAAGAGCATGGCCGCGAACTCCTATCTCACGGTGAGGGAGCTTTCCAAGGCCATCAGGGAGCTCACCTACAACCTAGATCTTGCGGTCGAGTACGGGAACAAGGTCGCGGAGTTCGAGGACAGGGTTGACAGGGACAGGAGGAAGCTCATTGAAATGATAACGCTGGCTGGAAACAAGTTGGAAACGAGCATGCCCAACTTTTTGTCCATCAATAGGCTCATCGAGGCACTCGAGGAGGTGGCGGACTCCGCGGAGGACACGGCGGACCAGATAAGGGTTCTCGCCATCTCCTACATCTAAGCAGCTCGCCGTTGCCGGCACGCATCCCTTCTTACCAGAAGATCCTGTACTTCCCGTCCCCTCGCCTGACGTAGGTGGGCCGAGCCGGCGTCGGGCTATCCGGCCGCCTTGGCTCCTTCCTGGGGAATCTTGCCTCCAGGTGCTCAAGGATGGCGGAGTACGGTATTCGGTACGACGAACCCTTCCTTTCATAGGCGAAGATCGGGAAGTCCGTGATGGCTCTGAATTCCTGCTCCACCTTCTCGTCGACGAGAAGGATCATGTTGTCCAGCCCGGCCTTCCTGACATCCTCGAGCTTTGCCTTCTTGCGTTTCCTGTACTCAGGCATCCAGAAGCCCACAACCTCGACGAATACGCGGTTCCCCTCCCGTTCAATCGAGAAGTCCGGTATAAACACCGTGCTCCCCGCAATGAAGGGCAGTGGTTCTCTCTCGATTCTCCAGCCGCCGAGGTCCATAGCCCTGAAGGTGCTGTACACCTTGGCCTCGACCTTGCTGTCGAAAAGGTCCAGCTTGAGATCTCCCACGTTCGGCCAAGCCAGATCGGGCATCCGAGAAATCGTCCCCTCGAACGCGACCTTCCTCTTCCCTTTTCTGAACTCGATGCAGACGCCGCAATCAAACTCCCTCCTGAGGGAGAGTTGGCGCAAACGGTACAGCAGGATGGCCATCCGGTAGCCAAGCCTGTGGGGCCTCCCGACGATGTCCAGCGGACCGTCGACTTGGAACGTAAAGCCGTCATCGGTCCGCACCACGCTGTAGAGCAGGCCATAGAACTTGAGATTCCTGAAGATGAACTTGAGCGACGAACCCTCCTTCACCGGACCTAGGCGCATGAGGTAGGAGCTGCAAAGCATCGCTGAGAGGATCTCCGTGTTCAGGACCCCGCCAAGGCTCTCCGTCGGCACGTCGACCGTCTTGCTCAGGACCCTGCTGTCCTCCTCGTCCAGCCAGAGCGCTTCTTGCAGCTTGTCCACACCAAGGCCGATCTCCTCCGCGAACTCGCAAAGCACCATCTCGCGGGACTCCGAACTCATGAAGCCCGAGTGCCTGCATGATAGGAACTCGAAAAACTTGAACCGAAGTTCCATTGGGCTGGTGATGCCGGCCCGCGCCAGGCGTTCGGCCTCCTGATCCCCGAGGAGTTCGTTCAGCGTTCGGCTCCTGAAGGAGTAGAACCTGTACAGCGTGGAGATACCAGCCTGCGCAACTTTCGGGTCGGAGAAGCATCGTCTCAGGGAATCCTCGTCGAACTCGGCAACCCTCCTGCCCAGTTTGCTTTCGAGGTATTGCTTTGCCCTCAGGAGATCGACCTGGGTGGACGTGTCGCAAAAGGTCGGATAGGCTTTTCCCTTCCTTACGGACATCTTCAGGTCCCTAAGCGAAACCAAGGAATCCCACGCGTCATTCCATGGCTACAGGCCCGCCGCGATCGCGATGTGGTCCTTATCGAAGGGTTGGAGCAGCACGGTTTGCTCCACCCGAAGGCCGCGCCGTGACAAAAGGTCGACCTCCTCTCGGAATACCTCCTCCGGCTTTCTCGATACGTCCACGCTTCTTGACTTCACCATCAAGAGCCCCGAACCGCCTTCTCGAAGATATGCCCTGGCATTCGAGCAGAAGATCTCGCCTTGGTTGGGCTGGGCAACGTCCTGGTAAAGGAAGTCCACCTCGGTGACCAGGTGGGCGTAGCTTTCAGGGCGGCGCGCATCCGCAAGGAGGGGAACCATGTTCTGCCTGAGCTCACACACCCTTAGCAGCTCCTTCATAGGGCGGGGCGCGAACTCGACGCAGAATACGGCTCCGCGTTCTCCCACTATATCGGAGATATAGCTGGCCGTCGTGCCTGAGGCCGCGCCCAAGTACAGCACAAGCGAACCCTCGCCGATCGGCAGTCGCTCCAAGCCCTTCAGAATCGCGGCCGAGAGTTTGCTTCGGTAGGGCGACCACAGGCGGAATTCATCCTTCCCATGTTTGACGAGCTTCTCCCCCAGGATGGCCACGCCGGGAGTGAGATTCCGGGTTGCTAGGCGTTCGCCGTCATCCTCGACGTGGAAGTACACTCCCTCAAACCTGGTAGGCTTCAGCCCGCTCAAGCCTCAGCCCTTCCTTCGGATCGTGCCCCTCGGCTTCTCCTCGGCATGGATCAGCCCCTCGAACCTCATGACCTGCGTGTCCTCATCCATCCAGGCTGTCAGGGGCAGCCCTGCCTTCCTGCAAGTTTGTGACAGGAATTCCTCCGCGTCCCATCCTTCCTCGGTCGCCACCTGCGGCAGCAGCAGTCCCTGGTACCAACCCTTCTTGACCATGAGGCCGTGCCTTCCAACCTGCACTTGGTTCAGGTATTCGGACGGTTTCTTCACCCGGATGGTCTCCGGCGGCGTCAGGACGGTCACCTCAACCGTTATCGCGTCCAGCTCGGACTTGCGGACCGGTGGAAATCTCGGGTCTCGTGAACACGCGGAGATCGCCGAATCGATCAGCGCCTCGATCAGGGGCGAGTCTGGGTAGGGATGCCCTATGCAGCCCCTCAGAAGCCCATCGGGGTACGTGTTGAGCGTGACGAAAACCCCGGCCTTCTCCCTGAGCTTGGGCGGCGTGCCCTCAGGTACGGCAAGCCGATTCCTGTGGAGGACGTACTCCTCGACTGCGCGCCTGGCCGTCTCCACGACGAACCGGCCTTCATCAATGCTAAGCTCCATGCGTATCAGAACTCTTGGACAGCAGTGCGTTTGCATCATTAATCTTTTTCTCGATGTTCTCCCAGTGCCTGCCCATCCAGTAGATCTTGCCGCATCCCCTGCACACATAGAAATCGGAATGGTATCTGAGCACCTTCTCCGGCACTTGGTTGGGCAGTTCGTCGCGAGTCGCTGGGTTGAGTTCGCCGTTGCACATAGGGCACCGGGACTTCGCCGGATCCAGGTCGATCGCGCTCCTGCCCAAGCGTTCGAAGACCTCAACGATCTGGTCTTCAAGCTGTGCGCTGGAGATGTAGAGGCAATCTATGCCCATCCTCTTCGCCTGCTCCATCAAGGCGCGGTCCCTTGTCAGCAGAGTTCTTCCCTCAGAGGCCGCACTCTGCAGAAGTCCAAGGTCCTCGCGGAGGCCCGACGTGGTGTCGAATCCAAGCAGCCGGAGCCATCTTGACAGTCGACCTAGCATCACGTCCGTGATGAAGCGCATCTGGATCAAGTCTTACGGCACTAGTCGGAGGCGGTCTCGCGGAAAGAGACAGACCTCCCTTATGTTGCTCTTCCCGGTCAGGACCATCATGAGACGCTCGACTCCGATGGCCCAGCCGGAGTGGGGTGGCATCCCATACCTGAAGGCCCGAAGGTGGTAGTCAAAGTCCCGCGGGTCAAGCCCCCTGTCCTTCAGGCGCCTCTCCAAGAGCTCCTTGTCGTGGACGCGCTGCCCGCCGGAGGCGAGCTCGATGTGCTTCCACATCAGGTCGAAGCCGTGGGACAGCCCGTCACCTTTTGGCTGGATGTAGAAGGGCTTAAGCTCATCGGGCCAGTCGACCACGAAGTAGGGTTTCTTGACCTGTGCTCCGATCTTCTTGGCCGCCACCGTGCCTATGTCCTCTCCCCACTTGATCTTGGCCCCTTTCCTTGAAGCAATCTCGATGGCCTCCTCGTAGGTGAGGACGGGGAAGGGCAAGGAAAGTGGCCTTAGCCTGGCCCCCGCGGTGGCAAGGAGGTCCCTGTCGTCCCGGAGTAGCCTGCTGACCACCCTTTCTAGCAGCCGTTGGGCGACGTCCATAACATCGGGGCACGTGGCGAATGCCTGCTCTATGTCGATGGAAATGGATTCGTTCAGGTGGCGCGTGGTGTTGTGGCTCTCCGCCCTAAAGATCGGGCCTATCTCCCAGACCTTCTCGAAGACGGGGACCAGCTGCTCCTTGTACAGCTGGGGGCTTTGGGCCAAGAAAGCCTCCCTCTCGAAGTACGCTATTGGGAACAACTCCGTGCCGCCCTCGGACGCCGAGGCTATGATCTTGGGCGTGTGGATCTCGACGTAGCCCTCGTCGTCGAAGAACTGCCGAATGTATTTCAGAACCCGGGATCTGAGCAAGAACAAGGCCCTCGTGCTGATCCGCCTGAGGTCAACGACCCGGTTATCAAGCCTCGTATCTATGTCAGCGCCAACCTTCTCTGTCACGTCCAGGGGCAGGGGGGATTCGGAGCGAGAGACGATCGTGACCCTGTTCGGCACGACCTCCACGCCGCCCGGGGCCTGTTTCATCTCCTTGGCGATCCCCGTGATCTCGACGACGGACTCAAGCGGAATGGAATCCATGGCGCGGAAGAGCTCTGGGTCGGACTTTTGCTTCGCGGCCGTGACCTGAAAGATTCCATCCCTGTCTCTCACCAGGATGAACCTTATGCCACCTAGGTCCCTCTTTCGAAGCAACCATCCCCTCATTAGAACCTCTTTCCCCACAGCGTCGGGAAGGTTCGATGAGTAGGTTCTCTCGAGGGGTGCCTCCAAACCGACCAACTCCGGCATTCTACTCGAAGACGACCGAGACCTCTTGCCCTGTTAGGCGGGCGATCAGTGCCTGAAGATCAGCAAGGCTGAGGGGAACCTTCTGCGAGTCTTCTTTCGCGATCCTTATCTTGTACCTCTTGGTCCCATCGACGGCGAAGACAGTGTTTACCCCCAGCAGTCGCGCGGGGCGGATGAGATCATCCGCGACGGACCTTGGGTCCTTCAAGTCGCCCAGCACCCTCACGTTCATCTTGATCTGATTGGATATCGCTTTCAGGACCTTTCCCCCCTTGCCCATCAGCACGGGGACGTCCTTCTTGTCTGTGAGCAGGATCGCCAGGTCGCCGATGACGATGGACTTATCGAACCTTACGTCCTTGACCTCCTTGTTCCTCGCGGAGGCCTTATGCAGCGCCCTCGCAATCTTAACGTCAAGTTCGCTGACCTCGCCCTTGTCGAGCTTCTGCTGACACCCCGGGCATAGAATGCCGCTTTTCAGACAGACCTCGCAGATTGGAGTCTTCATAACGCATCTCCTTCCCGGGTGATTTTCCAGGAAGGCGGACTATCAGAAGTCAGGCTATCTCGCCGCGCTGACACTTTTAAGTATTTCCGGCGTAGCACGGTCGAAGGCATGCCGAAGGGGAGGATGGTCTTTAGGGTTTCGCGAAGCTCCGGATTCCTTCCCTTGAAGGGAACAGCTGGTGGGCACGGTGGGCACAGAGGACGAGAGATACGACCGGCAGATGAGGATCCCGGGATGGGGACGCCGCGGGCAGAGGAGACTCTCCAGGGCATCTTTGCTCATAGCCGGCGCGGGCGGCCTAGGAAGTTGTTCTGCCGTCCTCTTGGCATCAATGGGCGTCGGCCGGCTGAGGATCGTGGACAGGGACGTGGTGGAACTGTCCAATCTGAACAGACAGATGCTGCACTGGGAAAGGGATGTGGGATGCCCGAAATCGCAGTCCGCGCACGCCAAGCTTTTGGCCATGAACTCCAGCATCCGGACCGAGGCTCTCCAAGCCGAAATCAACGACCAGACGGTAGACGACCTGCTACGTGGGACGGACGGAATCGTGGACGGGCTGGACAACTTTGAGGCGCGGTATCTCCTTAATCGAGAGGCGGTGGAGAGGGGAATCCCGTTCTTCCACGGAAGCGTCTACGGCCTTGAGGGCCGGGCGACGACCGTCCTTCCGGGGAAGTCGCCCTGCCTAAGGTGCATATACCAGTCCGCCCCGAAACCAGGCGTCTTCCCGGTCGCCGGCCCGGTGCCTTTCTTGGTCGGCTCGGTTCAGGCTCTAGAGGCAGCGAAGTACATCCTCGGGCTGGGAAATCTGCTCCTGGGAAGGATGCTCGTCTTCGATGGCGAGGATTTGACGTTCAGGGAGATCGAGATACGCAGGAACCCGGCCTGCCCGGTTTGCGGGGGTCACCGGCCCACCGGGTGAAGAGGCTGTGATCGATCCCAAGTTGATCGAGTATCTTTCCCACAACGAACCGGACCATGTCCTGCACCGTCTCGGGACGGGGGTAGAAGGCGGGCATGGCCGGCAGGATCGTCGCGCCGCTTAAAGCCAGCGTTTCCATGTTCCTTATGTGGATGAGGCTGATCGGAGTTTCTCGCGGAACCAAGATCAGGCGTCTCCGCTCTTTCAGGCAAACCTCTGCGACCCGTGGTATGAGGGCGTCCGAGCTGCCCGACGCGATGGAAGCTAGGGTTCGCATGCTGCAAGGCGCGATGACCATTGAGTCGAACACGAACGATCCTGAAGAAAGGGGGGAGGTCATCTCGTCGTTTGCATACAGCCTATATGCAAGCTTGGCGAGTTTGGCCTTTGGTATGCCCAGCTCTAGGGAGAGGATCTCCTCGCCCCTTGGCGAGACTATCAAGTGCACCTCCCTTCCGCGCTCGTGCAGGGCCTTCACGAGTTCGTACCCGTAGGCCGCCCCGGACGCGCCCGTCATACCAACGACGATCCTATTTCTGGATTCCTCGCCATCCATATCTCTCGCACACCCTCTTGACCTTCTCCAGATTCTCCCTCGCGCAGTAGACCCCGAACCTCCAGTAGTCCCACTGCGCATCGGTCAATGATCTGACAAGCGCCGACCTCTCTTCCAGCAGTTCCACCGCGCCGTCGCACAGGACCTTTATCCTCACTTCGTCGAGGGACGGTTTTGGTTGGATGTCCACTAGGACGGATCCCGGCACAAGGTCCGCCGACTCGGCAACCTCGTCCTCTAGCTTCCTAACCTCGTCCCGATGCCCTGACATCTCCAGTACCGCGTTCAGGTCCCCGACCTCGGCCGAGGACGTGTACACCGCTCTCTTGTAAAGGTCTCTGTTAAGTATCCTGACAGCGAAGTCGTGGGGGATTCCATCCTTCTCCTTGAGCTCGGTTATGAGCGACAGGTCGTCCATCTCCATGATCCGTTCCACCGAGACTCCACTCTTTCTGAGCTCCTCTAGGGCTCTCAGCATCATTGCATCGGCTATCCTACAGACGTGGTGCAGATAAACCGCAGGGTACATCAGGAACCGGGCCACGAGCAGGGATTCCGCTGCCTGTATCCCTTTCTCCTTTATCACCACCTCGCCGCGATGGAAGACAAGCGTGCTCATGATGCGTTCGTAGTCGATCACCCCGTAGGCGACCCCAGTGTAATGGGCATCCCTCATCAGGTAGTCCATCCGGTCCACCCCGATTTGCGACTGCAGGATGCGCCCGAGCTCGCTCTTCTCGGTGGTGGCGGTGTCTGCGGTCTCTTTGGGGTCGATTCCGATCGATTCCAGCGTCTCCGCTATCGCGCCGCAGAGAATGCGTTTCCTGGTGAGTTGCGAATGGTCGATCTGCGAGGCAGCGACTGCGAACTTCTCGGACGTATGGGAGAAAGGACCGTGACCCACATCGTGAAGGAGCGCTGCAACCCGCATCTTCCTTTGATCCTCCAGCCCAAGGCCCATTCTCTGGCCCAGCTCGCCCGCGATATGCATCGTTCCGAGGGAATGCTCAAACCTGGTGTGGTTCGCGCCAGGGTAGACTAGATCACCCAGCCCGATCTGCTTTATCCTCCGGAGCCTCTGTAACGCTGGCAGATCGAGAAGCCTCAGGTCATCCTCGCCGAGTGCGACGTCGCCGTGGATGGGGTCCTTGATTAGCTTCAAGCCTTCGCCCGCTGCAGGCTGGGAGGCGATTCGTCTTAAAGGTGTTTGCAGGCGTCGGGTGGCCTTGGACGCAGCTTGACACGATCACCCGAGCAACGCTTTGGCAGACAGGGCAAGCAGCCTGCCCATGCCGAGGTGCCTGACCATCCTAGGCAAGAATCTGGGAAGGGCCCTTCCGACGGTGGAGTGCCGGTCAAAATCCGACCCGGCAAGTAGCTGCATGTCCCGCGGCAGGACGGCTGCGAAAAGCTTGTTCATCTCCGCATCCTGGAGGCCCTCGAAGAATCTCCTAGCCATGAGGCCGAAACGTATCTCCTTTTCCAGCACTTTCCTCCACGCAGATTCATAGCGTCGGAGATCGCTCCCAGCTGTCAGGTGTTCCGCAATGCACCTGGCGGCGATGCCGGAGCAGATGATCGAAAAATGTATTCCGCCTCCGGTGGAGGGCTTGGTCTGAAGGGCCTCGTCGCCAACCAGAACCACGTTTCCCCAGACGGTTCGGTCACGCAGGCCGTAGACGATCGCGCCGGTGGTCACGTCCGTTATCTTGCCCTTCCCGAACTCCTGGCTGATCCGGGTTTCAACCACGCGCTCGAGGCGTTGCCTGGCTGCCCTTCTCGCGCAGATTCCGATCCTGGCGGTGCTCGAATCCAGGGGAATGACCCAGCAGAAAAGGCTGTCCGAGATCTCCTTCCCGAAATAGAGATACACCATCTCCTGGTCGATGCGGAGCTTGGCGACCTCGAACTGAATCCCCGGTATCACGTTGCCCTGCCGTGCCCCGAGCATGGAAGCCACGGCGAACTTGGAGCCCGTGGCGCCGACCAGGACCCTAGGTTGGAGCTCCTTCCTGCCTTCCTCTGCCGCGACCGCAATCCCGTGGTCCGCGATGCCGCAGACCTTCGACCTGAGACTGATGACCGCTCCGCACCTTGCCGCTTCTTCGCCCAGGCGACGATCGAAAAGCCTCCTGTCCAGGACCAAGGCGGAGCCGGGGGCGCCCTCGACGGAGAACTTCGTGCCATTGGGCGAGACGAAGACTGCGCCACGCACAGCGTTCAGGGTGGACTCTTTGATCAGACGTCCTATCTGTGGAAGGATGGCCATGCCAGGTCCGACCAGTCCCGCGCAGTGGCTGGGAGATCCCAAGGATGGGTGTTCCTCGAAGAGGCGCACGTCGAAGCCTTTCATCGCAAGACACATCGCCAAGCTGGTTCCAGCGGGGCCCCCTCCGGCGATGGCGACGTCGCATGCGCCGCCTTCCATGGGTCGCGATCGAAAGCGTTATATAAGTATGTGACCGACCCGCCGCTAGGATGGCGCTTGAGGACGTCGCTCAGGATCGTGGCATGCCCACCTTCATCCTCGCCGCGGTGCCCGTGGCCATCATCCTAGGGTTCCTGTTGGTTCCCGCCGCGGCCAGGGTAGTTCTCGGCATATTGCTCGTCCTTTTCATTCCCGGCTTCGCCATGGTCTATGCGCTCTTCAACGACGACGAGATCGACGAGATCGAGCGGATCGCTCTGAGCGTTGGCCTCAGCATCTGCCTCGTGGTCTTCGACGGACTCCTCCTGAACTACACGCCCGCGGGGCTCAGCCTCGGCCAGATCGTTATCTCCCTGGCCGCCATAAGCGGCGTCTTCACCGCGATCGGTTTCTACAGGCGCACGCGGTGAGGTCAGGGTGATACGTTGCCGCACGTCGACGATGAGGGGGCGGCCTTCCAGTACAAGCAGGTCATCGTGATCCGGACGGACTTGGGGATGAGCACGGGGAAGCTCGTTGCCCAAGCCTGCCATGCGTCGGTCGGTTCAGCGGAGGAGGTTCGTAGGAGGAACGAGCCGCTATGGAGAGCGTGGCTGGACGAGGGGGGCCGAAAGATCGTCGTAGGCGTCAGTTCAAAGGAGCAGCTGCTTGCGATAGGCAAAAGGGCGGCCGAGCTCGGCATCGCTCGCTACTTGGTGGAGGACCGCGGGTTGACCGAGATCCCGCCCGGGTCGCTCACCGCTCTGGGGCTTGGCCCCGAGAAAGCCAAAAAGATGGATAAGGTGACGGGCAACCTCCCGCTCCTGAAGTGATGGCTTGAGGGAGATCTCTGCTCCGAGCGAAGAGACGATCGGGATCGAAGGATACCTCACTAGGAGCCCGGGGACGAAGGGCAGGCTGAGGCGAAGCATAGAGGACTTCATCGTGGAAGAGGTGCTTCAGGACGGGGCGGTCGTACGTATCGGTTCCGGTCTTCACGACCATGCCCGCAGAGACGTTCAGGGCACCTACTGTTGCTTCGCCCTTGAAAAGAGGGGCATAGACCTCTTCCAGGCTATCGCCGAGCTCTCAAGAGAGTTTGGGATCAGCAAGAAGCGGTTCACATACTGCGGCACGAAGGACGCAAACGCGATCACGTGCCAGTTGGTGTGCGTCGAGGCGTTCTCCCCCACCAACGTCCGGACTCATTCGAGGCATCTGCGCGTCTACACGCCTTTTCGGACGACTCGCCCGCTCCGGCTCGGCGAGCATTGGGGCAACTCCTTCAGAATCAGGGTGACCCAAATTCCACTCTCACCGGAGGAGGCCGACATCGCCGCGCAGGCAACGGCCTCGGAGATAGCGGCTCAAGGCGGGGTTCCCAACTTCTTTGGGCACCAGAGGTTCGGCACGGTCAGGGCGAACACGCACATCGTGGGCAAGCACCTGCTGAGAGGCGATTTCGAGTCGGCTGTCTGGGAATACCTAGGCAAGCCCTTCCGAGGGGAGAGGCCCGAGGCCATAGAGGCGAGATTGCGTCTCATGGAGACGAAGGACTTCCGGGCCGCCCTCAATCTCTTTCCGAAGGACCTGACGTACGAGAGAGGGATGCTCGCCCACCTGGCGGACAACCCTCGCGACTTCCTTGGCGCCCTGAGGAGGATTCCCCGAGGCCTTCTGTCAATGTTCGTCAGAGCCTACCAATCCTACATATTCAATCTGGCTCTTTCCGCAAGGTTACGATCGAACCGTCCGCTAGAACCCAGGCAGGGAGATGTGCTGCAGGTCGGGACCGAGAGGTTCGCGGTTGGCGATTCGATCTCGGTGGACGATGCGATCCGGCTGAAGGCCGAAGGCAAGGCAACACTGGTCTACTCGGTCGTTGGCTACGCCTCCCCGGCCGAGGGACCACTATCGCGAGACATCCTTGATGTGATGAAACGG
This sequence comes from uncultured Thermococci archaeon, assembly GCA_964549615.1. Classification (GTDB taxonomy): domain Archaea; phylum CAYQAE01; class CAYQAE01; order CAYVLA01; family CAYVLA01; genus CAYVLA01. The sequence continues at coordinate 282 of CAZJVP010000045.1, read as the reverse complement.
GAGAACGCCACGTTCTCCTCGTTCTACGTCAGGCAGCTGCCGGACGTAAGCCCGAAGGGCGGATACCGGAGCGTGATCTGCCCGGTGTACGATCTCACCTTGGGTCGTGCCAGCGAAGGCGAGGACGGCGGGACCGAGCTCTGCTTGTCCTTTTGGTTGCCGAAGGGAAGCTATGCCACCGCCGTCATGAGGGAATTCATGAAAGCGGATATCGGGGCCTACTAGGCGTCGCCTGGTCCGGTTGGAGACCGACAACGAGCGCGGGCCCCCACTTCCCACCGT
>CAZJVP010000044.1:0-42626 GCA_964549615.1 uncultured Thermococci archaeon | reverse complement strand
CCCCGCGCCTTCACCACGACCTCGCTGGCATCAGTCGTGTTGAACTGGGTCACGATCGCCAGTACATAGTTCATCAGTCCCTTGTTCCCGATGAAAACCGTGTTCTCTTTCATGCTGCTACCTCCGTTCTGTATACTTGTCCGTACCGATGCATCGTCCGGAAACAATCCGGCAACAAGCCATCAAAGCCCGGGGTTTAAGTCTGTTTCGCTTGGAAGCTTGGAAACCAAGCGAACCCTGAAAGGGGCCTAGGGGTCTTGGGCGTCTGCTCTCAGGATTCCAAGGCACACTGGCTTGTGCGGCCATCGCGGACGGCTGCGAGCCCTGGCGGCAGGACATATCGCGGCCGGGGTTGGAGGGAAGTTCGCCGGCGTATCATGGGGAGAGCTCGAACAAGATGAAGCTCTTGGGCGGGAGGTCAAACGACCAAGCAAGAGTGCCGCCTCGCTCGCTGAGGTTAACTGCGCTTCCCGCAGACCATCCCTCCCATGTCCCCTTGGCGATCACGTGGGCCCGCGCGAAGCCGTCCGGGTTTTTCATCCGAAGATCCCGGGTATAGGGCATGTCGCCGTGGTTCATCACCAGGAGCATGGCGGTGCCGTCCGCCTTCCTGTTGTAGACGTATTCAAGGCTCGTCCAGGGGGTGAACTGAATTCCGTCTCCGACATGGTCTTTGAGGGCGTGAAGGAAGCGATACAGCGTGTTCGCATAAAGGAACGGCTCCGGCCCGCGGCGGCGGGCATCGCTGCCAACCATGTTCAGCCCGGTCACGAAGAAGACTCGTCCGGTGCCCAGCCTGGTTTCGATCACGTAGGGCGCGTCATCCAATCGTGCGACGACGCGGCCGGCCGTCAGCTGGACGGGTCGAAGCCAATGGTCCTGCCACTCCTGGCAGCTCGCCGGAACCGTCAGTCCTTCGATTGCGTCGATGTATCCCACGGGCTGCACCAGGTGAATGGGATCGCCGCGCCAATCGCATCTGCAGCCTATGAGCGGTTCGGCGAGATCGGCCTCCACAAGGTTCTCATGCTCATCCCGGAACATGGTGTCACCGCAGATGAGGACGCCACCGCCCTTCACGAAGCGAGTGAGCGCCTCGCTCAGTCCATCGGTCATTCGGTGGTACCCGAGAGCGACCAGGACATCGTAGCGCGAATAGCTTTGCGGTGGCAGGTTGTCCGGGACGATATCCAGCTGCCCGAACGGACTCTCCGCAAGGAATCCCGGGTACTCAGGATCCCATCCGCAGCGCTCGAACCCGGGGTAGAACACGTCAAGCACTTTCAGCGAAAGGTCGGAATCCCGCGTTTGCATGAACATGTGTCGGTGACCGTCGAACAGCCCGGTGGCCCTTACGTCCCCGGTGCGCCAACCGACGCCCGGCCAACCGTTCTCATGGCCAAGAAGGATGGCGAAGGGCGTGACGGTTCCGCCGCGGGGTCCGATCCTTCGCGTCAGGGAGAACAGGGTCTTGAGTGCCCTACCCCAGGGCAGGAGCGGTGCTGGCTTGTCCCGGCCTGGCCGAAAGAGGCTATCTTCGGGATAAACAGCCCAGTCGACCTCGAGTTGCACGAAGTCGGCACCGCCCATGGCTGCCGCAAGCAGGGTTGTGAACATGCACCATGGCGTGTGGCCCTCCCGTGGCGAGACCTGCTTTCCAGCGTTTCCGCGTGGGGACCACCAAGTCGAGTGATCTATCATCCACCGCCTTCCGTAGGCGCGCGCAGTGCCGCGGTTTGCGCCGATCATCATGCCTGCGTTGGGTATGTTCTCGCCGATCTCGCTGCATATGATATCCACCCCGGCCTCGGCGAAGATGTGGTGGTAAAGGAGGGCAGAGCTATGCCCAACCGGCACCCCGCGCTCGTGGGCTTTGTCGACCAAGCACCGGATGCGCTCCAGCAAGGCTTCCTTTACGGCCCGGCGGGTGGGATCGCGGTAGACCTTCTCGGGAAGGTAGTCCTCAGGTCTCAGCCCAGAGCTATCCAACTCTCCCCAGTGGATTCCGAGGAAAAGGTCGCCGGCGATCATACGCAGCCCGTCCAATTCCTTGCGCGAATACCGCCATTCGTTTGGATTGAGCTTCTCTTGCAGGAAGAAATGGACCTTGTGGTCTCTCAGGTACTGCGCGACGGCATCCAAGGCCGCCTCGTCCAGCGAGTATGCGACCAGGAGGACGTAATCGGCCATGCCTTCCTCGACGAACGCCCGGAGGTGGCGCAGATACGTCTCATCGGGCACACCGGCTTGGAGGTGGAGTTGGGCGCCGACGTGGCAGACCTCCGCGCCATCCGAGGACGAGCCCTCCGGCCGCGAAGAACTTTCCGTCGAGGCACTCTGACAGTTCGCCATTATTCTCTCCATCCGTCGATCCGGAAGCCAGCCCTCTTTGCGGTGGGCTTGGATCCTTGGCAGGCCACCCAGATAGGCTGAAGAATATGTCGTAGGCCTTCCGCAACCTGCGTCCAGGGCCCTCGTCCGGGCTTGGCCAAAGGCCCGAGCACGATGAAGGGTGCCACCCGACCATCTGGCGAAGGCCGGCCCGCCCCATATACTTATCAGGATGTCTTGATGGACGGCCGGGACAATGCGCCGAAGGTCGGGAGGCTTTTGCGCGGTCGGACTTGGTATGCACGTCCCGTTGGTGGCGCTCCTGATCGGCTACGCCCTCTTGATGTGTTGGGCCGGCTGGGCAAGGACCGACGCGGAGACGGGGAGGGCCAGGGTGCTCTATGTGGGGCAGTGGCCCTACGGCGGGAGGCCGCAGTATCTGCTCGAGGATCCTCTCATCCAAACGTCGGTCATCCCGTACCACGACTTCGGCGCGCAGCTGGAGCAGATCAGGCGCTACATGAACCTGAGATATCCCAGGTCCAGGCAACAGATGGCCGATCAATACGACATGGTCACATACGGCAACATCCAACTGCTTGCCTTCACCGACAAACAGATCCAGATGGTGTCTGACTCGGTCTGGGCTGAAGGGCTGGGTTACATGATGACCGGGGGCCATACGAGCTTTGGCGGCACCACGGGCTCTTATCCTTCTTGGGCAGGCACGTCGATCGGCAGCATCCTGCCCGTCGAGCCAATCGAGGGCCGATACCTGAAGCCGTACTACTTCCGGCTGGTCGTCTCCGACCCGACAAACGAATTGATCGCCAGCCTTCCCTGGTCCAAGATCCCTCCGTTTCCCTACTCCCTCAATGCAGTGACCATGCGCGAGGGCGGGCACCTCCTTGCCGAGGCCGACGTTAAGGAGAGATGGCCGATCCTTGCCTACGGCGAGTTCGGGAATGGCAGGGTGCTGGCGTTCATGACCCCATTCGAAGTCCTCGACAACCCCAACATGGAGGAGTGGGGTTTCTTCGACGACATGTGCGCCAACTTCGTCTACTTCTCGGTTCGCCTCAAGCTTCCCAGCGACCCGCTCCTCGCCCATGAGCTTCGAAGGCTCCTCAGGATATACCACGACGAACGCCTGCTCTTCCTCTCGATGGTCGAGTTCGTCGATCGGTTCGGGGTAAACACGGCCAAGCTCGAGGACTGGCTTGACGAGATCGAGGCGGTTCGAACGTCCTCGTACGCGGCCTACGTCTCACAGGATTTCGACCGTTCCTCGGAACTCATGAAGCAGGCTTTGGATATGATGAAGGCGGGGCAGGACATGGCGTTGGATGTCAAGAACGCTGCCCTCTTCTGGGTCTTCGTGGTGGAGTGGGTCGTCGTGACTGCGACTCTCATGTTGACCGGCTCGCTCGTCTGGACGCTCATGGTCAGGAGGATGCTTTACAGGGAAACGCTGACGACCCGCCTGGCGGGGGGCTTCGAAAGGCCGCGCTAGGCCTGTAACCGTCCACGATGGGCCGGAAAGTGGGGGCTTACGATATGATTCGAGCTGCCGGAGTCTTGCATGGTTCTGCATGTGCCCGGAGTCTCTAGGCTACATGCCGAATCTCGTGGTTCGAACCTCGCGGTAAAGCCTGCGGCGGATCATCAGCGACCAGACAAGGAAACCGCAGACCATCGCCGTGCCGGTCACGGTCAACCACTCTATGACGTAGACCCAGAGAAGGGTGCGGTCCTTTAGCCTCACCGCCTCCTCCTCCGCCTTGGCCAGCATCTCGTCCGCGACTCGATAGCTCTCCAGCATCTCCTCGAACTGGAGCTGAAGGTACTGCGGCAGGGCCTCGGCGATCACCGAATCTATCTCCTGGAACCTGGGCATGATGGTCCTAGTGCTTGCTCCGAACGATTCGCAGAAGTCCAGGAGGGCAAGGAGCAGCGATCTCCTCGTCTCAACCTCGAACATCTTGGCCCTAGCCGCATGCACAAGCTCGACGTCCTGCGGCACCGGCCTGTTGTCCAGATAGATCATCAGGTTGCAGCCGAAGTCGATGGCGTACCTCCAGGCGTTTCCGTACTGTCCGCCCATCCAACACAGGCAATGGATCTCGCTCGTCAGTGCGAAGACCCTAGCGCCGTTGTCGAGGGTCCAGATGACCATGAGCGGATCCTCACGGCCGAGGCTGGTTATCACGTGGGCCAACTGCTCGGATCCGTGTTTGAGCTTGACCGGGTTGTGGTGCCACTTTATTTCGGCGACGAGGTCCGGATCCCTCATATCCCAGGGCAGGCTGCTGATGAACTCATGGCGGGGCTTGTCGATGACCAGACGCCCGGACTGCTCCCATATCCCGACTATGTCCTCCGTGGGCAGCAGTCTGCCGACGGAGGTTTCCCCCCAAGGAGGGTATGTTGAGCCCGCTCCGCCAAAGGACTCCCACCCTCCCGACATCAGCAGACCAAGCCCGCCTTCGGAGACGGCTTGGGCCAGTCTGGGTATGTGTGTGCCGACCGCGAGCACATTGGCGTTGTGGAAGACAAGGACGTCGTAGTTCGCGACGAGATCCTCGTATGTGCGGGGCATTTGCATTCTCACCATCCTGTGGACCTGCGCCTCGTTGGAGGCGGGCATCGGTCCGACGGCCGCCCAGTCCCGGAGGGTCGCCTGCACGAAGGTCATCCTGAACATCGGGTCGCCCCTCATTATCCAGAAAGGCCTTGAACGGGCTATGCAGCCGACGTAGAGAACCCCGATCCGCCCGTCTTCCAGTCCGGTCCCTAGCTGGATGGCGAGCGCGGCGATGGCGAACAGGCCCAGCCCCCGGATGCAGCACCTGCTGGCGGGGCACATGATGACTGCACCCAACTTGCCCTCGTTACCTTGGAATATAAGCCTTCCGTCCGGCGATCGGCGATCGGACCAATGGGCGATGATCGGGCGGCTGGTGGTGAGCCCAGCTGTAATGCCGCATCGGGCTAGGATAGTCCAAGACCCGTTCGGTTTTGCAGCTAGCGGCCTAGGTGAGGCTCGATTTCGATGAAGTTGCACACGATCTGCCGGCTGGCCGGCCGCCCCCCTTCTTGCTTCGCCATTCCAGCCAAGTACGACCGTTTCAATATCTGCATTTGCGCAGGACACGATTAGATGGTTCATCCGGAAGCTGTGCGTTCCGGTGAAGCCCCCGGAAGGTGGGAATAGAAGTTCGGGAAAAGCGCGTTGATAGCTAGAGAGCGCTTCAACATCGTCCAAGCTCACGCACAGCGAAAGAACTCTCCTTCGATCTGGTTCTGCGCAGGCGAAGGATCTCCCTAGGAGGCGCAGACCATGGCGACCCCGATGTGGCGAACTCAGAGCTACGACGTCGCAGACGAGGAGACTACCGAGGGAGCATTCAGGATTGCGCTTCCAGTTCCGCCCGCGATCCTGCGTTGGCGAGCCAAGCTCTCTGAGTGCAGCTCTTCACAGCCGAGCCTCACCCAGCCAGTAGCGCAGGAAGCCCATGTCGGTTGGTCGGACCCCAAGCATCTCGGCAACCACGAAGGCCGTGGGCCGTCCGCGTTCCACGTTGTGCATGTCGCTGCTTAGGACGACTCCCGTGCCGGCTTGGATGAGAGCCCGGTAGAAGAAGAGGTAGCGTTCTGCGAAGGATCTGTGGTTCATCGCGAGGATCCGATCCCAGTCGCCTTCGTTTATCTCCACCGGCACATCCCGGCGCACCATCTCGGAGGACAGCGCGTCGATGTCGATTCCAAGAAGGTGCTCGACGTGTCCCTTTGGATCGTCCAATGAGCCAAGCGGCGGGAACGGTTCATGGCTGGGCATCCCGGGGCCTGGCCCAGTCTTCCCAACTATCTGGTTGATCGGCCACCTGAGAGGATGGCCGAGGAACCCGGGTCGGCCCCACTCCTTCCTCGCCCTGTCGATTTCCCTCACTCCCCTGACCAGGTACTCTCCCAGCGATTGACCCTCCGGCGGGCCTCCGGCTTCCCCGATGAAGAAATCGACCTCTGGCACGGATAGAGCTTGAGCCGCCTCATCCGGGCACGACAGGGAGCCCAGCCCGATCTCGGGGCCGAACAATATGAGTTGGTCCCGGAATGCCTCCCTCGTCCTTGCAACATCTTGCGCGAAGGAACGGTAGCCATCCAAGGTTCCCGGATAGTGGTTCAGCTTCTTACGCGACCTGCCCAGGAATCGTCCGAAGTGATCAGTTATTCCTATGATGCGACGTCCCGTGGCGACCGCGTACCTGATGAAATCGATCGCCGCGTATTGCTCGGGCCTCTCGGTTCCAGCATGTATGTGCAGGTCAACGTGCCACAGTTCTAGGTCGTGCCAGGTGGGGCGCATGCGAGGGGCCGGAATAGCTCGTTGAAAAGTCGCTCCTTCGGCTCTAAAGGCCGCCCAAGTGGCGGATCGCGCTCTTGACTTAAACCTTGAACCTTGAACCATAAGCTATTTGACTTGCTGTCTGTTGCCTGAATCAGGTGAGCTGTTGAGCAGGCACAGACCGAACATCGTTCTCATCCTGGCCGACGATCTGGGATACCATGATCTCGGTTGCTACGGGCAGCGCAGCATCTTGACGCCCAACATCGACAGGATGGCGGCGGAGGGAATCCGGTTCACGCAGTGCTATGCAGGGGCCCCCGTCTGTGCACCTTCGAGAAGCGTGCTGATGACTGGCGAGCACGCCGGGCACACCCGCGTGCGCGACAACTTCGCCAAGGCGGGGAGCGTTCTGGTCCTCGATGACGGGCCTCCTCAGCGGCGAGGTTTCCTGAAGCCGGAGGATGTTACGGTGGCGGAGGTGCTCAGGGGCGGAGGGTATGTGACCGGTGCAACGGGCAAGTGGGGACTCGGTGAGGCGGGAACGCCCGGGGTGCCGAATCTGAAGGGTTTCGATGAGTGGTTCGGGTACCTGAACCAGAGGAGGGCGCACAATTACTACCCAGCCGAGCTGTGGCTAAACCAAGAGAAAAGAATCATCGAGGGCAACCAAGGCGGGCAGCGAGGAAGGTACTCGCACGACCTCTTCACGGATTTCGCCTCGGACTTCATCAAGAGGCACAGAGAGCATCCGTTCTTCCTCTACGTCGCGTACACCCTGCCCCACGGACGGTACGAGATACCCAGCCTTGAGGATTACGCCAACAAGCCCTGGCCAGAGGAGGCCAAGGTCTACGCGGCGATGGTGTCCCGCCTGGACCGCGATGTCGGACGCATCTTGGGTCTGCTTGGGGAAGAGGGGATCGATGATCGGACCATCGTCTTCTTGTGTTCGGACAACGGAGCGGCGCGGCGCTGGGAGGGGATATTCGACAGCTGCGGCGAGCTTAGCGGGGGCAAGGGGGAACTGTACGAGGGCGGAATCCGCACGCCGATGATAGTCCGCTGGCCCGGGCATATCCCGGAGGGGAAGGTGAGCGACGTCGCATGGTACTTCGCCGACTTTTTGCCGACGGCTGCTGAATTGGGTGGAGTGAGCCCTCCGGCCGGAATCGATGGCGTGAGCGTGGTCCCCTTATTGTTCGGTGAGCGGCAGACCTGGGGTGAGAGGGCGTTCTACTGGGAACGTCACGCGGGCGGATTTCAGCAGGCCGTGCGCAAGGGAAGGTGGAAGGCCATTCGGCACGGCTTGGCCGGACGTCTTGAGCTGTTCGACTTGGGACGGGACCCGGGGGAGACGCGTGACCTAGCTGAAAGCCACCCGGAGATTGTCAGGGAGATGGAGGCGTATCTGGCCAAGGCGCGCACGGACTCTGAGTGGTGGCCGGTCGAGGGCTGAGCGCCTTTCGCTCATTTTGGATACTCGGTCCCCTGATGGCGTAGTGGTCGGTCTTGCGCAGAGGGTCTTGCCGGGGCGGCTCGACGTGGTGAGGCTTCCGCGGCCTTGATTCTCGGCTTAGTCCGCGCCGCCTCCGAGCTCGCCCGCCGGCTTCAAGATCGCTTGCTCCGGATGCGCGCCGCAGTCATGCTCTGACGACATTCGAGCTTGGCCCGCGCGTGCACGCTTTTGGGGAACGCTTTCAGTTTCCGCGCGTTGCGGGCGTAGTGCTACCTAACCCATCGGGCCTCGTCCACCCGCATAGATCCTTGAGCAGGTTGACGAAATATGCGAAAGTCTCAAGCGTTATGTCCGGCGGAACGGCATGGTCGACCCCCGGAAAGAAGCCCTTCCTCTTCACCAAGGGCGGAACCTTGTACAGGACCTCCTGCCTTGTGGCTTCTTTCCCCCTGGCTAACTTCCTCTTGTCCAGGCCGCCCATCATGACGAGGCGGGGGTACCGTTGGCCCAGTCTGACGACGTCCACGCCGGCGGCGACTTCGCACGGGGTGAGGCCGTTGATGCCCAACTTTATCCACTCTGGTATGAGGGCCTCGGGGTTGCCGTCGCTGTCGACCATGATGACCTTCACCCCATGCTCGCGAAAGCTCCGCGTGATATGCATGTAAGCCTGCCCCATGAACTCCCGCATGGTCCTTGGGCCAATCATGGGGCCGTTCTTGTAAGCCATGTCCTCCGACATGACGACGTAGTCCAGATCCACGGAGTCCAGCGCCCTGTGCAGGACCCCCATCTGGAACTCGGCACAGAAATCCATGATCTCGCGTACGAGCTGCGGCTGCCTGTAGATCCCCGTTGCTATCATCTTCAGCCCGGTCATATCCCTCGTCCACCAGAACGGCCCCCTGATGACCATGCTCAGGGGGTAATCCCTGGCGCGGTAGGTCTTGGCCATCTCATCCCAGTTCCTAGGATACCTACGCGGGTCGTCCGGGTTGTAGCGTTTCTTGATCTTCAGGAAGTCCTTTCGGTTCTTGACCGGAAAATCCATGAAGACCCTAGTGGCGAACCCGCTCCAGCCCTTCCTCCAGTCGTGTTGGAATCCCATCTGGGTTATGCCGAGGCTGTCCGTCCAGATGCGGTGTCTCTCATCCTGCCTAAGTATCCTGTGCCTGAAGGGTGGCAGAGGACCGATGTTGATCGATGACGGGCTGGGTTTCCACTTGAAGCCCTCGCCTGGAAAGGAGGTTATGTTCGACGAGCTCAGCATGCAGCTCTCGAAGCCCAAGAACCTTGGGACGTTCCCGTCCCGAGGCAGCCCCTGTTTGATCCACGCATCCCTCGTGAGCGGCCTGACGCCCCCCACCGCCAGAGGTATGCGATCGGGCTTGCCGAACAGCGCCACCTCAAGGAACCTTTCCCTAGGGGTCATGATGTTGAAACCTCTTACCTGCAAATTTCGAGCCCGTTCATAAATGGTCTAACCCTGGAACTCATCGGCTCGGACAAAGGCTTAAAGTACTGGCATGGGCGCAGGGATTTGGTCACGCCCACTGGTCAAGGGCAATGGTTGTTGATGCATCTTGCCCCAAAAGGTACTCTCCAGCTCACGCTGCAGGGCCCCTTGCAGGAGGCGCTTCAGTTGAAGGCGCGAAGGATGGAACTCCTGCTGAAGAGATCGCAGATTAGCCTTGGCGCGCTTGAGGGTGTCCTTTCGCGCTTCTACGAGATCAGGAGGGTTCGGCGTGGCAGGCGCGAATGGATCGAGGGAATGCTGAGGTCGGACGATCCACTGAGTCCCCTGACGGAGGGGACGACGGTGAGCCTGAGAATACCGTACCGAGATACGGCCGGCGACGGGCCGTTGATGAAGATTCTCTCGCGGCTCCCTGCCACCATGTACAGGGTAAGCCTGGTGAACGTGGAGCTCCCAATCGTCATCTCGATCGTCCAGGACCTTCAGCGGCTTGGAGCCGACGTGGGCTTCGTGGAGGACGCCTCGGCCGCGGCGCGTCGGACCTCACCGCTCAGCCGCGGTGAATGCTTCAGGTGGCCCGGGACAAGGGAGGCACAGCTATCAACCGCCAGAGAGCTGCATGGGCTGTACTCGGCGTACACTGCGCCCGCTCCGCTGATAGATCTGGACTTCTTCACCTTGTCCCTGCGGAGCATCTGGAGACGCAAACTGAGGACTTTCTTTCTCGTCCTCGTCCTAAGCCTGGTGTGTGCGAACTTCATTCAACACGTCACCTTCTACGTGAGCGAGGGCGGGGCAGGGCTTGTAGTGACCAAGCGCTGGGAGCTTCCGCTCGCAGCCGGCCTGATGGCACTCATAATCTACATGAACCTGATGGAGATCTCCCTCTACGAGCGGCTGATCGAGATAGGAACGATCCGCGCCCTCGGCGCGGAGACGACCACGACTCTGGAGATCTTCGCGGCCGAGGGGATTATCATCGGAACCGTTGGGGCGATGCTCGGCTACATCATCGTGGTGGTCGGCAACGTCCTCGCGAAGCTGGGTGGAATCGCGCCTGAGATCGATCTTGCCTCCGCGTGCGGGCCTGGGAAGGCAATCCTCGGATTGTTCCTCGGCCTGACCGTTGGGCTGATCGGATCGGTGCTGCCGGTCGTCTTCGTCGTCTGGAGGCCGCCCGAGAAATGCCTGAAAGGGCCGAAGTGACCGTTGTACAGTCAGGGTTCGGCCCGAAACGCGGCGCGCACTCAGTCCAGCGTGGACATCCCCGGTCGGGCTCGAAGCCCAGCGCAAGAGGCATACCATTGTTCAAGGCCCTCCCCAGCCTTGGGAGGTCGGAGCGCAATCAAGGCAGTGATTGGATGGCCTCATCATTACAAGGGAATGGACCTGTGCTGGCTCTGCGCACCGACCGGCCCACAGCCGTCTACAGGGTGGGTGAAACCGTTCTGTTTCGCGTTGAGCCGCATGATCGGTTTCGATCGCCGCGAGCGTCGATGAGGTATAGCATCGTCAGGGACGGTTTCTCCACGGTCGGCTCCGGGGTCCTGGAGCCTAGCGATCTTCCCTGGGAGGTTGAGGTTCCATGCGAAGCGCCCGGTTTCATCAGCATCTGGGTAGAGCTTGGGTTGAGCGGGGGAAAGCAAAGTCTTGGGGCCGCGGCCGCCGTGGCTCCCGAAAGGATAGCCCCGTCGATGCCGATCCCCGGTGATTTCCAGGAGTTCTGGGGCGATCAAAAAGAGAGGCTGATCTCCGGACCGTTGAGGGCGAGCGTGACGCATCACGGCGATTGTCCGGATGGGAGGATATACAAGGCGGTAATCAGCATGCCGGGCGGGCGAAACATCCACGGCTGGCTCCTGATTCCTCGGGGAAGAGGCCCCTTTCCTGGGCTCGTGCGCTACCACGGGTCGGGAGTGTACCCGGTTCCCCCGGAAAATGGGCTGGACTGGACCCGGCGAGAAGTTATGGTTCTGAGCATCAACCCCCACCCCATACCCAACGATATGCCCAAGGATTTCTATCTGAGGCTCCGGATGGGAAGCCTCAGCCGCTATGCAAAGCGCGGAAGGACCAGGCGAGAGAGGCTGTACTTCCGAGGGATGTTCCTCCGTGCGGTTAGAGCGGTGGACTTTCTCTGCGAGAGGGCAGAGTGGGACGGCGAGAACCTCTTCGTGGAGGGGCACAGCCAGGGCGGGGGACAGGCCCTTGCGGCGGCCGCCCTCAGCGGCAAGGTCACGGGTCTGGTTGCGTCGTGCAGCACGCACTGCGATCTCACCGGGCCTGTGGTCGGCCGTGCGGCAGGGTGGCCGAATCTGATCAGGCTGCGCAAAGGGGTTCCGGATCCCGTGCATGTGAGGGCTGCAAGATACATCGATGGCGTGAACTTCGCATCCATGATCCACTGTCCCTCCCTGTTCAGCCTCGGCTTCCTCGACGATATCTGCCCGCCCACGGGCATATACGCGGCGTACAACACGCTTCGAGGGCCCAAGGGGGTTCGCCACGAGGTAACGACCGGGCACGTTCATACCGATGCCTGCAAGGCCGCAACGTATGAGTGGGTTGCACGGCAGATAGGCTAGTCAAGGCCGGGACCCGCTCCAGCAAGGACGCCCGCCGCAGCTGCACGGGGCCGATCCAAGCCTCAGGGCGTTGGGCGTCGGGCTCGGCGGACCCCAAGCGCGAGTCCCGAAAGAACGCCGAAGGGGCCCCAAAGCTCCGGGATCACCTGGGCCAAACGGAGTGGATATTCCGTGTAGAGCCTTGCCGGTCCGTAGTTGCCTCTCTCCAATTCCTGCACCGCCTTTGCCAAAAACATCTCCTGCCGTGACGTATCCACCCCTGCTTGCTTGGCCATGGCGATCAATTCGGATGCCACCTCGATCCGCCTCCTCAGCACGGCCACCTCAAAACGCACGGCTAGGTCCGTGGCCGAGGATAAGAGGTCCAGAGCCTGCCTGTCCGAGGTGATGTTTTCCAAGGCAAGCTCCAGCCTGCGCAGGTCTTCGAGTAGGTCGTGGACCTCGGCTCCGAGCTCACGCGCCTCCATCTCCTTGCCTTGGATGTCCGCAAGGAGGCTCGCTATCTGCGCCGCAACGCCCAAGGGAAGGACCGAGAGGTTCCAGTGGCCATCGACGTCCTTCGCGACGACCATGCCCACGTAGTTGGAGGTAAGCTCCTTCGGCGGGCGCAGGGAAGCGGAATACACTCCGTCATTCCGATTCCGGTCAACGCCCATCCCATTGTCGATCAGGGCGACCTCGGCCCCCTGTATGCGGGGGCTGAAGCTGAGGAGGACATTCTGGATCCTGTCAAGCCCGAGGCCGTGTTCGAGCTGGACGCTTACGGTCATCTGCTCAACGCTGACGTTAAGCCAGTAGGCGCTGATCGTCGGGGCCTGGGGCGGGGCCCCCTTCCAGCCGGAGTATTCCAAGTAGCTCGCGAGATGCCCGATGTTCGTGTTGAAGGTCTTGCTGTAGATCCAGCCGTCCTCCACCCATCTCCCCTGCTCATCCAAGGCAGCCACGATCTGCCTGACGAGCGGCTCCATGCTTGCTGCCCTCCGTGACCTCTCCTCATCGGTCAGGGGCCTCGTTGCTTGCTCCAAGTAGGCTTCCCTGCCCATTGAAGTCACCTCCAAGTACCTTGCGATTGCACCCTTGGCATAGGAGCCCTGCCAGCTGTAGCCTTTCCTCCTTTCCTCGCTGAGCTCGGAAAGGTTGTACGTTAGCTTGTAGTCCCTGTCGCAGTACAGCGGCAGGTTGGTCCCGAGCTCGTAGAACCGAGCCCAGAGATCCTTGCCGATCTGGGACTCGTTGAGCCATCGGACCGCGGCGGGTATCGGGGAGAGGTAGGATTCGTTTCCGGTCAGAAGGTACAGGTCCAGCAGGGAGTTTATGTTCCGGGCTGTCACGCTGCTGCAGACGGCCGGGGGCTCGAACGACCGCGCCCACCCCGGGCTCATGTTCCAGTGGTACTGTTGGGCCCAGCCTGGCTGCGGTTCAGCGATCTGGGAGATTATTATGAAATCTCCTCCCTTGAGCGCGCTGCGAAGGTACCTCTCGTCACCATACCTAGCGTACGCCTCGAGCATCGTCGAGATGCAGTCGTTGATCGCCGCGTCATTGAAGGTGTACATGTCGCTGTAACCCCCCTTCAAAGGATACCACTGGGGCCATGCGCCGTTCTCGAACTGGCTCTCCATGATGAACTCGAGGGCACACTGTACGGCCTGGTGAAGGGACTCGTCCTTCAGCACATCGTCCATTGCCATGAGGAATCGCGTTGCACCTTGGGTCACGTCATCGTCGAACGTGCAGGCTGACGACCCTGTTGTGTCCTGAGGGCCCTCGTGCCTATAACGCCACTTCGCCTCGCCCAAGAAGTCGATGTTGTAATCCCACCCGCCGGGGGCGAGCTGCCCCCAGATCAGGGCGCCGGCTGCTGCAGAGGCGGCTTCGAGATACCGCCTGTCGCCCGTTGCCTGATGGGCCTTCAGGAAGGTCATGCCGACGACCGGGGTGCCTGGAGACTGAACCCATATCTGGCTCGGTGTGGCTATGGTCTCGCCCCAGTATTGCGTCAGATCCTCGCTGTATTTCCACAGGTAGCCACCCCTGCAAGACAGTGTGGCGCGGAAAAACATCGCAGCCGACTCGATCGCGTCCAGAGCTTTTTCTTGGAGCTCCGATGCGGCCCAACAGGTCGTCAAGGTCATGATGAAAGCAATCAGAAGTGCGGTTCGGATTTTCCCGGTCCGGGCCATGCTTTGGGGTGGTCTGCTTTTGCCAGAAAAGTGTTGCAGATCCGTCTGTCGGCGGACAGCTTCGCATCTGCGGCATCCGACGCGGTTCGGCCGATCAAGTCCTTGATTTCCTGCGCCAGGTGACGTAGGCCCAAGCCGGAAGCGGCAGGCACAGGAACGCCACGATCAGGAATATGGGCAGCAGTGGATGGAGCTCTTTCAGGGGCTTGCTGTAGAAAAGGAGCCACACGAAAGCATAGGCGAGCAACATCCCTACGGCTGGCCTGGCCAGGGGTCTGAGAACGTCCTTCGCGGCCGCCCTGAAACCGACGGGCATGAACCTTTTGCCTTCGAACTCGACCTCGTAGCACCTTGAGCACATCCGGTTCCCGGGACGGTAACAGTTCGGACAGACAGCGTGGCCGCAGCTAGGACAGATGATCTGGCTCGCCACATCGAGTGGTCCTTTGCAGTTCGGGCATATTCGGGCGCTAAGCCGTGAGCCTTCTTTGGCGGGCCCATGCAGGGTGTCGATGAGCCTGATGATCATGTCGTCCGTCAGGAATCCCTGTCGGTTGCACGCGACGGCCACGGCAAGTTTGTGTTGACAGACGCCTCCTGCCGAAGGACCGCACGAAAGGCATCTGGTTGAGAGGGACTCCGGGTCAAATTCCACCTTCGACTCCGTTTTTGAGACGGACGCGGTCCCGATATCTTTGAACCTCCCCTTCCCGGGGTCCACCATGATGCGGTCCTTCCTGAAGAAAACCCCTGCGTCGGCAAGCCTGAGCCCTTCGCGCACCAGGTCCTCCCCGAATTTCGACTTCAGCAAGCAAAGGAGCTCCTCCTCATCCATCCGAGTCACCTCTCGGGGCATATGCACGCGCAGCCGGGGCGGCGAAGCGACCTTTGAGGGTAAGGGGACCTTCTCCAGACGATCGCTCGTTCAAGCCATGGCCTAGACCTGCGATCAACGATTCATCCAACGCAGGCCCTCCCTCGTCTTCCCGCGGCGCTGAGCCAGGCAGTCCGGGCAGACTTTGTACCCATGCAGGGTGCCGTAATGGGAGCCGCAGATCGGTGTGCGGCACCTTGTGCACTCCAAAAGCGTCTTCTCGCCGCAGTACTGGCAACTCTTCATCCGCTCCTTGCTTAGCCTCATGAAGAAGAAAGGAAGCCTGAACTCGATGAGGCGTCTTAGCGAAAAGCCAGCTTGCCTCTCGGGAGGCCCCTCCCTTATGCAGCGAAGCAGCGCGGATTTCGATGAGCCGTACGCCGTGGTCTCGAAGCGTCTGGGTCCTTCCTCCAGGACCAGGCGGTACCTGACGATCGTCTGTCTGATCATCGCGTGCAGCGCGATGGGGAACAGCGAGGCACCCATGATGAAGGCCTCGACGTATCCCTTCCCGACGGCCTCCTGTGCTGCCTGGAAAAGGATTCCGAGCTGGCCAACCTCTGGCGCGGAGAAGACGGCCAAAAAGAGGACCGCACAGCCGGCGATGAAGATCGTGGTCGGAAGCAGGAGATGGAGCAGGAGGGGGACCAGGAGTAGTGAGAGCGCAATGCCAAGAACCGCGGCTTGGTCGGACTGCCGGATGCCGTCGACCACGAAGACCGTCATGAACCCGAGGGCATAGAACGGATAGGCCGCCCACAGGGCGATGAGCGGCTTTCTTGACGCGGGTAGATAGGAGGCCTTGACGGAAGCCCTCCTGAAGACGGTGGTCTGCCCCCACTCCTTACCTTTCTTGCTGCGGACCTCGACCTCATCGTCCGTCACGCGGACGGTGTAGTCCCCCATGTTGAAGCTCTTCTCTGGCCTCACGCGCCCCGAACGGCTTACGTCAGAATCCATCGCACTTCCCGCGCCACGGTCGATGGGCTGCCGAGAACCGCCCCTCCCTTGGAGGCAAGCTTAACTGGCTCGTCGAGATCGACAAGCCGCGATATAGATGTATGGGTATTCGTCGCCTCCCAGGGGGTCGTGGGATGCTTGGCGGCCGCACAACGCTGGGCCCGCAGAAATGCGCTCATCTTGGCAGTCCAGGTCCGGGCAACGGGCCTCGGTCACCTCGGCTTGCACAGGAGTTCCCTGATCCTCAGCTGCCTGAAGTCCTTGCTCCCCGCCGATGCGATAACCATGGCCGTGTCCGCCCCCGATCCCGTCCCCGCCAGCGCGATCACTTCGGTGCCCTTCGGCACAGCGCCCCCGTCGGTGGCTAGCATCACGACCTCGGGACAGACCTTGGCCCCCTCGCAGAAAAGCCTTAGGGCGGCCTGCGCATCATCGGGATAGCTGTAGGGGCATTCGCGGCTGAACAGGACCGGGATCTTCTTCATCCGGAGATCCTCGAGCAGGCCCTTCTCGTACCAGCTCCTGTCCTCCCCGACGACCACCAGATTCCGGCCAGCAAGCTCGGCCGAGGCGATCCTGGCAACGAGCCCGGTGGATGAGGCCACAACGAAGTGGTCTATGCCCAACTCGTTGGCCCGCTTCTTCGCGATCCTGAGGGTTTGCCTGGTCATGCCCTCAGGGTCCTTGTCGCTCGTCCTGTCGAAATAGGTCACGTCCGGCATACGCAGATCGTCTCCGATCCTTTCAATTCGCTGTTACTTGAATCTGTGTTCCCAGGGGACGAGGAGAGGGTGGCCACAGCTAGGCCCGCCGCGGCGATTCCATGCGTGGCTTCGGAGCGGATCAGAATCGTCCGTATCTGCTTCTGAAATCGGGGATCAAGATTCGGCCGACTCCCTTTCACGATACGAGGATGCGAAGCCGGGACTCAGACTGTAAGCCCCCGCAAGCTACATACGGCAATATCCGCAGGGAAGGAGAACGTTGTTGCTGGAGTCTGGATTGAATGGAATTGGGGTACCCCCTACGACCGACCGCCGCGCCACGGAACTTGGCGAAAACATCTTACTACATCTTTCACCTAGGCAAGTGGTTCCCCATCCCCCACTTCGTGAACATTGATCAACGAGCCCGGATCGCTGCTTTTCGCCAAGGGATGGGCGGCTTAGTGCGGTGAAGAGTGAAGAAACTCCATGCGTCAGGACGTAGCGCTCTTCCTCAGCTTCTTCTTCGGCTCCCACCTGAAGCGCCAAAGCCTTTTGGCTATGTCCTCAACCGCAATCTCGAGGGCACCGGCCAACGCGTCGCTTATGAGAGGTTCATCCGCGAGATGGGAGATGACCAGATCCGCGTCAACTTCCTTGGACGAGGATTCCTCCGTCACCACTGTCGCCTTAACCGCGCGGGGTATGGCTCAGACTTTCAAGGGGCCCCCGGCGGTTCCGAAGATCGCTTCGGCAGCCCCGAGGGGAGGCGGCCAAAGGCCCAGTTCCCTTGCTAAGTTCGTCGGAATCAGAAGCTGCGGTGTATCGGCTTCGTACCCGCTGTTGACCAAGGCCACGAAGTCCCTAGCTAGGCTTCCTTTCCTTACCCTTAGTCTCACCCGTACGGCCAGTGAGAACACCCCTAGCATCAATCCTGCCTATTCTCGGGATCTTCGTTTTGATCCGACCGACCTTGGCCTTCAAGTCAAACCCGTGTCTGGTACCCCTGTGCCTCTGAAAAGTCTTTCCGCCTACGGCAGCGGCAGCGCAGATTGGTTGGGCCTTGTTTGCTGGGCGGGATCCATGAGATAATTCATACTCTACACGGAACAGAGAAGAGATCGAAGAATCGCTGCCCAAGGAGCCCAGGCCGAGGCCCAGCAAGTGCAAGAGCAGGGCAGGCCAGGCTTGTGGGGTTGATGAGGACTGAGAAGACGCTTAAGGCGAGACAATTAAGAAAGGTCCTAGGCACCGGCGATCGGTGTCAGAGGAGTCCCTCTTTCCTGCCGAATGGCTTGCATGCCCCTTCTGCCGACGCAAGTTGACATGGCAGGATTGGTCCATGACATGCCCAGAGGGTCTGTCGTTCGCGGTGGAGGACGGCATTCCGGACCTTTACCTCCCGAGATGCGATTGCGGGGAAGCCTTACAGCTCGCACGTGAGACCCCCGAAGTTCAACTTGCTTGCCGCAGCTGCGGAAGATCGCTGGCGGCGAAGGACGAGATGAAGCGGGAGCAGTCCGAGAAGGAGCGGCGTCTGTACGTCGCCAGGGACAAGCGGTCGGTGCTACGTGAGTGGGACGGTGCAAGCAGAGGATACTGGACCATCCCCCTCGTGGCGTCGGAGGCGCTTCGTGCTAGGATCCTCCGGCACGTTCGGGGAGGCAAGATCCTGGACATGGGGACGGGTCCGGGCCTCTGGCTTCACTTCCTTCAACCCCACCTAGCGAAGGATGCAAAGATCGTGGCCGCCGACATATCGATGGAGATGCTGAGGGTGGCGCGCAGGGGGATCGCTGACCAGCAAGGGCTCCTATCAATCCTAAAATTTTCCATCACCCCTCCGAGGCTTGAGAATCCGGAAGGCTACATGCGGATACTCTTCGTCAGGGCCGATGCTGAAAGGCCGCCTTTCCGCGATGGCGTGTTCGACTGTTGCATCTCATATCAGGCTTTGCAGTACACGAACCAGAGAACCTCCATTTCCCAGTTGATCAGGATCACCAAGCCTGGAGGGACTATCCTAATCGGCACCCAGCCGGGAAGCGAGCCGTGTGGCGAGCTTGAGTACGATTGCGATCCCGAAAGGATCAAGAGCCCGGCCGTACGCCTTTGGATGAAGGAGCAGATGAAAGCCCTGGACGATTTCCCAGCGTTGGTTTGAAGCAGCAAACCCGAAGGAGGCTTTGCTGTTCAGGGAGGGTTGGAGGGTTGAATCCGGGCATCCGTTTGAGCTCTTTCTAAAAAGGAAGAGCGGGCGAATCACCGAAAGACAGTTCGAACGGGGCGTGAAGGCTTGGGAGGCGAAAACCAAGCGACCTCTCGACTCGACCAAACACTCCTGCTGCTATGGGGAGTCACGCTTCAAGGAAATGGTTCAGGATGTCGCGGCGGCAAGGAAAGCGGCGGTCTTGGAGATCGGCACCATGGCAATTCGACCTTCGGAAGTCCCACGGCTTGACCCCGGGGCTAAACCTATCGACTTGGACGACGCATGGGAGTACGGGCTCTACCTTCATCTGTACGGAGCGAGATACGCGGTCCTGCAGAAGTTGAGCTAGTTCCTGCCTGGGGGCTCCCGTCGGCTGAGCAACGCGCGATCCTTGACGGTAACATGCCGCTCGCAAGGGTTTCGGCGTGATGAATGAAAAGTTATAATACTGCCCTCGATCACCCTGCCGCAGGGTGGTTCATTGGGGCTGCTTTCACGGCATAAAGAGGGCAGTCGAGGACGATCGGCCGATGCGAACGACACCTTCATGGAGTTGGCCTTGAGGCTGGACGAACTGGAGAAGGAGCTGAAAGTCCTCGCTTCCCGTCAGGACAGCATGGATAAGTCGATCCGGCAGGCGCCCGGCATGAAGGATTATGAGTTCCTTTCATCCGAGGTGGCCCGACTGCGGGATGAGTTGGACAGGATGGACTCCAAGCACAAGGAGGGGATACTCACCCTGTACAGCCAGATCTACAAGGAGCTCAAGGCGATGAGGGGCGACAGGACGGTGCAGGTGATGGATGCGGAGCCCGTCACGGAGGAGAAGCTCGGCAAGGTCTCGGGGCAACTGAGCCGATTGGCCAAGACGTGGAGGGAGATGAAGCCGCCGTCCGTGAACGAGCCGAGCCCGCCGGTCTGATCCCGTGGCTGGCTGGGGGGCATATCCCCTAACGGGCGGGGTCTGGTTCAGCTCGCCTGCACATGGCTAATCGCGGAAGAACGCCGGAAGCTAACTACCGTCGCAGGGCTCCCTGCCGCCAAGTGGCCTCTTCTCTGGGCATGCGTAGGTTGCTTCTTTTTCCGGATCCCACTTTGCATCCCGCCATGTTCCTAAGGTAAGAGTGGGGATTGGTCTGCGGGTGGCCGGCCGGGCAGACGCCTCGCGCTGCATGAAGCCGAAGCCCGGCACCGCTTCGTGGGTTGCCGCGGGCTATGCGGGCAAAGGGTTAACCTAGGAAATATCGTTTAAGCTTCGCACCACTCAGGTTCACGGAGCCCAGGCCGCCTCGAGGTGAGCGATCGATGGCTTGGATAGGGGGCGATCAAGGGACGGCGACGGGAAGGGTAGTCCTGTCGGCCAGCAGGAGGACCGAGCTTCTCCACTTCCCCGACCGCTTCCTGGAGGCTTTGGAAAAGTTTCCGCCGGAGACGGTCCACTCGGTCGTTCTTTGGACAAAGACGCCATCCCTTCTTTTCCGCAGGGACCGCCGGGAGCTGTTGCAACGGCTTCTCGAATACGACCAGATCTACGTCCAGTTGTCGGTGACCGGACTTGGCTCCTCATTTCTTGAGCCCGGAGTCCCCGACCATAGCAAGACGCTAGATATGCTGCCGAAGCTGATAGAGATCGTCGGATCTCCCAAGAGGGTGAACGTCAGATTCGATCCGATACTCAACCTGGCCGATGCGCAGGGCCATGTGCTGACGAACTTCCACATGTTTCCAGAGATAGCCCAGCGGTGCAGGGAGCATGACGTACGCGAGTTCACGGTTTCTTGGGCAACCATCTACCCCAGGGTTCGGAGGAGGCTGGCCGCCCTCGGATTTGTAGAGCTTGAGGCAAGCCCGTCTCTGAAGCGAAGGCAGGCGCGCACGCTGAACGAGTGGGCAAGGAGCTTCGGGATCAATGTCAAGGGGTGCTGCACCCAGCCCTTCCTGCCCGGCTTCGGCTGCATCAACGGAGGGGTCTTGTCGAGCCTGCACCCGAAGGGAAAAAGCTGCACCCTCAAGAGGGCAGCCGGCCAGCGAAAGCTGTGCCTTTGCACGAGCAGCAGGGACATCGGCTGGTACTACCCGTGTCCGAATGGCTGTGTGTACTGTTATGCCCAACCGAAAGTCGCAGCTACCTCGAGCAGGAAAGGTTACATCCTGGGATGCTTGGACGCGCGGGAATTGGGCGGGGCGTGAGCATCGACATCAGCAGTACCTACCGATCTTTCTCGGCAGGCTGGAGAAGAACCTGAACGCCTCCAGGGAGACCGTCGGTGGCACCGAGTGATCGGAGCCGAGGACGTACCCGCCTCCTTGGGAGGCTGCCTCGATCTTGGTCCGCACCTCCGCCGCTATCCTCTCCGCATCGTTGGTGGACAGAGTTCTGGCATCTATGTTTCCCATGAAGGCCAACCTGTCGCCGTACATGCGTTTCAGCTTCACCACGTCCATCCCGGCCTTGGCCTCGAGCGGCTGAAGCACCGTGAAGCCTGCCCGCACGATGTCGGGTATGAGCGGCTCGACGTTCCCATCTGTGTGGAGGATGGTCGGAAGGCCCCGCTTTCGGAACGGCGCACAGATGCGTCGGTGGGCGGGCTGAAGGTATCGCTGATAGACCCTTGGGGAGAAAAAGGGTCCATTGGAGAACCCGATGTCGTCGAACATCCAAAGCCCGTCCACGCCTGCGTCAAGGAGACCCTTGGCGATGCCGGACAGGAATCGGCCCAGGGCCGAGTACATGCGGGAGGCGAATGCGCGGTCTGCCATCATTGCCTTCAGGACCCCCCTATGGCCCCCGCAGATGTGCCTGGCATACTCGTAGGGCCCGACCACGTTGGCCGTCACGAAGAACCTCTTCTGGAATCTCTGCACGACCTTCTCGACATCAGCCTTGAAAGGGTACTTGGGGCTTGAGATCCTGATGGGGAAGTCCGGATCCAGCATGGGCTCGATGCGCTCCTTGAACTCGTCTAGGTTGCTGACAGCGGGCTCGACGGGTAGGGGCACGCCGGACCTATCTCGCCAGACCCTCTGCTTGACGCCGCTGGAGTCCCTGACCAGCCGCCAGGTCTCGCCCTCCTCGTAGGTTATGGAGTCGTACTTCGGTGAGGTGTCGACCCCGATCCCGTAGATGTCCATGCCGAAGAACTCGTTAATGAATATGCCCTCGGGGAGCCCTTCCGTCTCCCACCGTTCAACGGTCTCGCGCCATGGCCCGTCGACGAAACCTATCCTGTCGGCCTCCTCGAGGTTGAGCAATGCCGTAACCCTTTCCCTGGAGTCCATGTGTCCACCTTCCGTGGGATGGCCTCGGAACATTCCGGATCTGAAAAAGATGTCGTGTCCATGCCATGCCCTCTTTTTTCCACCCTGGCGGGATTCGAGGCTCCATCATCCTTGCGTTGGTTCGCGGTGCTCACGACCCACCGGCCAAAACCCTAAAGAGGCGAAATGCAGCGGCTGGTCCATGTCTTGGTCGTCGGCTCCTGTGGGTCTGAGCGATCAACCCGACGAAATCGTCCCTGCCGAGAGCTCCGTCGCAGAAGAGGTAACCGGCGCCCGCCCCTACGAGATGACATGGGCGGGGAGAAGGGAGGACCGTCCACCGCTCGTTGATTTCGAGGATCTTGCGGGCTGGAAGGTTTTGACCTTCAAGGGAGCCAAGGCTAGGTTTTCTCGCAGCAGGGAGCAGCAGATGTGGGGCCAGTTCGTCGGCAAGCTGACCTACCGCGGCACATCCAAGGAGAGCCGTATCGTCATCTCGCCGCCGGTGGCAGTCAGGGTTTCAGACCCGTTTGACTGCGTGAATCTCTGGTGCTACGGCAACAACTGGGGCTGGGTCACGGACCCCTCAACGCCTCAGGTGGAGCTGGCCCTGTTGATCGAGGATTCGGCCGGGGAGGTCTTCCGCGTTCCCCTGACCGAGGTGAGGTGGAAGGAATGGTGGCTTGTCCACAAGAAGATCCCCCAGGAGATGCTTGACCGGATGAGGTTGCCGGCTGGCTTCGCAGGCCTTGAGGTCCTAGGCGCAGCAAATCAGGAGGACAGGGTGCTCTACTTCGACTCGCTTGTGCTCTACAAGGAAGAGCTGAAGCCCCTTGCCTTCAAGCCCCGGCCCGCGCGCAACATCAAACCCTTTCCCGGCCAAGGGCATGGGCTGAACGGCACGGGCAAGGGAAGGTTGCCATTCCCCACGCGCAGGGAGACCATCCTTCCGTCCAACCTGCAGAAGAGGTTCAGGAACTCGATAGAGGAGAAGGGGCCCGGGGAATTCGAACTTCGATACGATGGAGCGGACGCGCACGTGGTGTATCGGTACAGGCCCAGGACGGGCAGCCTTAGCGACGTCACCGTGTCCTTGAACGGGTCGCACGAGTGGCTGCCGATGAAGGGTGCAGGAGTTCGATTTGTGGATGAACCAGGGCAAGGGACGCTCGTTTCGGCTGGAGTCAAGAGGGGATCGATTCGGGCGGTTTTTCAGCTCGATTCGGCGCTGGTTGAGATAAGGCTACACATCATGGGGAAGTCGTTGGTCCTTGACGTCTTCTGCCTAGGCGGACGTGCCAAGGAACTGTCGCTCGGGACCATGGCAGGCGTTCGGAACCCGCGCCTTGTGCTCGTGCCATACCTTACCTTCGGCGCCTCAAACCCTCGGGTCCTCCTGATGGATACGGACAGGGGGCCGGCCTTCGCGTCCGTCTGGATCGACTGGTACCGGTCGAACGGGTCAGAGCTCTACTCGGAGGACTCGGTGCGCGGCGACGAGGCAAAGATCAATGGGGGCGTCAGGTACATTCCTAGGACCGACGGGAAGCGAAACGATCTTTTCGAAAGGATCTTTCTGACGGTATCGCCGGTCTTCGAGGAAACCCTCCCGACCATACCCAACCCGCCCTCGCCGTGGGGCAGGGTCGCTGGCGAAAGGCTCTGGCAGGAGAGCTGGGGACCGGAGGACTACGCGAAGGAGCACGCACGGTCCAAGAACCTAAGGTCCTACGGCATCCGTAAGCTCATCCAGTGCAACCACGAGATAACCTGGAGGGATGGCGGGGAGAGCTTCACGCTGCGCACGAGGGCGGCGCCGGGGAAGGGCGGCGACGAGGGGCTCAGGAGATACGTAACCGCGCAACGGTCGCTTGGTTGGCTATGCGGCCTCTACACGAACTACTGCGACTATTGCCCCGTCAACGAGTACTGGAATGAGGACGACGTTGAACGCACGCCCGAGGGTGAGTGGCGACAAGGTTGGCCAAGATGCTACGTCCTGAAGCCCTCGCGGGCGGTCGAGCGCGATGCCGAGCTCGCGCCCATCATCAAGAGGAGGTTTCGGCCCAACTCGGCGTACACCGACGTGCACACGGCCGTCGCGCCCTGGGCCTACTGCGACTACGACGCCCGGGTGCCGGGGGCCGGAACATTCGCGTCCACCTTCTACGCGTACGGTGAGATCCTGTTGAACGATCAGAAAGTCTACGGCCCCACGTTCTCGGAGGGAACCTATCAGTGGCTTTACGCGGGCCTTGCGTCGGGCAACTACGGGCTTGCCTACACGAACGTGGACCTATCCGAGGAGCCTTTGAACGTGGCCTTCGATCTGCTTAAGATCCACCCCTTGGAATGCGACATCGGAATGCCATGGACCGCCGGGTTCTACAAGAAGCCGGGATGGGACTCGCCAGAGAACATCGATGCCTCGATCGACCGCTTCATCGCGGCCACGATAGCCTACGGGCACATCGGTTGGCTCGTCGAGGAATCCCACGGGATCCGGCGGACCTGCCGCTCGTACTACCTCATACAGCAGGTGAGCAAGCGCTACGCCATGAAGAGGCCAGTGAGGATGGAGTACGCGGACGAGGAGGGAAGGTGGCTCTCAACATCGACCGCGCTGGCGACGGGAGCCATCGCGGAGTCCAAACTCCACGTTGAGTACCCGCGCGGATTTCACGTCTTTGTGAACTGGTCAAGGACCAAGGACTGGGGTGTGCGATTCCGGAGGAAGGAGTACGTCATTCCGCCCAACGGTTTTTGCGCCCTTGACGGCCGAGGTTTCTTCGCCGGCTCAACGCTGGTGGATGGAATCCGGGTTGACCAGGTCGTCTCGAACGAGTACGTTTACCTTGATGGCCGGGACCGGTTCTTCGAAAATGAGTGGCTCGCGGGAAAAGGGGGCCTGGTGATGGAGTACAGGAGGGGCAGGAGTGTGCTGATCGACATCGGCGGCAACGATGAGATCGGCTTCAAGGCGGACCTGCGCGGATTCAAGCTGAGGGCTTACGATCCGGCAGGAAAGCTTTTGGGGATGATTCGTCCAGAGAAGCGCCGTGGCAAGTTTTGGTTCACGCCCGTGCGGGGAGCCAGGTCGTACCGGGTCGGGACGTGAGCTTTCCAAGGTGAGCGTATTCCACGGCTAGGAGGGTCGGAGCGTTTGTCGGAATCCGCGGGTTGTAATGTACTTCATGCCTGGCGGGTGAGAGGTTGCGAGCGAGGGTGAGGGTTGGGTGCTGCGGGTGGAATAGGATCGGGCTTGTCGTGCCTAAGGAGGATCGCGAGGGGGCCTCCCTGCTTGAAAGTTACGCCCGGATCTTCGACTCCGTGGAGATCAACAGCTCGTTCTACCAGTACCACAGGGAGGCGACCTACCGGGCCTGGAGGCAGACCGTCGGCCCAAAGTTCAGCTTCACGATCAAGGCTCACAAAGACATCACGCATGTGCATCGATTGGCGGTGAACAAGCAAGTTTTGGACTGCATCGAGAGGATGTCGGAGGCCTGCCGAGCGATCGGCGCTGAGGTTTTGTTGCTTCAGACTCCGGCGAGCCTGTGCCATTCCCAGGAATCCATCGCGGCGGCGAAGGACCTTCTCGAAAACCTCAAGATCCCAAAGGTTCGGGTCGCGTGGGAAACCAGGGGGCAGTCGTGGAGCACGCCCCAAGCTCGATCCGATCTTGCCAAGCTGCTTTGCGAACAGGGGGCCACCCATGCGGTGGACATCTTCAAGGAACGTCCGGCGCACGTGGAGGGCTTCTTCTACTTCAGGCTGCACGGCCTGGGAAAGAGGATGTATGACTACAAGTACTCGGAGGATGATCTTCGCAGACTGATGGAGCTTTCCCGCCCCTACCTGAAGGACGGGGGCTACATCTTCTTCAACAACTACGAGATGTATGATGACGCAAGGAGGTTCCTTGGGATGCTCCGGCCCTCCGGTGCTGGGCCGTGAGGGTGTGCCGGCGAACGTGGTCCTTTCCCTTTCCCGTGGGCGATTCGTTTTTCACTCGGCGCCGAAGCTGGTCTTGAGGCCTTGCCTGAGCCTACCAGAGGTCTGCTGCGGATCGTCATCGGCCTGCCCACCTGGGAAGCTTGGGCAGATCCTCGCCATCTTCTCGACCGGTTCGGCTTCTCGAAAAAAATGGACCTGCGCGCGCGGTCCACATCTCCAGGGAAAAGCGGGCTGAACGTGGGACCTCCTTCCTTCAGGCGATCTAAAGGCACTTCCTTGTTGCGCACGCCCAATTGTGGGGCCCCGCGTCGGTGTGAGCGTTCCCGATATCAGATAGGTGATTGCGCCGGCGATCGCGCGGCCGACGGTCAAGCGATGATCCTGACGTCGCTTCGATGCCTATTCCTTTGCCAAAGCCTGTCGGACGCGGTAGTAGTCCTTGCGCGAGAGGGTCCACCCGGACTCCCCTATTGCTCCGGCGACTTCCTCTATCTGCTCGGGGCGCTTGATCCCCACGATGGCGCTGGTGACGGCGGGATGCGAGATAGTAGCCCTCAGTACAAGCTGGGTGACGGAAAGGCCCAACTCGGATGCGATGGGCTTCAGGCGGTTGACCTTCTCGACGTTCCTCTTGAAGCCCTCCCCTTTGAAGAGTGGGTTATCCTTGCGGACGTCCGTGAAAGTTTCCTCACCGGTGAACTTGCCCGTCAGCAGCCCCTGTGCTAGCGAAGAGTAGGTCAGGACTGCCACTTCCTCGGCCAGGCAGAGCGGGAACAGGGTTTCCTCAGCCTCTGTCTGGAGCAGGTTGTACCTGGGCTGGACGCTGTCCATCCTCCCGAACTTGAGCGCTGTCCGAAGTTGCTCGGCGTTGTAGTTGCTGCACCCTGCGTACCGTATTCTTCCCTCCTCCTTCAGGTACTCGAAGGCCCGCGCGGTCTCCCTCGGATGCGTCAGGACATCGAACTGGTGTGCCTGGTAAAGATCGATGTAGTCAAGGCCGAGGCGCTTGCAGGACTGCTCGCATTCCCATACGATGTAGTCGTAGGACAGGTCCGGGTGCCTCCACGAATCCTCGTACCAGTGGTGGTAGACTTTAGTTGCCACCACGAAGGATTCCCGGTCATAGCCCTGAAGCGCCTTGCCCAAGATCCTCTCGGCCGTCCCGTTGCCGTAGGCGTCTGCAGTGTCGAAGAAGTTTATGCCGAGCTCGAGCGACCGCTTAACGGCCGCTATGAGGTCTTCTTCCGGGATCTTGCCCCAATAGGTCTGACCCATTTGCCAGCAGCCGAAGCAGATCGGGCTGACCTTAAGAGATGTTCGACCCAGCCGCACTCTCGCGTTTGCCATCCCCTCCGCATCCGACTGCAGCAACATAAGTCTTTCTACGATGGATCGAGGGCCTCCGGGATGGCCGAGCCTCGACCTAGCATGCTGCCTGCCACACAAGCATACATGCTGGCGATGCGAGGGCGATAGGGGCTGTGCCGCCATCCGAGTCAGCTAGGCCAAGAGGGCTCTGGCGAGCAGGTGGAGCCCCAACCAGAAGGCAAGCGCGGAAAGGTGTCCCAGGGTTCCCAGGGTCTGCACTGCAAGCAGGCCGACCGCAACGAGCGCTGCGAAGCCCATGGAAGCAGAGAACCTTGCATACGTGGTCAGCAGCCCGCTTTCGCGCGTGGTCCTGCATATCGATTTGACGCCGCAGAGAATCCATACGAGGCTTGCCCCGTAGAACACAAGGGCAGGCAAGATGTGCTGGATGATCTGGTTGGTCCAAGACAACGCAATGATGGCCGGGAAGCCAAGCCAGAAAACCCGATTCCAACTATGCCCTTGCTTCACTTCTCTCTGCCTGGCCAAGAGTGCTTCCCCGTAAAGGAAGAAGGCGGCCAGAGGAAAAAGCTTTAGTTTCCTCTCGGGGTGCTATCTTGCCCTTCCGGATCACTTCCACAGGGATTCGGGGTTTTGCTAGACTTCGACGGACATCTGCAACCCCCAAACGACGTCCAGGCCTAGGAGCTTGAATGGTTGCGCTCCTCCGACCTGGAGGTCCAGTGCATCTTGTCCTTCCTCATAAGCCAGATTTCGGATACGCCAGCGATTGGGAATCCCTTCCCGGCGCGCAAGACGATGCTGGCGACCCCCTGCTTGGTTAGGTTCTTTGGGAGGTCAAATTCATTCAGCTCCAGCCGCCCAAGCCTGAGCGGCAGATTGTCACAAAGGAGTTCTCCGTTGAGCTCTAGGGTCTGGACGGCCCCTTCGCCTATGACCTTCTCAAGTCCCTCGCAGTGGAAACCCGTCGATAGCCTGAGCACGTACTGCGCCTCCGGATCGAGTCCCTTGTAGACGAAGGTTAGGTGCGAGTCTTTCCTTCCCCAGGAGTAGGCCATGCCGTAATGGCCCATCTTCGCCGGCCCGGTGAACGGGAAGAATCCGAGGATGTTGCTCTCCTCTAGGAGGTGGCTTGACCCCCATGGCCACCCGGCTCGCTCGTAAATGCCCCCCTCGCCCGGATCCTCGTACCGGAGGACCATCCCGGCCGCGTTCCTCATCGCGCACTCGTCTCCTTCCGCAAGGGCATCCTTGAGTGCTTTCGTCCACCAGCCGATCTCGGTGATGTCGTAGTCGCCGGCGGTGAAGTAGGCGGGTTCCCTGTAGCCGATGATCCGGTTGGTTTCCTCCCCCAATCTCTTGACTTCATCCTTGATGATGCGCATCTCCTCGGTTTCCTGCGGCTGGGTCAGGATCTCCAAAGCCTTCTCGATGTTGGGCCGCGGGTCGCCGGAGGAGGCTGCGTGCTGAAGCAAGGAAGAGGCCTTCCGTTTGAGTTCGTCGCCTCTCTCCAGCCAAAGCTGAATGTAGCGGTCCAGAAGGGCCTTCTGCATGATCGTTCGCCATCGGTAGTCGTCCCTCAGCAGGTTGGCCGGAATCTTCCTCCACGCGGAGCGGAGGAGCTTGATGGCTTTCTCCATGCCGCGGTTTCCACGGACCGGCCTTTCGAGGTTCTCCTCCATGAGGAAGATGGCCTCCGCCATCTCCTGCTCGGCGTCCTCGCCGAACCAGTACCTGCAGTATTCGCGGGTGATCTGGTCCGCGCGCAGTTGCGGGTTCCACAGCATCCGGTACCAGAACCACTTGTTGAAGTCGTCGTGGAGACCCTCGCTGTAGAACATGTCGCCGACTGCATAGTGCAGGAGCTCCGTGGCGACCCTGTGCAATGCCCTGGGCCTTGCGTTCCATGCTCGGCGGCCATAGACCGCTGCTAGGGCAACATCGGGCCTCTGCACGCCGTTCTGGGAAAGAATCCAGTGGGTGACATCGGTGAACAGGGCCACACTCGTTGCGGGCGGGAGTTGGTGGTGGATGTTTTTCAGGTAGTTCCCCAAGGGGCCGAAACCCTCGTACTCGAACCACCTCGGGTTCACCGGCCCCCTGTTGTAGGTGTCCATCTCGTTGCTACCTGGCGAGTACCTTAGCGCGTACAGCCATCCCGATGGGTGGTCCCTGATGTAATCCAGCATGGCTTGGTTGCCTTCGTTGGTGAGGTTCTGATTGGTCGCCATGAGCTTGCAGTTGGGGTGGTACCTGTGCAGGATTTCCGCCATCTCGTGCACGAGCCTGATGTAGGTTCCGCCCCAGGGCGTGCATCTTTCGCAGTTGCAGCCACCCACATCTCCCGAGTTCGTCGTGAAGACATCGTAGGCAGGGCCGTCCCGGAACATCTTCTCGTAGTGCGTCAAAAGCGCTCGCCTCGCCTCCGGGTTCGAAGGACAGACGAAGCTCCTCTGAAAATAAGTCATCACACGGACGTGGAGGGAAGTGGCCGGCACGGCCGCCCATTCTGGCGGGAAGGTAGGCAGCGCGTTGGCCACGCACCCGCCATACGTCATCATGCCGTACGATCTGACGAACTCATCGTCGCCGGCGAAGATGTTTGCTCCGAGGAGCATCAGGTCCTCCGTGATCCGATGCAGCTCATCCCTCGTCTGAGGACGCATGTGGCCTTGCTCGATCGCGGCGCTTCGCGGCCCGCCTGCCGAGACCTCGGATCCCCTAAGCCAGAAGCATGGCTTGTCGGCCAGGTCCATGACCGGGGCATCGAGGCTGTGTTGGTGGTAGGTCAAAAGGCGGAGGACGGCTCCGGCGCCGTAGAGCGTCCCTCTCTCGTCCGCTCCCGCAATCAGGATGTACGGCTTCCCCTCCATGCGCAAGGTTCTGACGAAATAGCCCTCGGGGTGGGGCCTGTTTGAGTTCGGGAGCATCGGAAGCCGGAGTTCGCCGCAGGACCTCAGTAGCCCGTTGCTCCTCGTGGACCCGATCACCATCACCAGGTCGGCGTTGTGGACGGCGTTCTTGGCCTCCTGCGTTGCCTCGGTGGCCAACCGGATGTCGAGTCTGCTTCTACTGCCGATGCGCCGAGCCAAAAGATCGGCCGCCATCTTCTCCGGTCCGGATGCGCCCGCGCCTATGATGACTGCCACTCGCTTGGCGCCTCTGGCGATGAAATCGCTGCCAGTGTACGTTTGGCCTTCCATGCACATAACCTCTCCCATCAGTGGCTCTCTAGCGGCTTGGATCTGTCAATCAAGTTCGGTTGCGGTGCCGCGGCGTGGATGGACGCCTTAGCTATGGCTGTACGATGAGCTGATTAAGGCTTCCCTCCTGATTCCGGCACAGATGGCGAAGGCGCCTCATGAACTGAAGATAGGTCCGCCAGTAGGTGCTTGGCGGCAGCCCGTGGTCGATGCCTGGAAAATAGCCCCTTTCCCGAAGCGGGACGAGGACATTCTGGTCAATTTCACGAAGTGCCCTCGCGGGATCTGGAGCGCCCATGGCGAACTTGTGTAGCCCTCGCCTTGATGACGAAACCTGGATGGGCCTCCGGGACGCGCGGGACGTCGTTTCCCGCCCAAAACCTCGAAGGCTTCTAGCGCGTTGACTCCCCCGAGTGTAGGAGGCTCACAACCCCCTCGACGAACCCTTCACAGCCGACGAAGACGAAGTCTATCCCGTGCCTTCGCACGAATCTGGTCAACTCCCTATAGTGCGGGACTACGAACTCGCGGAAGAGGGCGGCCGAAGCTGAGCGACGATCACTTCATCCGTCGCGCCGCTCGGATGATTCTTGCAACTAGCCCGCCCCGCTTGGTTGGGCCCGAGAAGTCCTGTCCGAGGATGGCCGCCGGCAACGACCAGAGCATCATGTCTTGGTAGTAGTCGTTGCCATAGGTTCTCTCACCCGTGTCGGCATCCCCTCGCATTATGTTGGGCATATCCCAGGTGTATCCCCTCAGGCAAACGATGTTGTGCCACACCTTGCGGGCGAGCTCAAGGCCGAACTCCCTCTGCCCATAATACATGTAGGTCATCGCTAGCATGATGGCCTCGGGCGGAAAGAAGGAATAGGTTCCGTATCCACCGACCTTGGCCGCCGAGCCGTCGGGGTTTGCATAGTTGACGGCCCCGTATCTGCTCAGCGCGACGTTGAAGTGCTTTATGGTCTCCAACGCCGTCTTGATCCGGTTCTCCGGCAGTGCGGGGGAGAGGCCATGGTGTTTTATGATCCACTCGCCGTCCATCTGGTAGCCGAAGACCAGATCCGACCTTTTCCCGGTTTCTGGGTCAAGGTAGTTGAGGTAGTAGCTGCCTGCCCAGAGCTTCTCCATGCTCTGGACACCCGCGGCGATCCAGTCTGAACACGTGCGGGCAAACTCCCGGTCTCCCGCCTGCCTTGCCATGCGCTCGGCTATCCTGAGCTCGGCGAGGTGAAGCCCACCGACATGTGCGGTCATGCCGAACCAGCCCGGCTCAGGCGCCTCAAACCACTCGGTCGGTGGCTTGGCCGTCTCGTCCGAATCAGGGTTGGGCATGGCGATGATCCTGTCGCCCATCGAATACGAGGGAGTCGTCCGGAGGTTGACGGTGTGGATGGTGCTGCGTTTCACCACGGGGTAAAACTCGTTCAGGAGGCTCTTGGTGCCGTGGCACAGCAGGTACCGATCGACGATGGCTGAAAGCGAGATGCCGTTGGTGGCGAACTGGTACCCCCGGGTCGGGTTGGCAAAGTCGATGGGCGGCGTCTTGCCAGTACAGCCACCGAATATCCAAGGCGGGGCACCGTCCGGGTACTGGTAGCCCTTGTACCCGCGCAGCGTCGAGAGCGCAAGCTGGGGGAAGAAGTAGACGATCGGCTGGTTGCCGTAGAAGGAGCATGGTATGCATTCGATCTGGGGACAGCCGCGCGGACACTCGTTCATCCCGAAGAGGCCGTCGCGTGGTTTCGCCCAGCCCGGAATGGGTGGCTTGGCCTGCGCCCACAGACCATCCTCGGCTATCATGTGCAGCACGTTCACCAAGGATTCCCGCAGCCACACCGGCAGGGTTTGATCCGAGTAGACGACCTGCTGCCAGCTGAGTATTCGGCGGAGCAGCGATCCGTGTTCCCGGGCGAGCCTCGTCGCCGCGGATCTTGCGGACGTGTAGTACTTCGCATACATGTGGGTGAATGTGTGTTCGGCTCCCGCCCAGTTGTAGCCGCCAGCGTTCCATTGCGGAGCGTGCCAGGTAAGGATGAACCTGACCTTGGTGGCCTTCCTTCCTGGGATCCTCACGTCGGCTGCGACCGACGCGCCTGGGTCCTTTGCATCGGCCTGCGGGAGTCGGGCTTCGATCTGCGACCATGCACTCTCCTCTGCACCTAGCTCGCCGCCCCAGCGCGACTTCTGTTTGCCCAGGACTCCCAACAGATAGCAGGCCTTCGGAGCCCGGACCTCTACGCCCCGGATGATCGATCTCAGCACCCTCCGCGTGAAGACTTCACCCCCTGCCTCGAGGCAGGTGGGACCGGGAAAGGAGATGGCAGCGGTCACGCGCTGGGCTCGGCTTGTCAGGTTTCGCAGGTAGAGCTCAAATACGGCTCCCGGGATCATCGAGTCAACGACGTTGCCTGGAAGGAAGGGCGCCCACGCTCTGAGCCCAGCCCCGGCGGGACCGGAGAGCTCAAACTCAAGGTCGGCTACAGGGTAGTGACCCCAGTAGTGGATCTCCTTGGCGGTCTCAAGGCAGCCCAGTTTGAGTTCGGTCGGCATGGGCGTGATGGGTTGATCCGCCCTGACCTCCCCTGTGCCGCGCCATATGTTGTACGGGCGTCCGGCCTCAGAGCACTGCCAGCCTCCGGCACCCCTCTTCGGTGCGGGGTGGCAGAGAACAGTCGTCCGGCCGTCGACGCTGAGTCCGAGGAGGGGAAGGTTGATGGGCCCCCGCCTGGGCACGTGCGTGTTGAAGATCGTGCAGTATCCCAGCAGGCCCGTCGTCTCAAGATCGATGCAACCCGTATCCACCCCGCCGAGCGGCATGCCGTTCGTGACGGTGTCTCGGAGGCGGTAGACGACCCCGCACGCCGGCTTGGAGAAACCGCAGGCCCGGAAGGTGGACCACTCGGGGCCGGGGAGATCCGTTGGGAAGAGTCGCTTCGGGCAACGCGTCATGGTCTGCTCCCCACCTTGGAAGCCGTGTTTCCCAGGATCGGTCGCGCGCTTAAGAATGAATGCGGTCATTTCTGACACAACCTGGCTCCCCAGGACGAAAGCCCTTAAGAGAGGCAGGTTTCATGTGCTGCGCGGTGGATTAGGATGGAGAGGAGGCAGGTTGGATGAGAGCTCTGGTGGTCTACGATTCCGTGTATGGGAACACCGAGAAAGTCGCCCGGGCCGTCGCTGAGGGCATTGCCCCACTTGGGGAAGCCAAAGTGGTTCGCGCAGCTGAGGCGGACGTCTCGGAGGTGAGATCGATCGACCTTCTCTTCATCGGTTCACCGGTCCACGCCGGCCGGCCGACGGAAGCTGTACGGGGTTTCGTCAATAGCATCCCCGCGGATGTCCTTGGGCGAATCGGCGTGGCCACTTTCGACACGAGGATGAAGGTGGGGCTTGCCAAGATCTTTGGCTACGCAGGCGAGCGTATGGCGAAAAGCCTCAAGGAAAGGGGAGCCAACCTTTTGGCCGGGCCGGAGGGCTTCATCGTGGAGGGCAAGAAGGGCCCGCTGAGGGAAGGAGAGTTGGAGAGGGCGGCAGGCTGGGCCAAGCGAGTCGCCGAGGCCCAGAAGCCACGGACGTCCACCGCATAGCTTTCGGTCAGCGTTGCCGACAGCGGTTTTCGGAATGTGCGGTTTTGGTGGCCGCACGTCAGGATGGGCCAGGAACTTCCGCGTCGCATTGCGCGGGGACCGGGACCGGGTTCGAGGACCAAGAATAGCAAGGTGGCCTCAGTCCCATCCATCAGGGATTGGGGGTCGAAGACCAATATTAAGGCATGCCGGGTCACGTCGGTTTCGGCGGAGTCATGAATGTACCAGGATGGGATCATCTATACAGGTTTCCCGTCGGACCGCATCGCGCCAGGGAGGCTCGGGGTAAGGCGTTTCGACAGGCGCAGGGCGTGGCGTGGATTCACGCTTTTCAGCCCGGCCTTCGGGTACACGGAGTACCTGATCGACATGATGGGGATGGTTGTCCACACCTGGCCGGTCAACCACTCGCAGCTCGCGGAGCTGCTTTTCGATGGAAACCTTCTGGTCGACGACTACGGCTCCGGGCTAAAGGAGCTCAGCCCGGATGGAAAGGAGGTCTGGAGTTGGAAGGGGGAATACCATCACGACTTCCAGAGGCTTCCCAACGGCAATACCATCCTGTTAACTGCAAGGAACGAATCTGTCATCCCTGGATTCTACGCTCGCGGGCTGGAGCCCGATCACATGCGCACCGACCACGTCGTGGAGATCGACCGCTCGGGGCGCGTGCTTTGGGACTTCTCCTTCGGGGACCATGTCTCGGAGCTTAGGGAACTTGCCGGGCTGCCATGGCCGGTGCGATACGTCCGCAGGGATGCTGACGGGAGCGAGACCGAGGTTGGGCCTGCAGACTGGGCTCACACCAACACCATAGAGGTCCTTCCGGACTCACCCTTGGGCCAAGATGACGCTCGGTTCAGAGCTGGGAACCTCCTCTTCAGCATGAGGGCGCTCGACATCATAGGGGTCATCGATCGCAAGCTAGACAGGGTCGTCTGGGCATGGGGTCTGGGCCTCCTGGACGGCCAACACCAACCGACCATGGTCCCAGATGGCAAGATCCTGATTTTTGACAATGGAACCTTCAGGGGGCGCTCGGCCGTCGTCGAGATGGACCCCGCAAGCGGCGAGGTCGTCTGGACCTACGAGGACGGGGCCAACTTCTACTCCCCGTTCAGGTCGGGCGTCCAGAGGCTACCCAACGGGAATACCCTGATCTGCGAGTCCGACGCGGGGCGGATCTTCGAGGTGACGTGTAGGGGTAGGATCGTCTGGGACTACTGGTCACCCTTCCTTGGACAGGGCCCCGTGAATCAGGGCAGACACATCTACAGGGCGACCCGATACTCGGAGGCATGGGTGCGTCCGGTCTTGGATTCCAGACGCGACAGGATCGCGTCGGTCGGCGATGCGCAGGGAAGGCCGTTGACGACCTTCAAGGAGGCCTTGCGGTATTATCAGGAAGCGCTGCTCCGCCCTCGGCGCCGCCACCCGTAGGTTACTTTTCTGAGGGTTCGAAGGTCAGGACCGCCCTCAGGATCCCGTCACTGCGCTCGTCTGCAAGGCGGAAAGCCTCCGGCGCCCTGTGAAACGGGAATCGGTGCGTGATCATGCTGGCTACCTCGATCTCGCGGTTCGATATCATCGCGAGGGCCCGATTGAAATCGCTCCTGTCGGGAAACTCCGTGGTCGTGATCCGAAGTTGCTTCGAGAAGAACTCGCGGAGCGCGAGCTGGGCCGTTAGCCCGGGAAGCCCGAAGAACATGACCAATCCGCGATCCTTGGCCAGGCGTGGCGCCAGGGAGATCGTCTCATCTTCGCCCACGGCTTCGATGACGATGTCGAACATCCTTGAGCCCGTCAGCTCCGCGGCTTGAGCCAGGATCCCCGGCGAAGGTTCCATGACGTGGCTAGCACCCCGCCTGAGGGATTCCCTCAGCCTGTCGGCCACGGGATCCGAGGTGACGATGAGCTTTGCCCCACCTAGCTTCATCATGTTGGTGAGCATGAGCCCGGCTGGGCCCTGGCCGATGATGAACACGCTTTTTCCCCGGACCGGCCCAAGCCTCTTGCAGCAGTGAACCACCGGGGCAAGCAACTGGCCCATCAGGGCTTCCTCAGGGCTTAGCCTGAAGCCTTCCGTGGGGTGAAGGTCGGTGGGGCCCACGGCGACGAGTTCCTTGAGTCCGTCGGCGAGCGGCGGCCGCACGAGCACGATCTCGCCCTCGCGAAATCCTCCCGCTCCGTCAGATCTCACCACCCTGCCGAGGCACTCGTGCGCCGGTTTTCCTGGCGCCATGGGGAAGGGATCGCAGGGCGGCCTTCCCCTATACCTGTGAAGGTCGCTGCCGCACACCGAGACGTGTTCCATCCGGACGAGGATCTGCCCGCGGGCCCTTGTGGGCTCGGGGACGTTCACGATGTCCATGCGCCTAGGCGCCAAGAGCTGAACGGCTTTCAACCAGCCTCGCCCGACATCCCGGCGCAGCAGGCGAAGAAAAATGGCCGCGGTGCTTGGGTACGTACTCTTCGTATCGCTACGGCTTCCCCGTATGATCACTTCTTATCTTCTGGCCGGCTCAACTGTTCTGCCCCGGCTCGGGTCTGCTGAGCGTCGGCTCCAAGCGGCCATGGCCTGGAAACCAGCCGAAAACGATGGAAGGTGGGTCATCTTGAATCTTAGGCAACCAAACGCGAACGAGGCGACCGGGACCTTCAACCGGTCAAGGAACGTCGTACCCATGTCTGGGCTCTGCACCAGGTGCGTGGACGGGTGCCCCGGAGGCTGCGAGACCTGGCTAGCCTCATTCAGAGGACGTGAAGTTCTCTATGCGGGGCCCTTCGGCCAAGTGACGGTCGGCGCCGACAAGAACTACCCCGTGGACTACTCGCACCTGAACATACAGGGATACGCGACAGGCGCCAAGGGATTGCCCGACGGCGTCCAGCCCGGCCCCGACACTGCGCTGTTTTCGAAGGTGAATACGGAGACCGAGTACGGCTGGCACAGCAAGGTCAAAATGACGCTCCCCATATTCACCGGGGCCCTGGGCTCAACCGACATCGCCTTCATCAACTGGGAACACTTTGCGATCGGAGCAGCGATATCCGGCATAACCCTGGTGTGCGGGGAGAACGTGTGCGGGGTGGATCCGCAGCTACAACTTGACAGCCATGGAAAGGTCAAGAAGTCGCCGGAGATGGATCGGCGCATAGAGACCTATGAAAGGTTCCACGGGGATTACGGAGAGATCTTGGTTCAGATGAACGTTGAGGACACGAGGTTCGGGGTTGCAGAGTATGTGTCCTCCAAACACAACCTGAGCACGATAGAACTGAAATGGGGACAGGGCGCAAAGTGCATAGGCGGGGAAATTAGGGTCAATAGCCTGGAGAAGGCCCTTGAGCTGAAGAAGCGCGGCTACATAATGGAGCCCGATCCCACCCTGGAATCGACCCGTCAGGCATTCAGCAGAGGGGCAGTCCGCGAGTTCGAGCGCCATTCCAGAGTGGGCTTCGTGGAAAAGGAGGCTTTTCTGGCCGAAGTGGATCGGCTTCGCGGTTTGGGGTTCA
Source organism: uncultured Thermococci archaeon (assembly GCA_964549615.1). Taxonomy (GTDB): domain Archaea; phylum CAYQAE01; class CAYQAE01; order CAYVLA01; family CAYVLA01; genus CAYVLA01. The sequence continues at coordinate 4,643 of CAZJVP010000044.1, read as the reverse complement.
AGAGAATCACGCTAAAGACCGGAGCCTACTCGCCGGTTGAGCTGGCGATGGCTCTTCGGTACGGTGCAGAGGCGAAGTTGGATTTGATCACGATCGACGGCGCGCCCGGAGGCACAGGGATGAGCCCTTGGCCGATGATGAACGAGTGGGGCATACCGACATTCTACCTGCAATCCCTCGCATACCGGTTTTGCGAAAGGCTGAGGGAAAGGGGCATGAGGGTGCCGGACCTTGCCATCGCCGGGGGTTTCTCGACCGAGGACGGGGTGTTCAAGGCCTTGGCCATGGGCAGCCCATACTTCAAGTGCGTCTGCATGGGAAGGGCGCTCATGATCCCGGGCATGGTGGGAAGGAACATAAGCATCTGGCTCAAGGAGGGAAAGCTTCCGAAGACCGTCGCCAAGTACGGCACGCGGGCCGAGGAGATATTCGTCTGCTACGAGGAGATAAGGGAGAAGTACGGCAAGGACGCGGACAAGATACCGCTGGGGGCAATTGGCATATACACCTACTGTCAGAAGTTCAAGGTGGGCCTCCAGCAGCTGATGGCCGGGACCCGGAACTTCAGGCTCTCAACCGTGTCGAGGAAGGACCTCATGGCGCTCACTAGGGAGGCCGAGGAGGTATCCGGCATACCTTATGTCATGGATGCCTACGCGGATGAAGCGGGCAGGATTCTAGAGAGCTGATGCATGGGGCAAGAGCTCTCTATCGGATCTCCATGGCGATCGCGATGAAAGGCAAATTGCCAGAGGAAGAGGAATACGTCAACTCGCTCGGAATGAAGCTTGTGAGGATTGAGCCGGGATCGTTCCTCATGGGGTTCTCAGGTCCTCCCATCCCGGCCGAGGTCGCCCGTCTGCCGCACCGCGCCATGGGGGATTTCGATGAACATCCTGCCCACAGGGTGACGATAACCCGCTCATTCTACATGGGGGCCTTCGAAGTCACCAACGCGGAGTATGAGGCATTCGACCCTTCCCACCGCAGGCTGCGGGGCAAGCTAGGGTTCTCAAGTAACGATGACGAAGCGGTCGTCTTCGTCGACTGGAATGACGCGGTGGCATACTGCCGTTGGCTCTCCAGGCGCGAAGGCCTGCCTTACCGGCTTCCCACCGAGGCCGAGTGGGAGTACGCATGCCGCGCGGGCACCGCGAGCCACTATCACACGGGCGATGTCCTGCCAAGACAGTTCCACAAGAATGCGAGGGTCAGCTGGTTTCCGGATCCGCGGAGGGGTCGCGATGAGCCGGTCGACCTGACGGTGGGACGGACGCCGCCCAACCCGTGGGGGCTGTTCGATATGCACGGAAACGTCGAGGAGTGGTGTCAGGACTGGTACGGCCCCTACGTTGCGGATAGCCAAAGGGACCCCGTCGGGCGCGCGGACGGGGATTTCAAGGTCACCCGCGGCGGCAGCCACTCCGTCGAGCTGTACTACCTCAGGTCCGAAAACAGGATGGGAACCTTGCCCGAAGACAAGAGCTGGCTCATCGGGTTCAGAGTGGTGATGGGCAGAGTTCCCATGACCAGACCTCTTCCACGCCCGAAACCGGAGCTGCATCAGCGCCGGGTGAGGCAGCGCAAGCGCGTAGGGCCGCCGCAGGGTTATGACCCGGCGAAGCCGTGCTTCCAGGGCCCGCGGAGGTACGTCAAGATCCCGCCGGGCTCAAATGGCCCGATGTTCTCCCACCACAATCACGACCCGGCGATAGTTGCTTGTCCAAACGGCGACCTGCTGGCAGTCTGGTACTCGTGCGTCGAGGAATCGGGCAGGGAGCTCTGCCTCTTGGCGAGCCGTCTGCGTTACGGACATGAGGAGTGGGATCCGGCATCGCCGTTCTGGGATGCGCCGGACCGCAACGACCATGCGCCGGCACTTTGGTTTGACGGCAGGAAAACGATCTACCATTTCGTGGGGCTCTCGGCCGCGGCAACTTGGGGCAACATGGCTTTGGTGGTGAGGACTTCCAAGGACAGCGGCGCCACCTGGTCGAGGGCGAGGCTGATAGAGCCGGAGCACGGCCCTGGGCACATGCCCGTTGAGTCGGTGTTCCGGACGCAAGAGGGCTACATCGTGCTGCCGTGCGATGCGGTCACCGGAGATGAGGGGGGCACGGCGATCCTCATCAGCAAGGACGGCGGCAAGACGTGGTTTGATGCCGGGGGGAGGGCGGCTGGAATACACGCCGGCATAGTCCAACTGAGGGATGGCCGACTGATGGCGATGGGGCGAGGCGACGAGATCGACGGCATGATGCCGATGAGCTTTTCCTCCGATATGGGCAGGACCTGGGAGTACAGGCCAAGCCCGTTCCAACCGATCGGCGGGGGCCAGAGGCTGGTGCTCCGTCGCCTCAAGGAAGGCCCCATCTTCTTTGCGTCCTTTGCCCAGGAAATGATGATCGTGGACGCGTCAGGCCGGGAGCGGCCCGTGTCAGGGCTTTTCGGCGCCCTCTCCCTAGATGAGGGGAGGACCTGGCCCTATAGGAGGCTGATCAGCGACGATGGGCCGGGCAAGGAGGTCGAGACAACGGACGGGGTGCACTTCACCATGAGCGCCAGCACGGCGGAGCCGAGGGGCTATCTTGCGGTGTGTCAGGGGAGTGGGAACATCATCCATCTCATCAGCAGCCGCCAGCACTATTCGTTCAACCTTGCATGGCTCATGACGCCGCCTCCGGCGACGGGTTGACCGTGCGCAAGGAACGGGCCCAGCAGCTGATTACGGCCCGCTTGGCCATGTAAGGAAGCGCTTGCTTGGATGGGTCATCGACAAACCGGATCAGCGCGGACCCGGCTTTGAGCAAGTCCTCACCTACCCGGCTAACGGAGTCCTCAATCGCCCTCAGGCTCGGCCGGTGGCTTCGTGTCGCGATGCTCCAAGGTCGTAATAGCCTTTGTGACGCGCCTGCATCGCTTAGCATGCGGCATCAAGCGGGGCAATTGAAGTTGCCGCGCAAGAAGAAAAGCAGGCCTTGCGAAAGGCGAGGACCTTGCGCGGCGCTTGACATTTTATAGGAGGCTTGCCTGCGGGGCTTCGATGAGGACTCAAGCCGCCGGGTCGTTGACCCGATTATCGCAGCACCTATCGGTGCACAGGGGCCCGATCAACGTTGGCATAATCCAAGATGGTCCCTCAGCCCTCCTCATCGATTTCGGGCCGGGTGAGGTGATGGACGATTGCTTGAGGCTCGGGATCGAGGATCTGCAGATGATCCTGTTCACCCATCATCATCGAGATCAGGCGTGCGGTGCTCACCTCGTTGAAAGAGGCTGCAAGTTGCTAGTCCCCGAGAATGAGAGGACCCTCTTTGAGGATGCGGCGAGCTACTGGGAAAGGCCGGAGAACCGGTGGCACGTGTATAACTACCATCCTTATCACCTAGTGCCCGTGCAGTCGTTGCACGTTGACCGGGCGCTGCGCGAGGGGGATAGGCTCGATTGGGGCCCGGCGAGCATCTCGGTTCTGAATACCCCGGGCCACACCAACGGGAGCGTCAGCTACGTCGTGGAAATCGACGGGGGAAAAGTGGTCTTCTGCGGGGACCTTATCCACAGCCCGGGCAAGGTATGGGAGATATACAGCCTTCAGAAGGGGACGACCACGACCGACTACCATGGGTTCATGGGTGCCAGGCATGAACTGGTGGCGAGCCTGGAGAAGATAAAGAATGCAAGGCCGTCACTCTTGGTGCCATCCCACGGGTGGATTGCAGGGAAGCCGGACCGCGCGATCGATCTTGCGGTAAGGCGGCTTGAGCGGTGTTTTGACCTGTACGCGTCTTCATCCGCATTGCGGTTCTACTTTCCGAGCCTGTTTCCCCATCATCTGAGCGGTCCAAACGTGATGCCCATCAGGGACTGCAGGGCCGTGCCCGAATTCCTATCGCACTTCGGCACGACTTGGATGCTTCTGTCAAACGACAGGGGAGCATTCGTCATGGACTGCGGCTCGCCTGCGGTTGTGGAATGGATCCGGGACCTGATCTCAATGGGAATCGTCAGGCGCGTGGAGGCCCTCTGGATTAGCCACTATCACGATGACCACGTGGATGCAGCTGCCCAGTTCAAGCGGGAGTTCGGATGTCCTGTGGTGGCGGACGCGCGCGTGGCGGAGATCATTGAGAACCCTCTTGCATGGCGGCTTGCATGCGCCTCGCCAACCGAGGTTCCGGTCGACAGGAAGACGGCCGACGGCGAGAGCTGGCGATGGCATGAGTTCACGATGACGGCCTATCACCTCCCGGGCCAGACCCTGTACCACGGTGGCCTCGTCGTTGAGGGGCGAGGGCTGCGGCTGTTTTTCTCAGGGGATTCCTTCACCCCCGGGGGGATGGACGACTACTGCGCCTGGAATCGCAACTTCCTCGGGAAGGGCGTCGGCTTTGACCTCTGCTTGGACCTCATCGGGCGGCTGAAGCCGGATCTCGTTTTCAATAGCCACATCGAGAAGGGTTTCGACTTCACCCCGGCCCAGCTGGGGTTCATGCGTCGGAACCTAGCGCGGCGGTTCAAGGAGTACGGGAAGCTCATGGCCTGGGACGATCCAAACTATGGGATGGATGGGTGTTGGGTTCAGTGCCATCCCTACGAGCAGAAGCTGGAACCCGGCCAGCGAGCAAGCTTGGATGTGCTGATAA
>CAZJVP010000043.1:0-17057 GCA_964549615.1 uncultured Thermococci archaeon | reverse complement strand
GCGCTTGCAGCGCTGGGAATAGCGGCCCTCATCATAATCAGGCCGGGAGCCCCGAAGGGAGAGGTGGAGGAGAAGGCAAAGAGAATCGAGGAGAGGAGGGAAAAGGCAAAAGCCGAGAAGCCTCCTCACGAGCTGTGCGGAGGGACCCCCCAGAGGCAGCTTTGCAACAGGTGCGGCTTCAACACCCTGAAGGCCGGGAAGCTTTTCTGCTCCAAGTACAACAAGGTCATCGAATATCAGAAACCACCCTCCGGTGGGCCGAGCCAGGGCTAGCTCTGGGATGCAAATACCTAGGATATCGCCATGGCTTTGTTTGTTCAGAATGAGGGCAGTGAAGCGGTTGACCAAGGCCCCAACGAAGCCCCCGACCGGCTACTGCGCTCACCGTCCAGTCTGTCTTGGGAGCTGGTCCCGCTAGACCTCGAACGGACGACGTATGGCCCGGCGATCATAGATTGAAGCGTGAGCAAATACTTTTCAGGGAGCGCCAAGAACTGTCCGCGTAACGGGCAAAGCATGGGCTTTTTCAGCCGCCGCGGAGGCCGAGGCGCAGGTGAACCGTGCGTCCCATCGTTCTGGAAACGTTCGGCCATGAGGCATCAGGGCCCAGCGCCCGGGTGGGAGGGCTGCCCTGCCCTGCTTTGCTGGGGACGAAGGATGGTTTCATGGACATAGCGATTCCTGAAGATACTGAGACCCGCGCGAAGATGATATCCAACGTCTTTGCCAGCCCCAAACACCTTGCGATATTCAGGGCCCTGACGAGGATGGGCCCTTGGGCGTCCGTTGCCCAGATAGTGAAAAGGACGAAGATCTCCAAGAGGACGGTTTACAGGATCGTGAAGGACTTCAGGAAGGCCGGGATCCTTGAGGGCAAGACCATATCGAGACGCAAGGCCTACAGGCTGGCGGAAAGCATCAGGTGGGTTGGGACCCTGATAGAGGAGCCGAAGGTCGTGCTGAACCTCAGTGACGTGCCCGAGAGGAGCCGCCTCAGGCAACTGCTCGCCGAGGACAAGCTCGCAAGGCAGGTGGTCGGATACCTGCTGGACGCCCCGGGGCCGCTGACGCTAAGACAGCTTTCCGCACAGGCCGGTGCGTGGGCGATAGAGGTTAAGGCAAGGCTGAACCGCCTCATCGACGAGGGCCTCGTTCTGAAGCGCGACCTCGAGTACTCGGTGAATCGCGAGGTTGCATCCGAGCTACTCAGGGAAGTGACCCGATGAGCCTCGCCATGGATCGAAGGCTCAGGGAGGAGATAAGGCTCAAGCTCGCCAGCCTAGAGCATTCCTTGGAAGGCAGATCCCCATCCGCCGCCTTCCCCATCATTGCCGAGGCGAATCGGGAGATCGCGGATGCCATAGAGGAATGGACCAAGTTCACGTTGGAAGAGTTGGTTGGGGGCGAAAGGGACGTTCGGTCCATTGCGGAGACGCTGGCGGAGATCCACCGAAGCCTTTCGGGGGCAAGAAGGACAAGGGTTCGGGCGGACGCCAGAAGCATCATCCTCGACGTCGAAGGATGCACGCGACTCCACGATTGCAGGCTCAGATCGATGCCGGCGAAGCAACTCGGATGCCTGCCGGACATGATAGTCGCCGCGATCCTCCAGCGCGTGATGGATACGCCGGTCAGGATCGAGTTTGCGGGGGATGCCCGGAGGTGCACCAAAAGGTTCACGCCGGCATGGCTGGTTGAGCTGCTGTCGGACCTAGATCCCTTGGGCGCGGAAGGCCTTGTCGTCGTCTACAAGGACAGGGTGATGTTCTCCCACCTCCCGTCGGAGGCCGAGGCAGAAGCGCTCAGTGAGAGCCTGCTGCTCGAGGAGGAGCACCGGGAGAGCAGGCAGCAGCTTTCGGAGATCGAGCGGCAGGGAAGAAGGATACTGTTGACCAGGCACGGCGATATCTTCGTCGCGGTCTGTGTGCCCGCAGGCACCTCCGGAAGCAAGGTCCAGCGGCGCATCCTCAATGCAATACAGAGGTCGATCGATGCCCTGTGGGCCTAGATCGGAGCCGGAGCCGAGCGCAGGTCCTTCTGTATCGCCTTCACTATCTCCCTTGGCACGCTGTCCGGAATCTGGTACTTCCTCCTCCTGAGGTCATTGACTGTTGCCAGAAGCATTATGCCGGCGTAATCGCTCGCACCGTACCGGTTGACCTGGTTGTCAAGCTCCGACACAACGACGCTCCAGTCGGGCCTTATCTTGTTCAGCAGCAAACGTGTGTCGACGTAGTCGCTGTCCCGGGTGGAGCTGGACTTGAGGAGTATGACGTCCTCCGGGCTTGCGATCTTGAGCCTTAAGTTTCCAAGGTCCGTGTCGAAGGCCCGCCTCAACATCTCATCGCTGATGATGTACTCCGAGAAGGACTTAAGGTACAGATCTATCGCCAGGTACTTCTTGTACCTTAGGTAGAGCGTCTCCTCGTAGCCTGCCTTCTTCAGGGCCTCCACGAAGGCCTCCAGGTCCGCATCGCTGAGCAGGACCAACTCAACCTCGCTGCACGTATTCTTCCAGCCCCTCAGAACTATGGGGGCCTCGCCAACCATGAACGCTTCGATGCAGGTTCTCAGGAGGGAGCTGATCTCGGAGAGGCCGGCTACAACCTCCTCACCCGTATACCCCTTTCTGAGAATTTTTTCGTAATCCTCGGCTCGTATCTCCACTTCATCATCTCCTCCGGCACGAAAAGCTTGAACTGCCCCTCGAACTCCTCCATCAACGGGGTCTGCTCGACCTTCCAGAAGCTCTGAAACGTGAGTATCCGGTTCTTGCTCTTGAAGCTCTTTTCCTCCTCCTGCCTTGCCGGGGTTGCTGGTGGCGGGCTCAGAATCCACGTGACGGAATCAAAAGGGTAGAACCTCCTAAGCATCCTCAGCTTGGACTTAACGGCCACATCCGGGTTCAGGTAGTCCGCAATGTCGAAGAGGAAGCCCAGCTTCTGAATCAGGCTCTTGTCACGGGTCTTAGAGACCATGTATTCAACGTTCAACGCCTCGGGGTGCATCGAGAGGGCTATCGGGATGCAGCACACCAACCTCGGCAGCGGGCGGGATTGGCCCAGAATTGCCAAGACCAGGTCGCTGAGCCCCATCACCCTTATGACCTGGTCGGCCACGGTGGCCACCACGGCGTTTTCGAAGAGCTTTGAGTCCTCCGTCACGATGGCCTGTCTGACGACCCTGCGTTCCAGCATCTGCTTCAGGCCGCTGTCCTCCTGCTGCACATATAGGTCGTAGCTCGGATCGGGCAGTGGGACGCCGTACTTGGAGTATGAAAGCTCGACGCCGTAAACGTGAGGGACCCTGACGTATTTCTCGATCTTCCTGATTTCCTCTTCCATGGTCGCGCCATTTTTATGATTCGCTAAAAAAGGTTCCCCACCCAACCGCAGGAGGTCAACTAGGATGGCGGCGCGAATGGCTTGCACTGCCCGTTCGTCTCTTGCGGTCGCGGGACAGAAAAGGAACCCGAGGTCAACCGTGCCGGGGCAGATAGACCATGAACCCGAACTGCTCGAAAGATCTGCCGGGCTACAGTACCACCGGGGGCCGAGCGAATTGAGTAAGGCTGTCCTCACCATTGCAGGATCCGATCCATCGGGGGGCGCGGGAATCCAGAACGACCTCAAGACCATAGCAGCCCATGGCCTCCACGGAGCCTCGTGTGTGACAGTTGTGACCATCCAAAACTCCAGGGGGCTGGTCGGCCGGTCAGTTATGATCGATCCCGCCGCCGTCAGGCGGCAGATTGCTGCCGTCGCCGGGGATCTCCCGATCTCAGCGGCGAAGGTGGGCCTCGTTGGCAACGCCGCGATATCCAGGGCGGTGGCCCAGTCGCTGAAGAGGGCCGCCATCCGCCCCGTCGTGGTCGACCCGATCATCTGGGCCGGAACCGGCCATCTTCTGTTGGCCGACGATCCCATGGAGGTCTTTGCGCCGTTGATGAGGGTTGCCACGGTCCTGACGCCCAACGTGCCCGAGGCGGAGGCGCTGTCGGGCACGAAGATCCGAAATCCGAGGCAGTCCGAGGAAGCGGCACGCAGGATCCTCAAGCTTGGCCCCAAATCCGTCGTGGTGAAGGGCGGCCATCTTCGGGATGAACCTTTCACGGACATCCTGGTCACGGCCGAGAACTCGGTCGCGATCGCAGGGACGAAGATCGATTCGCGATCAACCCATGGGTCAGGCTGCACCTTCTCGACATCAATAGCCTGCAACCTCGCCAACGGCATGGGGCTGGAGGAATCCGTTCGGCAGGCCAAGAAGTTCACGGAGGCCGCAATTAGGGCCGGCCGATGGTCGGGCGCTGGCAACGGCCCTGTGGACCCGCTCGGCACGACACTGCGGGAAGCCGAGTCCCTGAGGATCTGCGAGGAGCTGTCCAGGGTCGTTGCCGAGCTGGAGGCCACACCGGGCTTCTACAGGTTGGTGCCCCAGGTTGGAATCAACATCGCGATGGCCCCATCGACGGCCTGCGCCGTTGAGGACGTCATTGGCCTCTCGGGCCGCATCATCAGGATCGGGGAGAGAGCCAGAGCGTGCGGGTGGCCGTGCCGGGGCGGATCAGCCCACATGGCAAGGATGGCTCTAGCCCTACGCCAGCTCACGGGGAACCTCGGGTGCTGCATGAACATAAAATATGCCGAGCCAATCCTCGCCGCCTGCAACGAGCTCGGCCTGTCCGTGGCGAAGTTCGAGAGGGAGCTGGAACCAGAAGGCGAGAAGACGATGGCTTGGGCGGTCAGGCACGTGTTGAGAAGCCTTCCCCGACCTCCCGACCTCCTCTACGACTTAGGCTCGGTTGGCAAGGAACCCATGATGAGGATTCTGGGATCAACGCCAACCGAGGTCGCACGGAAGGCGCAAATGATCGCGGGCGCTCTGAGATGAAAAAACCCGTCGTGCTAACTGCTCACGACTCGCAGAGGATTCTCGCACTCAGACGAGGGCGGTGGGAGGTTGGGCTCTCGTACGGAAAGCATATCATAGCGGTGGATGGGAAGACCGTGCAAATCGGTTCACAGCTCGTGCAGAGAAGCGAGCTCGAGCGCGCCAAGAGCGATAGCGTCCTGTACCGTGTGCGGAAAGGCAGGCTAGAGCCGCTGCAGATCTTCAACGGTCGCCTCTACAAGCTGGTGCCGACCCCGGGCTTCCCGGCTCTTGAGATCGACGGGATCAGGATGCACCGAACCCAAGGCATGCTGCCCGAGGAAGAGGCCGAGCTCAAGGTGCGGTGTTTGGGGCTTAGGCCCGGACAGAGGATGCTGGATATCTGCACCGGCCTTGGCTACACCGCCCAAGCCGCAGCAAGGAGGGGAGCCGCGGTGATCACCCTGGAAAGAAACGAGGCCGTCCTGAAGCTTGCAAGGGAGAACCCATGCAGCTTTGAATTCTTCCGCCTTGCAGCCCAAGGCAGGATACGGCCCGTCCTGTGCGATGCCGCGCGGTTCATCCGAGTCCTTCCCACGGGATGGTTCGACAGGATAATGCACGATCCTCCAACCTTCTCCCTTGCCGGGGAACTTTACTCGCTAACCTTCTACACCGAACTCAGACGCATAGTCGCGGATGACGGCCTCCTCCTGCACTACACTGGTCAGCCCGGATCCCGCTACAGAAGGCTTGACCTTCGGAGAGGCGTATCCAGAAGGCTGAGCCAAGCAGGCTTCCGCACCACGTGGATCGAGGAGGCAAGATCGGTTCTTGCGACGCCGGCGGGGACCACCGTGCCCACAAACCGGGGGGTGGAAGATGTCAAGGTCCGAGAAGATCACCGTGTGGGTTGAGGTAAAGGGTGGCCGGGGACCCCGGAGGTTCCGCGTTGGGCGTGGCTGCCAGGTCAGCGACCTGCTGAGAAGGATGGGCCTACTGAGCGAGGAGTTCATAGCAGTGAGAAGGGGAATGGTTGTGGCGGAGTTCGAGCCGCTGAAGGAGAACGATCGGATCAGCCTGATCAAAGTCTTCTCTGGGGGATGAGAGCGTGGCGATTCGCTGCGACTTCTGCACCAGCAAGGCGAGGTACCTGCAACGCCACTCCGGCGCCAAGTTCTGCGGCAGGTGCTTCACGAAGAGCCTCAGAAGGCGGGTGTGGAGAGACGTGGGCAGGAACAGGATGATCTCGGACAGCCGCTTTGCCATCTTCGCGGTATCGGGGGGCAAGGACAGCGTTGCATGCCTGGACATCGTGGCTCCGCTGGGCAGGGTGAGACGAACGCAGATGGCCGTGCTCACCGTCGATGAGGGAATACGCGGGTACAGGGAGGAAGGCATAAAGCGGGCAAGGAAGGCGGCAAGGGCAAGCGACCTTGAGTTCCACACCGCGTCATTCAAGCGGGAGTTCGGGGCGGACCTTGATTCGATCGTAGACCGGCTTGGCTCGCCCAAGCGGGCCTGCACGTACTGCGGCGTGCTCAGGCGCTGGATTCTGAACAGGCATGCGAGGGATCTTGGCGCGGACAGGCTGATCACCGGGCACAACCTAGACGATGAGGCGGAGTCCGCACTCCTGAACCTGATCCGCGGAGACCCGGCGAGGCTTGCGAGGTCAGGGCCCAACTACATCCTTTCCCACGAGAAGCTGGTGCCGAGGGTAAAGCCGTTGCGCGGCATCCCGGGGAAGGAGACGCTGCTCTACGACATCTTCAACCGCCTCGACGTCCATCTGGGGTCATGCCCCTATGCCGGGTTCGACTTCCGCAATCAGGTCAGAAGTTTCCTAAACCAAGTGGAGGAGGACCGGCCGACCAGCAAGAGCTCTTTCCTATCCACCGTGGACCGGCTGAGCGCCCAGTTCGCGCGTCTCTATGCCGGTGGGAGGCTCGTTGAGTGCTCCAGGTGCGGCGAGCCCACCGTCGGTGGCGAGTGTAAGGCCTGCCAGCTTCTACGATCCGTCGGCCTTCTTTGATCCGGCGCCAAGGTACCCCTTGCAGACGAGGTATATCTCGGAGCTTTCGCCCCTCGACGCCTCGGGCTTGGCCCGTTTCACCGAGCCGAACCACGCCTTCGCCTCCTCCTGCAGGGTATCGAGTTCCTCGCCCTGGAACACCTTGACAACCAAGGTCCCCCCCTTCTTCAGCAGGGACCTGCAAAGCGAAAGGGCCCTCCTTGCAAGGTCGACGGATAGGAGATGGTCCCTAGTCCATATCCCGGAGATCGTCGGCGAGGCATCTGACACGATCACATCGTACTGGCTTGAGACCGAGGCTATGAGCCGTTCCGTGGAAGCGTCCAAGATGTCACCCCGGATGAAGATGACGTTGTCAAAGCCCAGGCTCGAGGTCTCGGCGAGGTCCACCCCAACGACCAGCCCCTGCCTCCCAACGAGCTGTCTTGCCACCTGCGACCAGCCTCCCGGAGAGGAACCGATGTCCAGGACCCTGTCCCCCCTCCGGAATATGGCGTATCTCCGCTGGAGCTGAAGGAGCTTGTAGGACGCTCTCGACCTGTAGCCATCCGCCTTGGCCCTCCTGTAGAACTGATCCCGCCTTCTCTTCCGAATCCACTCCGACAAATCTTCCGCTAGCCTCCGACGCGAAGCTTTTCCGCGATCCGCCGATCCGCTACCGAAAGTATCCTCGCCGCCAAGAGAGCGGCATTGTCGCCCCTGTCGATGCCCACCGTCGCCACCGGGACGCCCTTCGGCATCTGGGCGATCGAGAGCAGCGCGTCGATTCCCCCGAGCTTGGCAGAGACGGGAACCCCGATGACCGGCTTGGTCGTCCTGCTCGCCACAAAGCCCGGCAGGTGAGCCGCAAGCCCGGCAATCCCTATGAAGACATCCGCATCGGTGGATGCGACTATCCGAGCGACCTTCTCCGGCTCCCGGTGCGCCGAGGCGACGTGGATCTCGTAATCCAGGCCCATCTCGTCAAGCACCTTGGTGGCGCCCTCGGCAACCTTCTCATCCGACTTGCTTCCTATCAATATGCAAATCCTAGCCAACTAACCCTCTCCTGTCATCCCGACGCCTTCTATGGTTATCGTGCAAGCCTCGCCCACCTCCCCCTCGACTTCTATCCGGCTGTCAAGAAAAAGTTTTACCACGTGCACGTTCGTCGTTGTGTGCATCGTAAGTTTGTATCCCCTTAGAACCGAGACGCCGCGGGCCAGCGCACAGTACGGGAGGATCTGATCAAGGAGGTGGGGATCAACTGGAGCGCGGCCCTCGACGTAGAGCCGCATCTCCTCGCCGGCCTCTCGACCAACTGCCTCCGCCGGCTTACCCCTCTCGCCAAGGGCGGATGCGCCCAACCGGCAGCCTGTCGTTGTTGACGCCCAGAGAGTGATCGCGCTGCCAGGGGAAGCGGACCGCTGCGCCGAAACCTCGATCTTCGGATCCGCCACCCCCCGAAGCGCCTCGGCCGCGGCGCGGGACTGACGAGCGGCCACGTGCTCCGGCAGATTCGATGCCCTCGAGACGCCCTCCACCGCCACAAGATCGCCGAATCGATCCATCTTCAGGGCTGAGAGGCATTGGCAGGGCCGGGACTGGAAAAGGACCCTGCCGCCGCCCTTCGGATAGTAGCCCGGGCTAATCATGGTGACGTCGCACGAGTACCCCATCATCCGCAACACAGGGATAGTGACGTTGCTGAGGTAATCGATGTTGGGTGCCCAAGGGACGTGAGTGCCCCCCGTCAGCGATAGCCTCACCTCCCGACCGGCGAAGGGCAGGGCGATCATGAGGCTTTGAAGCATGAGGCCGATGCTTCCTGCGGTTCCGGCATCCACCGACAGCTCGGCCAGGTTGGGCTTGCGCGGCACGAACTTGATCGAGGTGGATCCCAGAGCCAACCCCTCTGTGCGTGCGTTGCAGAGCCTTGCCAGGGCCTTAAGCCCGGTGAGGTGCTGGGGAGCAAGCCCGGGCCGGGGGCGGTTCTCCCTTATGTTGCTGATCGAGACGGGCCGTCCGGTGACGGCTGACAGACCGACGGCCACCCTGACTATGCTTCCCCCGCCCTCGCCGTAGCGGCCATCGATCAGGACAGGCTTGCTCTCCGAGCTCACGGAAGATATTTGAAAAGTTTGGGTTAAAACTGTGAGCGATGGCATGCCCGCCGAAAGGGTGGATCAAGCCGTAATCCTCGCGGCCGGGGAGGGAACGAGGCTTAGGCCCCTGACCTATTCCCGCCCCAAGGTCCTGATACCGGTGGCAAACCGCGCCTTTCTGGGCCACCAGCTCGACCTCTTGATGGATATCGGGATAAGGAGGGCCGCCATCGTCGCCGGGTACAGGAAGGACGTGCTTGAGGACTGGCTGGTCCACAACGCGCCGAATGGAATGGAGCTGATCATATGTCACCAGAAGGAGCCGAGAGGAACGGCGGATGCCATCCGCGCGGCCAAGGACGCTGTGTCCGGCCCCTTCATCGCGTTGAACGGGGACGTCCTGCTCGACGGTGCGAGCCTGCAAAAGATGGCCTCTTCACCAGGCATGAGCGTTGCGGCCAAGCGCGTGCCGAACCCCTGGGAGTACGGCGTCTTCTTGACCAGGAGAGGATTCGTGATTAAGGTGGCGGAGAAGGTGGAGAACCCGCCGTCGGACCTTGCAAACGTCGGCGTCTATGTTTTTCATGCGGACGTCTTCGACTGGATCGACAGGACCCCGCCCAACCCGAAGAGAAAAGAGATCGAGATCACGGACACCCTTCAGTCCATGATCGACGCTGGGATGCGTGTGCGTTGCCATCGCGTGAGGGAGTGGCACGAGCTTGGAAAGCCATGGGATGTCATCGGCCTAAACGAGTTGTTCCTTCGCCGAAACGTGGGGCGAACCTTCAGGGGGACCCAACTCAGCTCAGCCGTGCGAATCGGGGAGGGCAGCTTGGTGGCGGGCCGCGCAAGGATCATCGGGCCAAGCATCATCGGCAGGGAGTGCTCAATAGCAGGGCGGGCGGTCGTCGGACCGTACTGCTCGGTTGGGGACGGATCAAAGATCAAGGGGGCAAGGGTTGAGGGATGCGTTCTCATGGAAGGATGCCGGATCGAACAGGGGGCGACGGTCGGCTATTCCGTCCTTGGTCCGAACAGCGTCGTTGGTGCTGGGGCGACTCTGGCTGACCGCGATGCGCGCGCTCGCGGCGTTCGCGTTAGGATAAAGGACAGGTGGCTCGACTCCGGCCGGAAAAGATTGGGAGCCGTACTGGGCGACGGCGTGGTCATTGGGGAAGGCGCCTTCGTTAGCGCGGGGATGATGCTTGATCCGAACACGGTCATCGCGCCTAGATCGAAAATCCTCCAGTAGCCGGCCGCGGCTTTCGGTCAGGCCAGGCGGCCGTGGAATCCTACCATAAGATCCGGAAAGATTTTTATCGATCTTGACCGGCCACGAAGTACAGGGGCCATGGTGTAGTCCGGTAAGGATTTGACCCGGAATCATAGTGGGCTCCAGTCAAAGACTCCGGAGCGGCGAGGCAACTGCCGATGAGCGACGGAGGGTAAGAAGAAACCCACCGACCAGGGTTCGAAATCCCGTCATCAAGACGGAACGGAAATCCCTGTGGCCCCACATTTTTCTTCGAATGCCCTGTTGGTCAGGCATGGATATGGTTGGTTGGTCTATCGGGCCAACGGATTGGTTGTTACTGCCGCCGCAGCCCCGGAACCGCACAATAACCTTTATAAGGCAATTGGCTTCCTCTGGGAAAGGTCTCTCCGGGTAGGAGTTCTCATGGCCCGAAAAGGCGGACCGTTCTTCCTTGGAGGAATAGGGCTGATGTGCATCGGCGCCGTGCTAGGCATGGGCACGATGTTTAACCCAACCGCCGCGGCCGACGTCGGGCTGCTCCTGATGTTCCTATTGCTCTTCGGAGGACTGATCCTTTGCATAATCGGGCTGAGAAAGAGGATTTCCTGAGGAGGTCTATGATTGGCTGAAGCACCACCAGAGGAGAAGAAGGAACCGGGAAAGGAGGAGGCCGTAAGGTACGTGGAGTCCCCGACTAGGAGAAAGATACGTCTCGGAATCCTCGTCGTGGCGATAATACTGCTGTTGATCGCGGCGTGGGGCATATTCACGAAGACCAACTGGATCTCGAGATGGCTGAACCAACCTCCGCTCGAGGGCCACATGATTTGGGTCAAGGAATACCCTGACGAGTACAAGCCGATCGGCAATCGGAGCGAGTGGACGTCGTACCAGGTGAAGAAGGAAGACATCGAGCTGGTCTTCAAGCCCAAGAAGGGAACAGCGAAAGGGGTGTCCATACTGCTAGAGCTGGGCGAGGTTGACTTCACGGAGGCCAACGAGACATGGACCGAACGGGAGGGCCGATTCCAGTGGAGGTTCACCACGCTCAAGGGCGAGAGGGCGATAAGGGTGACCATAATGTGTCCCCAGCTGCCGACAGGCGTGAACGAGAGCACCTACGACATAAGACTCTACTACGCCTACACGAACGAGAATCCCGTATCCCTCGAGAACCGGACCCTGACGGTGAAGCTGCTTGACTAAAAGGCAGGCTTCACCTCCCTT
The DNA here is from genome assembly GCA_964549615.1 of uncultured Thermococci archaeon. Taxonomy (GTDB): domain Archaea; phylum CAYQAE01; class CAYQAE01; order CAYVLA01; family CAYVLA01; genus CAYVLA01. The sequence goes on along the minus strand of CAZJVP010000043.1, from coordinate 5,581 downwards.
TTCTTTCTCGGATAGGACCGACGCACAGCTCCTCAGCGTCCCCCCATGGACCGATCAAGGCTTAAACTCGTATACTATGACCTGGCCCCGCGAACTCTGGAAAACCTGCCGGAACTCGAAATGCTCCAGGGCAAGGGGCTGCGAGAGCGCCACCCGCGAAGCAAGCCGAAACAGCAGGCATTTCGATCCCTTGTCGTAGATGACCGGCTTACCGTCCTGCCCGGTCCCCATGTAGTCCGCGATCCTCTGCTCGGCTATCACGGCCATCGCGGTCCACTTGGCCCCGGGGTAGAAGTCGTCCGTCACATCCACCACCACGTATCTCACGTTGAACTCCTTGCAGAACTGGTATGCCTCCTTCTCCGTCGTCATGAACGCCCTTGCCAGCCTCCTTATCTGGCTGCTGTTGGTCGTGGCACCGTCGGCGATGGTCGGACGTCCGGCGTAGGTCTGTATCCAGTAGCCATAGTCCCACCAAGACATGATCACATCGTCCGGCTCCGAGTTCTCCTCTATCCAGTCCAGCGCCTGGAACCAGTCCTCCCGCAGGCCCAGGGGGTAAGCCTTCGCGGACTTGTATGAAGTGGACATCGTGAAGACGAGCAGGATCACGAAGAACCCGGCCATCGCCACCTGAAGGTAGTTGACGCCGGCTCTAGCCGCCTCCGGCTCGGCCCTGCCTTCCATAGCCCGCTGCCTCCTTTTCCTCTCCTTGCGTTTCCTTGACCGAGAATCCGACGCCCGCCGCGCCGTCTGATCCCGCATGTGAAGCGACGCCATGTCAAGGGCCGTGCCGAAGAAGAGGCCCGACTGGACCCCGACAAAGACGGAGAATAGGATGTTCAGCCTTATCATATTCTTGAAGAAGTAGGCGGAAAGCAGGGCAAAGAGGATCATCATCACCTCCTCATTCTTGGGGCGATCTGCCGGCGGACAGAGGAACCAGAGACCAGCCATCGCAAGAAGGACAATCGCGTAACACACGAGAGCCGGGTAGGGATCCAGCGCGAGGAATAGCAGGAAGCAGGTGAAGACCAGCATCGACAGGACGACGAGATTGCTATCCTCCCGCTTCAGGAAGGGCAAGACCATGCCCAGGGGAACCACGAATAGGAACCAGCCATAGGAGCTCATGGCCGGCCAGTCCATCTTTCCTCCCACGAAGCTCAGCCGCATTGCGGCATGCTCGGCAACCGTCTGCGAGACGTCGCCCGCAGGCGGGGTTCTAAGTGGGTTGATCACGACCTCGAGCCGTCCGACGGGCAAGCCGCTGATGGTGGCGAGCATAAGCAGGAAAACGACGGCCGCCAGGCCGGCCGTGGCGAGCGGTAGCCTCTCAGCATCGACGTGCTTCTTCAGCGCGAACTCGTATGCAAGCGCCGTGATCATAACGACAACGACAACGGAGAACTCGAAGGTCTTGAAGAAGTATGAACTTAGGTTGGGCCAGAAGAAGGTCGAGGCAAGGGCCATCCCGTCGGTCACCAGGAAGGCGATGAGCAGCCTGCGACCCATCCTGCCGACGAGGAGGGCAAAGAACACCAGGACCGGAAAGCCGTCCAAGAGGAACCTGAACCCCGACCAGGTACCCGTTAGCAGAACAAGGCTAGTGCCCGACGCAACCGAATAGGCCAGCGTGTCGCGCAGCGTTTCCGACCTCATGCTCTTTACGAAGAAGTACATGCATAGGACGAGCAGCGGGATGCCGACCTGCTCGTGACGGTAGAATCCGGCTATCGTCCTTGAAAGATAGCCGTTCGAAAGCACCAACACCCCGGCCGAAACGAGCCCGGACTTCCAATCCCTCAGCAGCCTGACCAGGAGGAACATGGGCACGACGGCCAAGGGCGCGAAGAAGGCAGGGAAGATCACGCAGAAATCGTAAAGCGAAAGCCTCATCCCCAGCGAGCGGCCGATGGAGAAGAGGAAAGCGGTCAGGTAGTACCGAAAATTTGGAAGGGTCCTCTCCCAGTTCTGCCCCCACGGATACCAGGCCAGGGTATCGTTTCGCGGGAGGTGTCCGTGCTCAAGCACGTACTCGGTCACCCGCACGTGCAGGACAGGGTCGTCTGCTGTCACATACACGCCCCAGGTCGGAAGGGGCGCCAGTCGAAGGTAGGCGCCCGCTGCGTAGAGCAGAACGAGGGCGCCGACCTGCAACATGAGCAGACGCCTCTTCCTGAAAAAGTCCGTCAACATGCTCGCTCCAACCTTGAAACTCGCGCGCGAGGGAAAACGGCCGGGCTTATTACTTGTACCCCTGCAGCCTGCAGCAGAGCGCTCTTCCCCCCGGCCAAGCCGCTTGGGATATATATTTCAAACTTTGGCCGCTGGGGCTAGCTTCGAGGTGAACGGACGAGTTCGCTTCGCCTGCCATCCGATCTGGCACAGAACTGGCCGACCATAGCGATCCTGTTGATCCTCTTCCTCGCCATGAGCGTCAGGATGGTGCCAACTAGGTTCGGCACCATCATGGATCCGGATGCCTACTTCATGTTCCGAATGGCAGAAAACATCGTGGAGAAAGGCTACTACCCCGTTTGGGACAACATGGGCTGGCAGCCCAACGGAAGATCCCTTGACTTGGAGATGCCCCTGCTGCCGTTTGCAATCGCGTACACCTACTCGTTCCTGCGCCTCGCGGGATCCAGGATCACGCTCGAGTCGTGGACCGTGCTGTTTCCTGCGATCGTCGGGTCGTTCGTCGTCATACCCGTCTACTTCATCGGCAAGACTTTGAGGAACGTCAGGACCGGCCTCATCTCGGCCCTCTTGATAGCCACCATCCCAGAGTTCTTGAACAGAACTATGGGCGGAGTTGCAGACAAGGAATGTCTTGCATTCCCCCTCATGCTGGCGGGCTTCGCCCTCGCGGTAAGGCTGCTTGGAGGGCCGGCCCTGATGACGGCGACGCTTGAGGGTCTATGTGCCGGGCTCTTCTTCGGACTGGTGGCTCTGACCTGGGGCGGATACACGTACCTTCTGCTGTTCCTTTCCCTGTTCTATGCCGTGGTCATCGTTCTTGAGCTCCTAGGGATCTTGAGGCTTTCGGATTCGACCGCCGTCGGGCTGATCGCGATGAGCCTATCCATGCTTGGGATCTCGGCGAGCATACCCAACTGGCGGCTCAGCAACCCGTTCGTGCTGATCCATATCCTCTCGGTAGTTGCGCTTGCCGGCTACCAGGCCTTGGTCAAGGAGGCAGTTCGGATGCATCTCCTCACTAGGAGGACGGCGATCATCGTATTCGTGCTCCTTGGCCTCGGCGCGGGCCTCTTCCCCGTCTATGGGCCGGCCCTGGGACTTGTACAATTCAAGGTGGCCCAGAAGTTCCTCATCCTCATGAACGCCTTCAAGAGCCCCCAAGTCGGCATGCACATCACCGTCCAAGAGTATGCAAAGCCGACGCTCGGCGACTGGCTTTCAAGGTACAGTTTCTACCCCTTCCTCGCCATCATCGGGGTTGGTTTCTCCCTGTACAGGAGGCGCCTGGAGGACGTCTTCCTCGTGCTCTGGGCAGGCTCAGGGTTCTACGCGGGCCTGTCTGCAATAAGGAGCACCATGCTCCTGACCCCAGCCCTCTGCGTCCTCAGCGCGATCGCGATCTGGGAGTTCATGGAAATGGCCTCAAGGCAGCGATCTCTGAGCATCCTCGCCCAATCCAGATCTCGGAACGTGAAGCAGGAGGTCCGGAAGGAGCTCAGGCTAGCAAGGATCGGAGGCCCGCTCGCTGCGCTCTCGCTTCTGCTCTTGCTCACGCCCTCGATTCTCACCGGGTTGGAACTCGTCCAAGGGAGGGGGATCCACATGGGCCAGGGCTGGTACGACGCGCTCATCTGGCTCAACAGGGAAACCCCACAGGACTCTATACTGCTCTCATGGTGGGACTACGGGCACTGGATCACCTCCGTCGCGAAGAGGAGATGCGTCACCGACGGGGCGACCACCGACTTCCAGGCGATACAGAGCACCGCGCTAGCGTACCTGTCCCCCGAGGATGTCGCGATAGACATCTTCCGAAGATATCAGGTGGAGTACGTGATCGTGCCGGAGCATGACTTCTGGCTGGTCGGCGCCTTTGCCCAGATAGTGGGCAACATCACCGACTACCCCGACGGCTACTACAAGCTGAACGTGAACGCCACAGGGATATCATGGTCCGATCTGACCCCAAAAGGCCGGAACACGACGATCTACAAGCTCTTGTTCATCCAACCGGACCCCGAGAAGAAGAACTTCGAGCTGATACACCAGTCGTATTCCTCGGGTGCCTACGGCGACACGAACGTCAAAATCTACAAGGTGAACTATGGACACAGCCCGTAGGACATGTGCCTTCGCGCTCCCGGCGGAAACAAGAAGGATCCTCTAGTTCCTTTTTCTGAAAAGCCATTGTGAATCAAAGGCCGATCCGTTCTTGCCATCCTCCGAGCGGGCGGGTGTGCCGCAGCGCCGGAACAAAGACCTCAACTGATCTGCGTAGAAGCGCAGGACTCCTGACAGCCTCAGCCGGAAGAGGGCACTCCGGTAGGGGCGGATTAGCTCGCGTATGAACGCCAATTGGATCGCCACAACCATGAGAATGAAGGCAACCATGAAGGCAAGGACGATCGCCATCGCTGCGTCAGGTTCGACCGGCAGGAGGCGGGCAAGTGCGTTTATGTTTGGCCTATCGCCAAAGTGGCTCGCAAACGAGTTCGCCAGCCCGTAGATCAGGTACAGGTCGCCAAGCTTCTGGTTCGCAGCCACGAAGACCGCAAGAAACGGCAAGAAGACCAGAACATAGAAACTGACCGATTTCCGTGAAAGCGTCATGAACAGGAGGTAGGCCAGCAAGACGATGGATATGGCCGTCAGTCCGGAGCTCTCGTAACCTCGTCTCCCGATAGTGACCGCGAAGTACACCAACGCGAAAGCTACAACCAGGAGCACGTAGGGCAATGGGCCCGCACTCAGAGAGAACGTCTCCAGGATGGCAAAGGGGTTGTTACCTATCGCGCCGTACCCGAACTCCTCAAGCACCGGCTTGAAATCAACACCGAGGAGGAGGAAGGGCATGTACAGAGCAAGTATTGCTGCACCCGATCTGACGATCAGCTTGCGCTTAAGCTCCGCGTCATAGAACAGAGTCAAGACCGCGAAGAGCCCTATGCAGACCAGAAGATAGCTAAGAACGAATGCCCCTGCCATCACTAGCGGAACCGCGACTAGAAGCCTGTCGGGACGGCGCTCCCAGGCAAGGTACGCATACACGACCAGGAGCAGCAGGAAGGCCGTGACGACCTCCTGCTGGTTCCAGTATATCGTGACGTAGAAGGAGGCTGGACAAAGGATATAGAGCATCACCGATGTCTTGGGAAGGTCTTCTGGAATTGAGCTCGGCGGGAGGTTCTCGGCGATCTTGCTAGCCAAGCTCCAGACGCCAAGCCCGACCATGATATCGAACGCCATGAAGAATGCCACTATCGAGTAAGGATTGTTTGCAAGCGCCACGGGGATGGCGAGGAGGAAGGGGAAATACTGATTGTAGTGGGTCGGGAAACCGATGTTCGGCATCTTGCCCTCCAGCACAGACCTGCCC
>CAZJVP010000042.1:0-2400 GCA_964549615.1 uncultured Thermococci archaeon | reverse complement strand
TGGGGCAGGTAGGCCCTAGCCCGGCTTAGGGTTGCCGACAAGCCTGAGGCCGCCTTCTCGACATAGTGCTTCTTCAGCACCACGTGGTAGAAGCCATGCTTTACGAGCGCATCCACCACCGCATCGCTGTCGATACCGTAGTTGAGCCTTAACGAGCCTCCCGGCCCAACCTGCACTCTGGGAATGGCTTGCACGATGAGATCCCGGGCCAATCCCAATGCCAAGTCCCGGAAATCGCTTGGGGGCAGCTGGCCTATCAGCTTATCGAACATCTCGTTCACGGCCGCCACGACTTCGTCGCGGCCCTTCTCAAGCACGTAGTTGCCAACCTCCAGGCCGAACCCTTCCAAGGCCCGGTCGAAGCCGTCAAGGCCCCCCTCGAGCAGGTCCAGGATGGCTTCCTTAACTACTCCTTTCAGCGCATTCGCCAGCGGGCTCCCCAGATCCAATGCGCCAATCATGTTTTCGACCAACTCTCCCGCGACCTGGCGCCGGGCAGCATCCACGGCCTCCATCAGCAGTACGCCCTTGGCTGTCTCCAAGACTGATTCCCAGTCCTCAAAACTGGCCCCGGAATATGCATTGAGCATGGCCGCGATGAGCGGCTTGTATGGCCCGTCGGGAATGCGCTCCAAAACCTCCTCCACTAGATCACGGAGCAGTTGGGACGAGGCGTACTGCTCCAAGCGGTCTAGCCCTATTTCGACGGCTTCCTTCGCCGCCGTGAAACGGCCCGATGTGATGACGTCGTATGCCAGTTCAAGCAGCGCCCCCGCCAACTTCTCGCCAAAGGAATCCTGCCTAGCCTTCTGGAAGGCCTTGACCTGTTCTACAATATCAACGATGCTCTGCACGATCTCTCGAAAGTTCGAGATCGCCCCCTCCGTCTCATGCTGAGCGTACTCGTTCAGGTTGGCGTAGCCTGAAAGCGCGACGTAGAAGCGTTTAACGGCCACCATCTCCCGCCACGTGACGCCATTTGCCTCCAAGCTATCCAACCACCGTTCGGCATCTGCCACGAAAGCTCCGAACGGGTCGCCGGGGAAGGTCCAATTACCCAGCTCCCTTAGCAGGCCCCTCGCCTTGGCAAACTCCATCTCCCTGTCGCCCGTTTCAACCCGCAGGGTAAGGTTCAGGCCCTCCTCGGGGACCTGGATCCGGCATATCTTTTGGTACCTAAGCTCCTCGTACGAGTATGCCGGATTTCCCGATGCGGCTACGACCACATAGTGAGGTCCTACGGGCATTCTGTCGACCACAATCACGCCGTCCTTCGGCCTCAAGCCCCCGTACGGGTAGTACTGCTCCTTGCGGTCGCCCATTTCCCTCATAAACCAGACCTTCGCGTCGTCATCGATCGGGTTCCCCTCCTCATCGCAAACGGTTAACACGAGCTTGGCCGTCTGCTGACGCGGGACGTAGGAGAAGCCTGTCGTCATGAACTCGCCATATCGTTCTGGGTCAGGAGCCATAATCGAGACGTTAACCCTGTATTCCCGCGGGTCGCCGGGTATCTTGAGCCGGCTTCTCCAAGCAAAGAAGTACTGGCTTTCCACCACCGGCCCGCTGCGTATCGGGATGTCTTCCTGTTCAAAAGGCCAGGAGATGCGGGTCCCCAGCGTATCGAACCCTGCCCACGCCTTCGGATTTATCGCCGCGTCGTAGTACCCGTCCAGATGCTTCAACTCCTTTTCGCCAGGCTGGCTATAGAATACCTCGATCCCTTTCTGCTTCAGGAGCGACTCCACGGCAGGCAGGGTCGCCGCAGTGCATTCCACCGCGTACCACCACGTGCCGTAAACGGTCAGGGAGATGGTGTCGGTGATGACCACGATGACCTTTCGCGCATCGTCCCGGAAATCGAACCCGCTGGCCAACATCATCTGATCGTAACTTGCTCCGGGCAGCCACCACTCCCCTCCGCAAAGTTGCACATTGTCCAGCCAACGGCGAATCTCCTCGCTCTCCATCACTCCCCTGAAAGGCATTGTGAACGCCCAACTGTCGTAATGCTCGGCAGGGGAATTGCCAACCGTGCTGAAGTCGTACTTCACGACCGCAATGCGAAAATCGACGTGCTCTGACTCAAGCCGGTCTAGAAACTCGTGAAGCTCGGAATGTATCGCCGGCATCTCCTCTTCCATGGAACCGCTCTTGTCGACCAAGAACACGATATCCAACTTCTCGGCCGTCACGGACCTTTCCCAGAACCCGTCTCCATGGAACTGATAGTAGCCCGGTGAGTCGAAGGTGACCGACTGCCGTTCAATTACCTGGCCCGTGGAAGAGACCAGCTCCTCGGACAGGTTGAAATCGCCCAAGGAGAGCCCAGTCACCCAACTGCCGCCCGAGTCCCTCACGGAAACGGACGCCCAGATGAGATCGCCCCCGCCCCATAGC
>CAZJVP010000041.1:0-26735 GCA_964549615.1 uncultured Thermococci archaeon | reverse complement strand
CAGGCACCTCCTTTTTCGTCACGCTCGTTCTGGTTGCTTTCTGCGTGGTAGGAGAAACGGCCGCCTCCAAGTATGCGCTGGACATGCGGAAACTACAACGTGCAACACGGGGAACGCTCGTAGTAGACCTCATCCCGGGTTCCTCCCCTGAACGCATGGAGGGCGTGCTGGAGCAGATCGAGTCATCGGCAGAAGCCTGCGGATTCCAATACATGGTTCGCAGGATAGCCTACCAAGAGGTCTCCGTAGGAGGCGATACCCTCCTGATTCCAATTGTGGGGGCGCGAGGCTCCCTGCCTCTAGGGAAGGGTTGGGAGAACCTTCAGGGGCAGCGGCTCCTGGTGACGGAGGAATTGGCCTGCACAGTCCCCGCGAGGGCGGTCGTCAAGATAGAGATGGGGATGGACATGCAGCTGCCTGCGAGGGGCACCGAGTTTGAGGTCGCGGGCATAGTTCGAGAGCCTGTGCCACTCTTCCGCCCAAGGGTCGATGAGGGCGTCTTGAGCTATAGTCTGGAGGCTTGGGATTCGTATCTGGCTATGGATATGGAGCGTTGGGTCTCCCTGTTCGGCGAAGCCGGCCTTGTCCAAGTCGTCATCCGCGACGGAGAGAACGAGACTAATATGCCCATTTTCCAGCCGGAGAGAAACCAGCTGTACTCAACATTGGCGGGCCTGCAGAGCCCGCCCCGGCAAGCCGACATTTGGCGATGGTACGTACCTGAGCCCAGCAATGCCAACCTCTTCAGGATCATAGCCTACAGCCTCTCCAGCATAGCGGTTGTCAGCGGCGCAGCAGCTGTCTTCTCCTGTGCTAACTCGATAGCTCTGCTTAGGTCAAGGGAGATAGCTCTGATGAGGGCTGTAGGAGCCGATGTCAAACAGATCAGCGGATTGCTCTCGGGGGAGGTGGCCCTGCTTGTCATTCTTGGCGGTATGCCCGGAACGGTTGTCGGCGCCTTGATCTCCCTGCCCATTCTGGGATCGTTGGGGATGTCAACCAACTTGGCGATACTGATCTCCCAATCCGCCATCGCCTTTCTCGTCTGTCTTGCCGTGGCCCTTTTCTCGTCACATGTCTCGCTGCTAAGGGTGGCAAGGAAACGACCTGCCGAGGTGCTCAGATGGAGCGGTGGGTTGGCTTTGCGCTAAGAGACATGAGGCGAAACCTCAGAAGACTGCTGGTGTCCGCAACAGCGTTTATCCTAGGCATTGCCCTGATGACAGCTCTTCTGATCGTTGCTGCGGGAGGCACCGGGTTTGGACTTGCAGAACTAACTGGCGCCCCCAACGCATCTGGAGTCGAGCTGGTCTTGCGCCCAGCGCCCTACCCAGTCCTGTTTCAACAGATCTTCAGCCAAGACGAACTGGAGAAGGTCGGACGGATGAGAGGCGTGCGGTGGATCACTCCTTTCACGGAACTTCCAGCCTTCTTCGTCTGGAACCAGACCAGTCCTGCTACGCCAATACCCCGGTTTATCTTGACGGATTCCTTCCGGGATCTGGAGGTGGTTTCGGGGAGGCTGCCTATTACAGCGAACGAGATCGTTGTCTCCACATCGATCAGCTCGTTTGCGCCCTACCTGGCAGGAATCAAAGTGGGGGATGTGGTTTGTTTCCAAGCGACAAACCGCTGGGGCGAGTCTGTCGAGGGCAGGCCGATCGATGGGGAGGAGTTCACGGTGACAGGGCTCTTCAGGCCACCTGTGTCCCAAGTCTTCAAGTATGCCATCGCTTTCGGACGGCGCAACCCCCACATCCCAATCAGCAGCATCCTGGTAGCGTTCTCAAACCCGGAGGATCTGGTGGCGGCCTACCGTGAGCTTGCCGCCAGGTACGACGGCATGCCGGTCTTTTTCGATTCTGAGCTTGTGCGACATGAGGAGTCGGTGGAGATGCGCCGCCGGTGGTCCTTCTTTCTTGTACTCGTTTCGGGGGCGGCCACTGCTATCGGGTCGGTCACTCTGGTCAATGGTTTCCAGTATCTGTCCCTTGTGCGCAGACGCGAGATCGGGATCATGCGCAGCGTGGGGGCAACGAGGAGACAGATCCTAGCCCTCTTCCTCTTCGAACACCTCTCAGCCGTGATCGTTTTCCTCATCATCGGGGTCGTGGTCGGGATGGCTCTGGGCGGCGGAGCTAACACCCTGATATTTAGGAGGTATGCACCCCAATTCTGGTACAGCCGTGGCCTGTACGCAATGTTCCCGATAACCTGGGGCACGTTGGCTTACCCTGCTCTCATCGCCTTAGCCATAGGGTTGGTTGCCTCCATGATCCCCAGCATCAAGGCTTCTGGAATAGCCCCCGTGGAGGTTTTGCGACATGAGGAATAGGGATCTCGAACGCCCTGAATATTCTGAACGCCCCAAACATTCTGAATACCTGATCGTTGCCAACCATATCTCTAAGACCTACGATATGGGAAGGCAGAAGATACATGCTCTGAGGGATGTGAGCCTAGCTATTCGTAGGGGGGAGAGCTTGGCGATCCTGGGTCCTTCCGGCTGTGGGAAGACGACGCTTCTGAACCTGTTGGGTGGTCTGGACATCCCCAGCCAGGGAGAGGTTCTCTTTGAGTCGAAGAATCTTGCAAGCCTCAGGGACCCGGAGCTTTCGGATCTGAGGAGAAGAAGGATAGGCTTCGTGTTCCAGTTCTACAACCTGATCCCCAACCGGACCGCCCTTGAGAACGTAGCCCTGCCTCTGTTCTTCGCGGGTAAGAATGACAAGGATTCAAAGAATGCCGCTCTGCAGGCTCTGGAGGAGGTTGGCCTTTCAGAGAGGTGTGATCATTTCCCGGCCGAGCTATCGGGGGGCGAACAGCAAAGGGTCGCCATAGCGCGAGCCTTGGTCATCAAGCCGTCCGTCATACTGGCTGATGAGCCAACCGGCAACCTTGACAGTGCCACCGGCAAGCTGATCATCGACACGCTGCTTGGGCAGAAGGATCGGGGAATAGCCATCGTAGTCGCAACCCATGATGCCCGGCTCGCAGGACAGGCAGACAGGACGGCGAACATGGTTGACGGCAGAATAGTCCGGGTCGAGTCGGCGAGATAGTGCACTGCGTCATCGAGCAGCGAGCAGCTCGGAGAGTCGCCCTGCTTGATCCCCTGGTTTCACTTTTTCTGCTTGACTGTACGCTCCCGGCTCCGTCGCCCAGTTGGGATGATGCCACCTAGGCGGGTGTCGGTTTCATGTTGGGCCTCTAGGGGTCAATAATGCAGACCCTGTCGCTCAAGGCCGGGATTGGGCCCGGCGATGCCTACCCATCAACTCCGAACGTTGAGGTTGCAGGTATGGTAGCTCTGGGTCGACTATGGATCTTCCTCCTCATCTGCCCATTCCGACCAACTCCTCGCCAGTGTATCCGAGCAGAAAACATGGGCCAAGGAACGAGGAACCACCCGGACCCGGTCAAGAAGGGGCGAAATATTTCCAGGAAAACACAATTTCGTTGGGCCCGGGCCGAACGATCCTCGAGGGGCGACATACACTCTAGCTCCACCGTACTAAGGAAAAACATGGTCCATTCGTGGGTTCCCCAATGGCATTGTGTGGAGCCCTCGCGTCTCGCCCGCATCGCAGCGCCCGTTCGCGCTTCGGTCTTGGCGATCTGGGGGTTTTGCCCTCAAGTTCATCGAGTAAGTACTTGACGCAACATAACGACGACTATCTCGCACTTGGCTTCACCGATCCTTTCCATCCTCCCGCTTCTCATTGCTTCCCTTAGCTGGACTAGGTCCCAGTCCCATCTGCGGGGCCACATGTTCCTGAAATGCTTGCTGGGCCTGAGCGGCTTCTCTAGATCTAGAGCGATGGGTGTGCACAACGATTTCAGGTAGTGCTTTGCTGGAGCTTGCATGGTCACTCTTTGCGCTAGCCGATCCACTTCCCGGGCCGCCAACCAGCAAGGTGTCCCTTGTTGATGTTAACAATGACGGCATATGCGAGATATGCCTGGCGGGGATGGGTGGGAGACTCCACGTGATCAACCCGGATGGTTCGATCTACTGGTTCTGGGACAATCCCAACAGATGTGATATGCACGGCCCTCCGCAGGCGTTGGATGTTGATGGGGACAGATTCGTGGAGTTTTTCGTGAACGACTATCTGGGCGAGATTCATCGGGTGAGCCATGAAGGGGAACTGGTCTGGACCTTTGTGGGTGGACCTGGACCCAACAACGGTCCCCCTACGATATGCGACATCGACCAAGACGGTGCGTTCGAGATTGTCTGGGCGAACAACGGGGGAAGGGTCTACTGTGTTGATGCCCGAGACGGGAGGGAGGAGTGGGTCTTCGAGAACGTCCCCAGTCTGAATTATCAGCCAGTCATCGTGGCAGATGTGAACGGAGACCATGAGTATGAGGCAGTGTTCTGCACCCAGGGTCCGGGCGGAGTGTTCTGTCTCACCTTCTACGGAAGGGAGCTTTGGAGGTGGAATCTGCAGCCGGAGGAGAAGATCCTGATGTGTCAGGCGATGGGCGATGTGGACGGCGATGGCGGCATGGACATGGCGATCATGTCCAGCTTGCGTATGTTCTGCCTCGACATTAGTGACGTGGCCCCGGGCCTGAAGTGGGAGGTGAACGTCACTAGATTGGCCGAGGAAGGAGTGCTCCCGCCGGGGGCGACAGCCGATGAGGAATCGGCCTACCAGCTGATAGCTGATATCGATGGTGACGACAGGTTGGAGGTGTTGTGGTTGGCCCATTTCCGATCGTAACGGATGCAGGGACCGCTGAGCTGGAGGCCTTCTATCTCAACGAGTTCATCGGTGTTGGCGGAAGGCAGGAGAACGGCGGCTGGTGGGGCGACATCGATGGTGATGGCAGGTCTGAATGGATCTGTGAACTCAGCGCTGACAGGTACCACGGCGATTTCTTCAAAGGAACTCAAGTCTACTGCCTAACCTTGAACGGCCGATACCCGGCAAAGTCCCCTTGGCCCGAGTACTACCACTCCGCCTATCCAGCCGAGTACCAGAACAACCAGGACTGGCTAAGCCTAAAGTCAGCCTACTCGAACTCCCTCTGGTTCCGGATCCCAGAGAACCTAGCACTAGAGGCGCTCCTGGTAGTGATTGCCGTAGGCTCTCTGAGTGCCTGCAAGGGACGGGATTGGGTTCTCCAAGATCAACTGCCAAGCCATCCCACATTCTGAAGTGATCAGCCTTCTCCCCCGATCACCGATGCAATTGGATTTACCAGCATACCGTTCCACGGAGCTAGGTTGCTGTTGCTCCGGCGGCCATCGGCTTCATGTCCGGCCCCCACGGTTCAACAACCGAAACCCTGCCCCCCAAGGCCCGGATGAGATCCGGAATGTCAAAATCCCTTAGCACTCCCCAAGGGAAGTTGGCCGCGGGCCAGGACACGATCGGCACCTGCGCCCACTCTCCAAAGGAGCGGGGGCCATTCTTCAGCGTCACCCGATTGACGAGCGGGTGGAGAAGAGCTGAGAACAGCGCGATGATGGATCCCTGCCCTCTGCCACAGAGGTTGATTCTGCGTGCACCAAGATGCCCGAGCAGGTCCATGGTCGAAAGGACATCGTGAACCCTCCTACCAAGGTAGCTCTGGCCCAGCATCAGGCCAAAGCCATGGAACATGTAGTCAAGGCCGTAGGGGTGGAAGTAGCCGTCGACGCCGCCCTCGGGCATCGACTCGCCCATGCCCCTTGGGTCGAGAGCGTACGACGGCTGGGGCGCGGACGCCGAGGCGTACTCCTCGACCTCCTGCTCCGCAGAGAGGTTGGGGAGGTACAGTGCTAGCTCCTGCTCCGCCTCGAGCGCGTTTGACCTTTCTGGTTGGAGCACGAACTTCCTGAGGATGACCCTGATGCCGGGCTCGGTCTCGATGGCGTATCGCCCGAATCGCCGGCCGCCGAGGTTGTCTGGGCGCAGGATCCTGTAGTGCGGCAGACTCCTTCTGGGTTCGATGCCCAGCACGCTCCGGACGCGCGCTCTCAGCCAGCGCAGGCCGTGGACCTTCCTCCGCGCAGCAAGCTCTGAGGCCTTCTCCCCTATGTACTTGTAGATGGGCTTGGCTCCCGCGGCGATCGTGCTCCCGGTCGGCGTGGCCCAGAGAGTCCGGTCTGGCAGGGCCTCGGGATCCTCGACCGGCGGGGGGGAGGGCAGGCCCGCATGCTTGGCGAAGAACCTGACCATGGCCTCTTGGTTTTCCCTGAAGAACCCGTGCCCGTGAGGGCCGATCTGCAGCTGTACGTTCTCGGGCTTTCCGAGGATCTCGTAGATGTGCCTGAGATCACGGTAGGCCCTGATGAGTCCCCTCCTGTCGAAATAGTCATAGGCCTGCCCCATGAGCAGGACGGGCTCGGGCGCCCGGACCATCATCGGGTCGACCATCTCCAAGCCAGCGCCGAGGATACCGGGTGGATACTGCTCGCTGTCCTGGGGCTCCTCGTTCTCGAGATTGGCCAAATAGGTTGTGACGAAGCAGCCGGGAGCGGCGATCTTGATTCGCTCATCGATCGCCCAGAGCCACTCGCTCAGGGTCCCGCCGCCCGAGTTGCCGGTCACGCCGATCCGTCTGCGATCTACCTCCGGCCTCGTGAGCAGATAGTCCAGGGCCCGGACCCCGTCCCAGGCCCGCCACATGCCGAACCATTCGCCTAGCAGCTCCAGCTGTTTGCCCATCATGTTGTGGGCGAAGGTATTCTGGCTGACCAGCGGGTCCTGCACTCCATAGTACTGGTCCCTCTCCCCCTGGCTGAAGGGGTCGTAGATGAGCACCACGAACCCGGCCCTGGCCAGCCTCTGGCAGAACTGCTGGTACAGCGGCGCGGCCTTGCCGTTGTCCGTATGGCCGCAGGGCGCCAGCACGCCCGGCGCTCTGCCGGAGAGATCTTTTGGAAGATAGAGGTTCCCCGTGACCAGACAGCCCGGCCTGCTCTCGAAGAGAACCTTCTCGATGTCGAGGTGCTCCAGCTCGATCCGCCCGGTGGTGGAGGGGTTGAGGGGCGTCCTGGGCGGGCGAGGTCTGAAGGCACGGTTCGCTGCCCGCCGCACCTTGCGCTGGTAGCTCACCACATCCCTTCTGGTGCGGATGGAGCCTAGCTCCTCGCTCCTTCGGGCGCCTATTGCCCGAACCCTCTCGACGTAGTAGTCGTGAACCATGTGTTGGTAGGCGTTTCTAGGCAAGTCCTCACATCCGTGTCGGGTTTTACTGGGTCCGTTTTAGGTAGCAGTGCCGTAGTTTTCTGGCAGGAGAAGATCCTCCGGAATCTCGGCTAGGTAGAGCTGGCAGATCCCGGTAGCATCCGAGTTATACAGCACCTTACGCCCATCCGGCGAGAAGCTCGGATGCGGGTGCGTCCACTGGGGATGCCCGGCCGAATTGCCCGGGTAAAGCAGCGTCTTGAACGACCTCCTCTCAACCGAGATGAGCTTCAGTCCCTCGTTGGGCCAGTTGGTGTCGGACACGATCCATCTCCCGTCAAGGTTGGAGCTGGAATGCCAGAAGTAAGGGCCCTTCACCAGCGGCTTGGGTACCTCCTCGCCCAAGCCCACGGTCAGTATGGCCCGCTCCGGGTAAAGAGCACAGCCCTGAACGCGGACCGTCGGGCCCAGCAGCGTCGAATGGGCGAAGTCATGGGTGGTCGTGAATATCCCCTCCAGGGCGCCGTCGTAGCGCAGGAAGCCATACACCTTCTGCTTGCCCGTGAAGTTGATGCACATGAGCCCCTTGCCCTCGGGGTCGTTGGCGGTCGCCACCCAGTTTTCGGCTATCGGCTCCGCCACCCCCTTTCTTATGTCGAACCTGACTAGCAGGTTGTCCTTGAGCATCTGCTGCCAGTCGGTGCTCTTTCTTGCCCGGCTCATCGGGATGAAGAAGTAGCGGCCATCGGGGCTGAGGTGGCTACCATACACCGCACTTGCGCCCTCGAGCACTGCCACCTCCCTCTCCTGGAAGGTTTGGGTGTCGACAGCCCAAAGCGATGGGCCCCGGATGTAGTACGCGGTCTTCCCGTCGGGCGAGAGCTGAGGGCTCCTCAGGTCATCGACGTCGGTGAGCTGTACCAGGCCCGACCCATCTGAGCCGACCATGAAGAGGTCCCATGGAGAATCCCTCTGTGGGGTCCTCTGGGAAAGGAAGATGAGCTTGCTTGAGTCCTGCGAGAAGATGTTCTGGGTGTAGCCGATGGTCATGCTCATCGTCGGGAAGCTTGTGAGCTGGAGCACCCGAACGCCGGTTGCAGAATCTTGCCTCGCTATCCTTTCATGGTTGTACCTTTTGCCTTTCATGGACTAAGCCTCCGCGGGATCCCTGCGCTCCCCGTTGTCGAGGTTGATGACCGTCAATCCAAGAGAAATAGCTTACTGCCGCGTGCCGAGCGCCGAGCGAAAGCTTCCTGGTAAACGATGCCAGGTCGGACAAAACAAATCTGGAGACTGGCGAACTTGGCATGCGGGCTCTATGCCTAGCCTGTCTCAAGGTCCATGATCGAGAAACATACGATCCAATCATAGCTTCTACACGGGGGCTGATTCCTGCGATTCGAGGTGAGGGACTGGATACCTCTGGCCATCACTGGATATGCGCATATTCAGGCAGTCTCAACGTTGTCTGATCCAAGGGAGTCTTGTCCTGACTCAGCGGTTTCCGTGTTCTTGTTGCTTGCGGTCTGGCGCGTGGTGCAGCTATGTGGGGCGTCCGGAAGTCGGCATACTCAAACTCTGCCTGGTTCCCATTAGGCCAAAGAGGCCCCGTCCCATGTCAGGCAACGAACGGGACCTACCAAACGACTTATCAGACGCAAGCGAAGCCGATGCAGAGGGTTACAATGTTTGAGAGGAAATTCGATGTGGTGGTAATCGGATCCGGCTCGGGCATGAACGTTGCAGCCCAGGCAGTGAACCACGGCCTAAGGGTTGCTGTCCTGGAGCACGGACTCTGGGGCGGCACCTGTCTTAACAACGGATGCATACCGTCGAAGATGGTCATCTACCCGGCTGACATTTTGGCCTTGCTCAAAGAGGCGCACCAGCTGGGCGTCCACGCCAAGGTGGAATCCGCCAATTTCAAGTCCATCATGCAGAGGACCAGGGACTATGTGAGGGAGGAGAGGAAGCCGTTGGAGCACTCGGCGATGCACCACCCTGCGCTGACATGGTATAGGGAGACCGGTGAGTTCGTGGGCGACTACACCCTGAAGACCGGAAAGGAGAAGATCAAGGGAAACATGATATTCATTGCCTCCGGCTCTAGGCCCCTGATCCCACCCATCCCGGGGATAGACAAGGTGCAGTACTACACGAACGAGACGATCTTCGGCCTGGACGACAGGCCCGACGCGATGATCATCATAGGCGGCGGCTTCGTCGGCGTCGAGTTCGCCCACTTCTTCTCAAGCTTCGGGACGGAGGTCACCGTCCTTGAGATGGGACCAAGGATCCTCGCCCAGGAGGAGCCCGAGATATCGCAGCTGCTACACCAGGAGATGATGAAGAGCATGCAGGTCTTGGTCAGGCATCGCGTCGAGCACGTCGACCAAGAGGGAGAGATCAAGAAGGTGACTGCCCGGGACCTTTCCAGCGACAAGCTGATCGAGCTTAAGGCCGACGCTTTGTTGGTGGCAGCGGGGCGCGTATCGAACGCCGACGTCCTTCATCCCGAAAGGACCGGCGTTGAGACCAACGAGAGGGGTTACATCAAGGTCAACGAGTACCTGGAGACGACCAAGCCGAGGATATGGGCGTTTGGGGATGCGTTGGGAGTCTACATGTACAGGCATGCTGCAAACTACGAGTCCAGCATTGCCTGGAGCAACGCCCACTTGGAGCTGCCCGGCCATGGCCATGGTCACAAGACGGCCGTCGATTTCTCCACCATTCCGCATGCCGTCTACGGCAACCCCCAGATAGGATCGGTCGGGCTGACCGAGCAGGAGGCCAGGACGAAGGGATACGACGTGATGGTCGGCAGATGGGACTACGCCGATACGGCCAAGGGGGTTGCGATGGGCAAGCCCCCTGGATTCGTGAAGGTCATCGTCGAGAGGAAGACCCAAAGAATCCTTGGCTGCCACATCGTCGGGCGCTACGCTCCGGAGCTTGTCCAAGAGGTCGTCAACGTCATGAACTGCCCCAACGCGACCGCGATGAACATCTTAAGCGCCGTCCACATCCACCCATCGCTGACCGAGGTCGTCGTGAACGCGTTCGCCAGCGCACGCTGAGGCGAGGCTACTTCGCGGTCGGATGCGCACCGACTTGCCCGCCAGACTTCAGGATGATGATGCGTGAACAAACGTAGGCGGACCCGGGCTGCTCTCATGTCGCCCGCCCGAATTGTCGCCCAAAGCGTTAATGCGGACAGCAAGATGGCGAGGCAACACATATCTGCGGGCCCAGATGCGAGGGGCCGAGGGCCTTGGCCAGAAAGATCCCGTTTTCGGACAAGCATATCCGCGAATGGATAGCCTTCCAGGAGAAGCAGCAGGCACGACGGATCGGCCTTCCCAGGGCAGAGCTCAACCGCCTCATGGAGGACTTCGACCTCGATAAATACAAGGACCAGATCGAGCTTTCCCGCAGGAGGCTACAGACGAGCGATAGATTCGAGGAGCCCGACGGGATACCGATCCACATCAGCGTGGGGGGAAGCTTCTTCTGCAAGCTGAACGACGGAGGGCACAGGACCAACTACAACCTGAGGGACTACTTCTCAAACATGGATCTTGACTTCGAGGTCCAACTCAAAGGGTACAGATGGGCATTCGAGGAGTTGAGGGATGACCGAACCGGTTGCAGCCTCGGTGCGGAGCTTGGACCCGTCGGCGAAGGGGTGCTGTTCGGTTTCAAGATAGTCTACCCCAACGACACCTCACCCTGGATCGTGAGACAGCTTGAGACCAAGGAGGACGTTGAGAGGTTCATCCGGACCGAGATACCCCATCCGGAGGAGCACCCGGGACTTGCATACGTCAGAGAACTCTCGGAGAGGGCGAGGGAAAGGGCCGAGGCCGCCGGGTCTAGCCTGCGAGCGGGAGCCGGCATCGGCATTCACCCGCCCATGTCGGCGGCGTGCGCCCTGATGGAGCCGACTCGTGTTATAAGGCTGATCTACACCGAGCCCGACCTCATGCATAGGTTCTTCTCAAAGCTTGCCGACGAGAAGATCAGGATGCATGAGTACGATGAGAGGATCTCGAAACGCCGAATCCAAAGCATGGGCCTGGCGGATGACCACATGCTCATGCTGACTCCCGAGCTATATCGCAGGTTCGAGATGCCCCATGTCAAGAGGCTGTATGGCCGGTTCGGACGTGTATCTAGGCGCCTTCACGGTGACGGTCCGAACGATCACCTTTTCAGGATACTCGCCGAGGAGGTGGGCATCACCGACATGGACATAGGCGGGTTCTCCTCCCTTGAGAAGGCGGCCGAAGCGCTCAAAGGAAAGGTTCGTTTCTCCGGTGGCCTGAACTGCAAGGACTTCTACGTGGGCACGCCGTTCGAACACGTCAGGTCGCGCATCGATCACTGCGTGCAAGTGGCCGGGGTGGGCGGCGGCTACACCCTTGCCATCGGCGGAGAGACCTACGTCGGCGCCGATCCAGCCTTGCTGAAAAGGGCCGTGTCCTATGTCCGCCGTGCCTGCAAGCTGCCCCGGGCCTAGAGCGACCAGCGGTCCTTGGATCTCGGGTCGTCAACGAGCCTTCCGCTATTTAGGATTCCCCTCATCGCCAGTTCCCTGTGAGCCCTCGAGGCGTCGTAGAACTTCCTCTTCGTGTCAACAACGTTCACCATAACGCCGGGTCTGTTGAAGGGCAGCTGCGCGGCTATCACCCCGTCGGGTTGGATGAAGACGCTGGGCCAGCTGTAGTAGGCGCTCGAGTTTGATGCGCTGATCCAGAAGTAGTTTGACGCGGCGTTGGCCTGCAGCGTCGGGCGCATGATGATCTTGTGTATGCCCGGCCGCTTGGCGCGCGCATTGTAGAACGAGTGGAAGAGAAGCTGCGCCCCGAGCTTTTTGTACTCCCTGTACATCTCGGGGAACCTCACGTCGTAGCAGATGAGCATTCCGCAGGCGACGCCGCCTATCCTGAAGATGGTGAAGTGGTCCCCGGGCGAGTAGAACTCGAGGTCCCGGCCCGTGCAGAAGCGCTTGTCGTAGCGATCTTGGATCGTGCCTCTGGGCGTTATTGCGTAAAGGCTGTTGTGGGGAAGGTTGCTGCGCGAGAGAGGGTGGGCGCTGCCGACGATCACCCAGATCTTCTTTTCCCCAGCCAGCTTCATGATGTCCAGGGTCTCCTCCCTCAGAAGATCCCAGGGATATCCATCCCAGCTCTTCACGTCGGTCCCCGCATACCCGCTCAGGGCTGCCTCGGGGAAGTGGACCACGTCGGCCCTGCGTCGTTTGGCCAAAAGAATCTGCGAGCGTATCGTGGCCGCGTTCTGCCTGATATCGGAGGAGACGGCAAACTGACACGTTGCCACCCGTATCCTTCCCTTGCTCAATGCCCGCCTCCTCCCTCCCTCCGTCGAGGATCGCTCTTAAGTCTTAACGGACTCCGGGCCCTGCCATTCCTGAGCCCATACGTACTGCCAGTATCCCGCCATGTTTTCCTTTGCGAACACTTATCCTGCAGATCATGGACTGAACTCCCGGCGAGTGCAGATGCGAAGCCCTGAACTTGTCAAGCTGATCGAGGACTCAAACGTCAAGAACATCATGTGCATGTTCAGCGACTTGAGGGGAATCCTGCAGAGCTTCACGATCCCTGCAAGGGAGTTCCTAGAGGGAGATGCTTGCGAGGGAATCGGCTTCGACGGTTCATCGATACGAGGGTTCAAGTCCATCGAGGAAAGCGATATGGTGTGGGTTCCGGACCAGTCCAGCATCAGAGTTGTGCCTTGGATAGATGACCCCATGCAGAGATCCGCGATCGTCTTCGGCGATGTCTACGAAGCCTTCGGCGAGAAGGGCGGCGGAACGATCTCCAACGTGGACCCCAGGGGCTACGTGGCGAGCAAGGCGATGAAGATGGCCGAGTCGATGGGCTACACGGCAATTTTCGGCCCGGAGATCGAGTTCTTCCTTTTCGAGAGCATCGATCCCACGAAGCTTACGTACGACCTTTGGGTGTCCCCGAACGGCGGGAAGGGGGACTCCTGGGGACCTCCTAGGGTCGTGCCGGAAAGCCCCGAGATAAGGCCGGGAGCTGTCGTGCTCAGGCCCAAGGAGGCCTACTTCCGGGCCCCTCCTGAGGACGCCACGAACGATTACCGGAACGAGCTTGCCGGGCAGCTGGAGAAGATGAAGGTCATCATCGAGTTCCACCACCACGAGGTGGCCACAGCCGGACAGGTCGAGCTCGACTTCAAGCCCAGGACGCTGATCGAGGCTGGCGATGCGTGCTACGTCTACAAGTTTGCCGCCAAGAACCTGGCGGCCAGGCGGGGCTGCATCGCGGTCTTCATGCCTAAGCCCGTGTATCTGGACAACGCCAGCGGCATGCACACCCACCAGAGCCTGTGGAAGGGAGAACCCTTCAAGGGGAAGAACGTCTTCTACGACCCCGACGGGGAGTACTGGCTGAGCCAGACCGCAAGATACTACATCGGAGGGCTCATCGAACATTCGAAGGCCCTAACTGCGCTGTGCTGCCCAACTGTGAACAGTTACAAGAGGCTGGTCCCGGGCTTCGAGGCGCCCATCAACATAAGTTGGAGCCCGAGGAACAGGAGCGCCCTCATCCGGGTTCCCCTCTACTTCAGCAGCCCGGGGGCCATCAGATGCGAGTACAGGGCCGTCGATCCCAGCTGCAATCCGTACATCGCCTTCGCGGCAATGCTCGCTGCAGGGCTGGACGGCATAAAGAAGAAGATCGAGCCGGGGGAACCGTTGAGGCAGGACATGTACGAGCTGAGCCCTGAGGAGAAGAGGAGGTTCGGGGTGGGCGAACTACCAACAACTCTGAGGGATGCCCTTGACCATCTGAGCACCGATCAGCTGCTTGTCGACCTGCTCGGGGACCACATCTTCGAACAGTTCGTGGGCTTGAAGATCGAGGAATGGAACCAATACTGCTTGTACGTGACCCCGTGGGAGATAATGAAGTACCTTGACTACTGAGGTGATGTGATGGGAGTTCACCGCATAACTAGCGAGGCGGCAAGGGCGTATGTCAGAAGGGAGAAGGCCCTTGGGACCGGGATATCCATCTTGGGCAAGGCCAGCACGATGATCAAGGATCTGGACGCGAAAACCCTTGAAAAATGCGGGGACCTTGCATCGGACCTGCTTGTCCACGCACCGGGATACGCCGGCAAGTTGATGCTAGTCGTAGCCAGGCTGTTCTGGTCCGCCGCAGGGATCCAGGAGAAGGAAGGCAGGGCTGCAACGCTTGAGGAGATCGAATCCGAACTTGAATCCTTGGAGGAGACCCTGGGATAGGTCTTTCCGGGCGCATCGGCCCGCGTTGGACTATATAGAGCCATACGACCCGGGCATGTTCCCCCGTGATGCCTCTGAGAAGTACGGCATCCCCGGGGAGGCCATTGTTGACCTTGCCTCGAACGAGAGCCCGTATCCTCCGCCCAAGCCGGTTGTAGAGGCGATGGCACGCGCTGCCGCCGCGGCGAACAGGTACCCTGACCCAGGGTATCGGGACTTGAAGGAGGCGCTCTCGCGGTATCTGGGGCAGCCGGTCGACAACATCGCCGTCGGGAACGGCTGCGCCGAGATAATAGACATGGTCTGCAAGGTCTTCCTGGATCCCCTGGATAAGATCGCCGTGACCTCCCCTTCCTACTCCCTGTACGCGCTTTTCGGCATGCTTCGAGACGCAAGGATAGTTGCCATCGAAACGAAGGAGCCCGATTTCAGAGTCGACTCCACGGCCGTCCTCTCCCAGGCATCCGATGCAAGGGTCACATTCCTCTGTTCTCCCAACAACCCTACCGGCGGAACCGTGGGTGGGGATGACCTTGAAAGGATACTGGAAGGGGCCGAGGGGCTTGTCGTGCTCGACGAGTCCTACGCGGAGTTCGCAGGTCGTTCAGCGATCCCAAAGGTTCGCGAATATCCAAACCTTATCGTCGCTCGCTCAATGTCCAAGTTCTTTTCCCTGGCGGGCATGAGAGTTGGATACGCGGTCGCGAGCGAGTCGATCATCGATGACCTAGAGAAGATCCGACTCCCTTTCGGCATAAGCTCAGTGGCCGAGGCCGCGGCCGTCGCCGCCCTGTCTTGCCTCCCAGACTACGAGAGGGTGCGAGACGAGGTACTTAGCGAAAGGTCAGCGTTGATGAAGGAGTTTTCGCGGATGGATGGCATAAGCCCGTATCCGTCGGAGGCGAACTTCATAATGGCAAGGATATCGCCCGAGATCCCTGATCTGCCCGAGAAGCTCTGCCGGGCCGGCATCCTTGTGAGGGATCTACGAGGAGTCCCGGGGCTGTGCCACCACTGCATCCGGATTACGGTTGGGACCAAGGAGGAGAACCGAAGGCTTCTTGAGTGCCTGCGGGCGATCATCGAAGCGCGGTGAGCCGACCTACTCCCTCTCCACGTATCGGTTCACCGCGATCTCCGCTAGGATCACAACCGAGTTGGTCACGTTCTGAAGCTCCCACACAACGGAGACCATGGCCGATACGACGCTGCCCTCGTCCCGCGCCGTCGAGAGGGATCTCTCGAATCGGGCGACCTCGGAGCGGAAGAGCTCCTGCTCTTGGAGGACCTCGGCGGCCTTCTTGATGTCCTCCTTCAGCAGCGCCTCATAGGCCTTCTTGTACAGGTCTTGCAGCTCCGAGATCAGGTTCACCATCTGTTCTATATGCTCCTTCTTTCCCCTTGCGGCGTCGCCCACGACACGGGAGATCATGATCATGCTCGTGTTCATATCCCTGAGAGCCTTGGCCACCATCCTAGATCCAAGAGACTGGATCACGTCCTGGAGGCCAACCCTGGATG
Source organism: uncultured Thermococci archaeon (assembly GCA_964549615.1). Taxonomy (GTDB): domain Archaea; phylum CAYQAE01; class CAYQAE01; order CAYVLA01; family CAYVLA01; genus CAYVLA01. The sequence continues at coordinate 10,784 of CAZJVP010000041.1, read as the reverse complement.
CCACCTGCTGGCTTCGGACTCCCTGGACCAGCTGCCTGATCAGCAAGGAGTAGACCTTATCGACCTCCCTTGCACGGTAGGCCACGGCCGCCGGGTCGTCCAGGCTGCCTTTCTGAAGGGCCTGCCTCACCTGATTGGTCAGGTAGACAAAGAAGGAGTTCATCCTTGATATGAGCGCCCTGACGGTGAAGGTTCCCACATTGATTGAGATTTGTAGGACGGTCTCGTTTGTGGTTTCGCTGACTATGATCGTTCCGTATAGTGACTCCGCGGCGTCGTGGATCTGCGCGACGACACCTGCAGATGCTCCCCCTTGATGGCTGACGCGTATCGTCTCGTAGCCGATCCTGTAGCAAGCCCTTATTGCCTGGGCGAGAGCCCCCGGGGTCGACAGCCTCGCTGTGTCGAGGACTTTCTCAAGGGGCACTTCCCTCTGCTTCTGCAAGCTCTCCGGCAATATGTGGAGCATGCCTTTGCCGTCGACGGTCACGACAACAACCGATCCCGCGTGCAGGTCAAGCCCCTTGACCCACGACTTGGGAAGGGTGACGGCGTAGCTTGACCTGCCCAGGACCTGGACCTTGCGATATTCCGTTAGCACATCTTGCACGGTCATCTCGCCTGGGATGATTGCCCTAAAGCAATGTCCGAGCAGATCCTCCTCGGGCCTGGCGCGCGAGGAGGTTCATACATTCATCCCGTATGCCGACGTAGTCTCATACGTAAATAGTTTTCGGGCCTCTAGTCCAACCGTATGAACTAGGTCCCCACTCCGGTAATTCGCATGTCAAGGCTTACGGTTCGCGAGCACCTTTGCATCGGGTGCCACCTCTGCGAGATATGGTGCGCGGTGGAGCACTCCGAATCGAAGAACCTCATCCGCTGCTTTAACCAGACCGAACCACCACCGCCCCGAGTCAGAGTCGAGGAAAGGAGACCGGTGACGTTTCCGGTTCAATGCAGACAATGCGCGGAACCCGCGTGCGTTTACTCATGCCCATCCGGCGCGATGAGGAGGGACGAAGATGGGGTGATCAGGGTTGAGACGTCGAGGTGCCGCGCTTGCTGGACCTGCATCCTGGTCTGTCCTTTCGGGGCGGTGTGGAGAGGCCCTGGTTTTGCCGTGAAGTGCGACCTGTGCCCGTCTAGAGAAATCCCGGCCTGTGTTGAACACTGCCCGAACCAAGCGATAAGCCTGGAGATTGATGGTCAATGAGATACGACAGTGTCATCGTGGGCAACTCCGCCGCGGGCGTAGGGGCTGTTGAGGCCCTGGCAAGGATGGCCAGCAACGCATCCATCTGTCTCGTCGCGGAGGAGAACAACCCTCCTTACTCTAGGCCCTTCATCGGACACCTCGTATCCGGTGAGATGACCTTGGACGAGCTTTGGTACCGACCCCGATCGTTTTACGAAGAAAATAATGTGGAGTTTCTTGGCGGGAGAAAGGCCGTGGCAATCCGCATCAGCGGCAAGGAGATCGAGCTAGATGACGGCTCCCGTATTGGGTTCCGCAGCCTGTTGCTGGCAACCGGGGGATCCCCGATAGTCCCAGCCATCCCGGGGCTGGTCGAATTTAGCCACACATTCGCCACGCTGGCTGATGCATTGGACATCAAAGCGAGGTTAGACCGCAGCGAGATATCGTCGGCGGTCGTCCTAGGCGGTGGCCTGATAGGCGTCGCAGCGTCATCGGCACTCATCCGGCGAAACGTGGACGTCACGATCGTGGAGCTGGCTCCGAGGATCCTTTCGTCGGTTCTTGATGAGAGGGCCTCTGCCATCGTTCGGAAGGATCTGGACGAGCGACAGGTCAGAGTGGTGACCGGGCACACCATAGCGAGGGTTGAGGGAAGCCGCGGGAGGCCCAGGGCGACGCTCGACAACGGAGAGATGATCGATAGCGACTTGCTCATCCTCGCAATAGGTGTCAGACCCCGCGTCGAGCTGGCGCGGGAGGCGGGCATGCGGGTGGACAGGGGGGTGGTTGTGGACGATGGGATGAGGACAAATGTCCCAGGAATATTCGCTGCTGGGGACTGTGCCCAGGTGCAGGACTTTGTGTACCAGGGCAGCAGGGTGTTAGGGATCTGGCCCGTTGCCTACGTTGGTGGCATGATCGCCGGATGCAACATGGCCGGGCACGAGGCGTCATCGCGCTGGTTCACTTCCATGAACTCGATCAGTATCTTCGGACGATCCGTTCTTTGCGCAGGCATCGTGAACCCGGTCGATGGCGACGGGTGGTCTGAGCTTAAGTCCGAGGCGGACGGCACGTATCGGAAGATAGTCACCAAAGATGGGGTCATCAAGGGGTTCGTGCTCGTCGGGGCGGCGGATAAGGCCGGACTGTACCTACAGATGATGAGAAATCGAACCCCGGTCAAGAGGCTCAACCGAGTCCTGCTGTCGGACAGCTTCGGGCTTGCGTATCTCTCCAGAAGGGAGAGGCAACGGCTGTGGAGGGAGGCTGGAAAGGTTGTTGGACCTTGAGAAACGCAGCAATCCCTACCGCGATGACAAGGTCATCGGGAGCTGCTCCATATTCGGAATGATGGATTTGCGGGGGCGCTGCGTCGAAGGGCAACCCGTGTTTGAGGCCATGTCCAACATGAGGGAAAGGTCAAATGGCCTGGGAGCTGGCTTTGCGATATATGGACTTTATCCAAGCCGTCCCAAGGACTATGCTTTCCACGTGATGTACGAGTCCGCGCACGGAAAGGAGCTCGCCGAGGCCGAGCTTGCCAGGAACTTTGATGTTGTGCACGCTGAGGAGATCCCCACCAACCCACAGGACGGCGTGACGAACGGCCCGATGCTCTGGCGATACTTCGTCAGGCCTCCTTCGGAGGATGGAGTGCGATTCCAGGAGCTGGTGGCCAGGGAGGTCACCCGCATCAACACCACGGTGAAGGACGCGTACGTGTTCTCGAGCGCCAAGAACATGGGGGTCTTCAAGGGTGTTGGCTTTCCCGAGGATATCGCCAAGTTCTACGTGCTTGATGAGTACCGGGGGTACATATGGCTTGCCCATGGGCGTTTCCCGACAAATACGCAGGCATGGTGGGGAGGGGCTCATCCATTCAGCTTTCTTGACTGGGCGGTCGTGCACAACGGGGAGTTATCGAGCTACGGCGCCAACAAGAGGTTCGTGGAGGACTACGGATACCGGTGCAACTTCTTCACGGATACCGAGGTCGTGGCCTACGCCATCGATCTGCTTGTCAGGCGCCACGGCCTTGGCGTCGAGATGGCGTGTAAGGTGCTCGCTCCGCCCGTTTGGGTGAAGATCGACGGAATGCCCGAGTCCAAGAAAGCGCTCTACTCTTCCCTCAGGATCAGCTACTCCGGACTTCTCCTGAACGGACCCTTCTCCGTGATAATCGGCCGCGAAGGCGAGATGATCGGGTTGACGGACAGGATCAAGCTGAGGCCTCTGACAGCCGCGACGGGCAACGGCAGGCTCTATCTTGCCTCGGAAGAGGCCCCCATTAGGCTAGTGGACGGGGATCTTGAACGCGTCTGGTCGCCTCTAGGCGGCGTCCCGGTGATCGGCCGGGTTGGACAGGGCATATGCTACGAGGAGGAGGGGGCCTGAGAGAACGCTGGCGACTCAGCTGCTGCCGGAGTTTAAGGTTCAACGCGACGAGGACAGATGCATAAGGTGCAAGGTGTGCGCCCGCCAGTGCGGATTCGGGGTTCACACCTACGACGAAGTAGCCGATAGGATGATCTCCGATCAGAGCAAGTGCGCCGGTTGCCAGAGATGCGCCGTTCTGTGCCCCACGGGCGCAATAACGGTCGGGCTCAATCCGTACTCGTATGCACCAAACTTCTATTGGACGCGAGAGAGGATCACGGACCTAAAACGCCAGGCCGAGTCGGGAGGTGTGCTGCTGACGGGGTGCGGAAACGATAAGCCGATGAGAGTTTACTGGGACCACCTTGTGCTGGATGCTTCGCAGGTGACGAACCCGTCCATCGATCCCTTGAGGGAGCCGATGGAACTGAGGACGTTCTTGGGGCGCAAGCCAAGGAGACTGGAGATCGTTGATGGGCAGCCCGTCAACGGCGACCCGCAGGTCCGGATCGAGCTGCCCGTCATGTTCTCCGCGCTAAGCTATGGCGCCGTCAGCGCTCAGGCACAGGAGTCCCTAGCCCGGGCGGCCAAGGCCGTCGGAACGCTCTTCAACTCGGGAGAGGGCGGTCTGCCCAGGGGCCTGAGGAAGTTTGCCGACAATGCCGTAGTGCAGTGCGCATCCGGGAGGTTCGGGGTCGACCCCGGCTACCTCCGCTGCTCGGCCATGGTGGAGATTAAGATAGGCCAAGGAGCCAAACCCGGCATCGGGGGCCATCTTCCCGGCGAGAAGGTATCCAAGAGCATATCGGCCGCTAGGAAAATCCCGGTTGGGACGGACGCGCTCTCACCCGCCCCGCAGCACGACATCTACTCCATCGAGGACCTCAGGACGCTGATATATGCGCTCAAGGAGGCTACCGACTACGAAAAGCCGGTGTCCGTCAAGATTGCCGCGGTGAACAACGCCGCTGCGATCGCCAGCGGGATAGTCAGGGCGGGAGCAGACGTGGTTGCCATAGACGGCATCCGTGGCGGCACGGGCGCCGCGCCGAAGGTCATAAGGGACAACGTTGGCGTGCCCATCGAGATGGCCCTCGCCTCGGTGGACTCAAGGCTCAGGGCAGAAGGAATAAGGAACCAGTGTTCCTTGGTGGTGGCTGGGGGCTTCAGGTGCAGCGCGGATGTCGTCAAAGCGATAGCCCTCGGCGCCGATGCCGTGTACATTGGGACGGCGGCCCTGGTTGCAATGGGGTGCACCCTGTGCCAGAAATGCCACACGGGGATCTGCAACTGGGGGATCTGCACCACCGATCCCTACCTATCCAAGAGGATAAACCCCGACATAGTGTCCAGGCGCCTGATCGGCCTTCTGTGTGCTTGGTCCTTGGAGATCAAAGAGATGCTCGGCGGGATGGGGATCAACGCCATCGAGAGCCTCAGGGGCAATCGAGAACACCTCCGCGGCGTGGGGCTCTCCGACTGGGAGCTTGAGGTCCTCGGGGTGAAGGGAGCTGGACAGTGATGGCAAACTCGATCATCCTCGGAGACATTAGGGCATCGTACGACTTCCCCGATGCAGAGATCGACGCCCTTGGATCCTCTTTCAAGGAGCTAAACGAAAGAATCAAGCTTGCCGCCGACAAAGGGGTAAGGAGGATAGTCCTCCGGCGCGTATACGGGCAGAGGTACATAGGAACGAGGCTGAACGGACTTCCCCCGGTCAGCATCGAGATATTTGGAACCCCCGGCAACGATCTCGGAGCCTTCATGGATGGGCATGTTATTCTCGTTCATGGGAATGCCCAGGACGGAGTGGGGAACACCATGCATGGAGGCGAGATAATCGTTGAGGGAAGGGTCGGGGACGTTCTGGGAATGTCGATGGTCGCAGGCTCCATCCTGGTCAGGGATGATGCCGGGTACAGGGCCGCCCTCCACATGAAGGAATACGGGCGGACCTTTCCCTCAATCGTGATAGGCGGGACTGCCCGGGATTTCCTCGGCGAGTACATGGCTGGCGGTAGGGTGGTTGTGTTGGGTTTGGGCAATCGGAAACACAGGATGTCCTTCATCGGTACCGGCATCCATGGCGGAACCATCTACATACGCGGCGCCTTTGCCCGTGAGCAACTGGGCGAGGGCGCAGAGGTCGCACCTCTCCAGTCGCCGGACCTGACGTACCTGAAGGCTCAGATTGAGAAGTTTGGGCAGATGTTTGGGCTGTCCGAGGAAATCGCGGCAAACCAGTTCACCAAGGTTGTTCCCAAAGGGAGGCGTCCTTACTCAAGCCTCTACGCATAGGTTGTGGGTTGCGTTGATAGCTCCGAGCAGCTTCATCAAAGAGATGCGTCCGTATGCATTCGCCGAGATCGACAAAGCGAAAGACGAACTTGAGCGCAGGGGAATTGATATCATCGACTTCGGGGTGGGCGACCCTGCCTCACCGACGCCGAATATCGTGAGATCGGCATGCAAGAAGGCCGTCGAAAAGAGGGCGTGTTCGGGCTACCCCAGCTACCAGGGTTCATGGGAATTCAGATCTGCGGTGGCGCGGTGGTTCAAGCGAAGGTTCGGCGTTTCCCTAGATCCAAACGAGGAGCTCACTGCCACCCTCGGTTCCAAAGAGGCCATTTTCACCCTGCCTCTCGCCTACGTTGACCCCGGGGACGTCGTGCTCGTCCCCGACCCTGGCTATCCTCCCTACACCGCTGGCACAATGGCAAGGCAGGGCAGGTGCTTGTACTTGGCGCTAGAGGAGGGGAGATCGTTTCTTCCCGATCTATCGGCCGTGCCATCGTCCGAGCTGAAGAAGGCAAAACTCCTATGGATTAACTACCCAAACAACCCGACGACGAAGATCGCCACCCGGCAATTCCTAAAAGAAGCGGTGGACTTCTGTGCCGACCACCACATTCTCCTCGCCTCCGACGAAGCCTACTCCGAGATCTTCTTTGACGAGAGGCCGACCTCCGTTTTGACGGTCCAGGGCGCTGACGAGGTATCCCTTGTGTTCAACTCCCTCTCCAAGAGAAGCAGCATGACGGGCTACAGGATAGGGTTCGTAGCCGGAAGGAAGGATCTCCTTTCGCCCTTCAAGAAGGTGCAGACACAGGTTCACTCAGGCGTACCTACGTTCATTCAGGATGCCGCCGTTGCGGCGTTGTCGGACGAGGCTCATGTCACGCGATTGAGGCAACAGTACAGGGAGAAGCGCGATGCCCTAGTTCGAAGCCTGAAGTCGATCGGGCTTGAATCGGTGTATGCCGAAGCGACCTTCTATGTCTGGGCTCGGACACCGGAGGGCTACGACTCGGTACGTTTCTCTCAGCACCTGTTGTCCAACGCCCACATCAACACCGTTCCCGGCACGGCACTCTCGCAGGCCACAACGGCAGGGGACCTGTTCGTCCGCTTCGCACTGGTGCCGAGCTTGCGTCGGACCAGGGAAGCCTGCTCCCGCATAGAAAATCTTGAGTTCTAGGGGCCAACTATGGTCGGTGTCGACTTCTTGAAGGTGCATGGTTTGGGCAACGACTTCATCCTTATCGACGAGAGGGCCGGGGAGCAAGTGGACGAAGCCGAAAAGTCGGACTTCGCGTTGAGGTGCTGCGACAGGCACACAGGGGTCGGCGCTGACGGCGTCCTGTTCGTAGGTCCCCGTGACAAGGGCGTGTCCTTGCGGATATTCAACGCGGACGGCTCAGAGGCCGAGATGTGCATAAACGGCATACGATGCGTCTCACTTGCCCTGCATCTGAGGCTGGACCCGGGTCGGCCCGACAAGATCGATATAGCGACTCCTGCCGGGATCGTGAGAACCAAGATCATTGAACCCAGAAACGAGCTGGAGGCAACCGTCGAAGCAGTGACCGACATCAGGCCAAGATACGAGGGACGAAGACGCATCACGGCCGGTGGGAGGGCGCTGGTCTACCATCTGGTGAACGTCGGCAATCCACACGCCGTGACCTTCGTGAACCGGAATGTCTCATCGATCGATGTGGAGGGCATAGGGCATGCGCTCGAACACCACGACGACTTCAAACCCGGCGGGATCAATGCGGAGTTCGTCAACAGGATCTCCAGCGGCAACCTGAGGATGAGGGTGCACGAGCGTGGCGCGTGCGAGACCTTGGCATGTGGGTCCGGGGCCATCGCCGCTGCCGTGGCGGCCCGCCAGATGGAGCCGTCCCAAGCTGAGTGGCGGGTTCAGATGCCCGGGGGCTCCCTCGAAGTGGTTCTCCGGAGGCAGACCGTGATCCGAGGCCCCGCCGCCCTGTCCTTCGAAGGCCGAACCTATCTATAGCGGCACAGGGTGCTTGATCTTGCCATAGCCCGTGCGCGGGAAGCTCCTAGGCCGGGTACGCCGCCCGCAAGACCTTATTGCACAAGCTCGTGGGGATATGGTTCGAGATAGGTTCTTCGAGCCTGGTCGTCATCCTCGAATCCGGCTGCCCAACGCCTGACAATCTCCCTCGGGATAGCCAGGCCGACTTTTCCCTTGCCGGGGTCTTCCAGAGTCTCTAGCAAACGCGGCCTTTCGCCGGGGAAAATTCGACCCAGCTGCTCGACGATCTGCATCAGGACCTTCAAGGCTGATGCAGGTCTTGCAGGCCGGCGGAACGCCCTGAGTAGGCCGTGCTCGTACTCGCAGATCAGATCTGCTGATGGCATGGCTTCGCCGCAAGTCAAGAGCCTGTCGAGATCTTCAGTCTGCCTCCGGTTGCGGGCCATCAGCAGCAGCCGATTTTCGACATGGAATCTCCGAAGATCACCAGCGCCTCCTGCAATTTTGACGGCCCTGAACCTTGCGATGGTGAAGAGCTTTGTAAGGAATTCCTCACGGACCGAGGGGTCGGCAAGTCCGACCTCGTCCGTTACGGCAGCGCACGGGAATGCCGCCATAGCCATCCTGGCGAAAAGGCCAGGGCCGCGACCCACCTCCGCGCGATCAGTCGAGTCCCGGTACAGCCTGGCGTCCTTGACCGCGCAGGACGGTGAGCGGCTCTTGAGGATGAGACCGTCAACGTTGTCCAGGCTGGCGATGAACATGGCCGAGAAGCGGTAGACCTCACGGGTACGATCCCTGCCGGTCCGGGGCTCCACCATTCGAATCCCATCGTGGGACAGCAGCAACTTGATCGGCTCGCGTGGAACTCCAAGCCCCGCCCCGGCCTCGGGGCAGACGGGGATCAGGTCAGCGAATGGCCTCAGCTGGGCGACCGACGGACAGTCAACGGTGGTTGCGTCATACCTGCAGCTAGCAAACCCTAGGCATCTGCTGACGATAACCCTCGGCCTTGGCCATCTACCAGCGTTACCCAAGCCCGTCACCTTTCTTCGGCTTCCCCCTGAACCTCGAGGGGAAACCTTCGTGGCGCGGCCTCGATATTGGACTTTCGCCTGCGCCCTTTGCGTCTATGGGCGGATGTTGCGGAAGGCCGGAGGCATATGTCGAGCCCTTTCCCCGATCCTGGGGGGTACGGGTCGCACTGGTTAGACAACCGGGCCGTGGGGCAGAGACCCCCGGGCGACAGGTCCGATTTCGGTGCGTTCTTCGGACCACATAGCTGCATATAGCCGTGCGCCCCTCCCTTTCGGATCATCTCCAGCTGGGCCCACCGGGGGTAATCACGCGTCTTACAGTTTTCCAGATTCTGCGTCGGTAGAAATATTGCCTGTTCTTCGCTCGTGCTTGCCCAGAGTCTTCTAGCCCAACCCGGTGAGGCCCATCGAGCCCCTCGGATCCCGACGTTTGTCGCGGCATGTAGGTGGGCGTGAGCCGATTACCGCGACAACATTCCCAACGCCCCGACCGACAGTGCGGCGGGTCAAGAGGCCTTGAGATCAACCTATCCTGGTGTGCGGCTCCAGCGAACGAAAGCATTATCTCTCTCCCCCGTAATGCGGTGCGGGATGATTCCCTATGGTGGCAATCCCGTACTGCTTTAAGTGCCATGTGAAGGTGGACCCGCTCAAGGACCGTTGTCCCAAGTGTGGATCCGTAGTGAGGTTCAAGTTCGTCAGCGCCGAGAAGGAGAAGGAAATCCGGGATGCTGAGATCAAGGGTTGGGAACGGCCGAAGGGGAGGAGATAGGCCGTCGGTGGGCTGGAGAGCAAGAGGCGCGCGGCCTGCTCCGCACCGGCAGGCTGGCGGGATCTCGGCGGCGCGAGTCCTTGACCCCCTCAGACTCTGATGCGGGCCGTTCGTCTTGGATTTTGACGCCATCTTCTTCCACCCGGACGTGCGGGTCTCGAAAGGGCCTACTCCAATTCTATGGTCGAGGATGGCTTTGTCGTGATCTCATAGAAGACGGCCCCGATGGAGGGTAGTCCGAGAAGCTCATCCGCGGTGGCGAGGAGCCTATCGAAGGGGATCTGGGAGGGCATCGCGGTCATGAAGTCTCTGGTTTCCACCGACCGGATCACCGCCGCCATTCTCCCTCTTGGCCTCTCTCTGAGGGCCAAGAGGACCCTGCAAACCTCGCGCAGGCCTCCCGTGATTGCGCTTTGCAGTCTGAGGATGTCCAGCCATGGGACGCGGTCGCATGAGAGCCTGCCATCTTTCTCGATGCGCAACGAGACGATCCCGCCGAGCACCCTTTCATCCCCCTTCACGCCCACCCCCAGATTCGGGTGCAAGACCGCGGAGACGCGGTAGGATGCACCAAGCATATCCCGGGCGATCCTTTCAGCCCCCTCATGGGCCTTCCCCTGACGGCGAATGGCATAAACCAGGAACTGGCCGGGCTTGTATGGACTGAGTGATCTTTCGACGATGCTCGTCGCCCTCCTGAGCACCCGGAGCGTTTCCGGCGCGATGGCTCCGCCGATCCTTACACAAAGCCCCGGCCCAGGGAAGGGCTGTCTCTCAAGCAGCTCGGCCGGGATGCCCAAGGACTTACCAAGAAGCCTCACCTGGTACTTGAAAAGGTCTCTGATGGGCTCGACCACCCTGATCCACATCTGCTCCGGCAGGCCCCCGACGTTGTGGTGAAGCTTTATCATGCCACCGTGTTCTGCTCCGCTCCCTCTGGATGCCATCCCCCTTGAGCTCTCGATCGCGTCAGGCGCTATGGTTCCCTGGATGAGGGCGGTAACGCCATACCGGTTCGCCACCTCCTCGAAGGTGCGGACGAAGAGCTCGCCGACCTTCTTCCTCTTGGTACTTCCATCCTCAACCCCTGCGAGAGAATCCATGAAG
>CAZJVP010000040.1:0-2618 GCA_964549615.1 uncultured Thermococci archaeon | reverse complement strand
GGCGAGGACCGTGCAGACCACGGCCATGGCCACGACGTCCCCCGTACGACATCCCACTCCGAACACCGGCACGCGGGAAGATCCTGAACAAACGCGACCAACCTCGGTCCAATGCCCGCCAAGTTGAGATCGGCACGATCTGGTCGAGCGAGGCCGAACTGTAACACGGAATAGCTGGTCGATCCGGCCCGCATCCTTCGCGAACCTGTATTGGGATCTTCCCCCTTCGCTATGTTCGTGACAGAGCAGGCCGCGTGTCGTGCCCATCGGCGAAGAGACACCGTCAAAGGTTTCGGGGACTGGTCAACGACACAGGCCTCCGGGGCGCTTCCCGAAAGAGCATTGGGATGCTATGCCTTGACCAGCCTAGCTTTTCTCCGGTACAGCGGCACCATCTCCGGTGGCTGCACGTGGATCTCAAACGGCTCCCTTATTCCAGCCCTCCAAAGTTCGAAGTGCACCCTCCCTGGCTCAAGGTTGGTGACCACCAGAACGTCTATGTCGCTTGAATAAGTGTGCTTGCCCTCAGCCACCGACCCGAAGAGAAACACCTCGGCGTTGGGGTCGATCTTGCGCACCACCTCTTTGATGATGCGAAGATATCTCTTCAAGTCCCTGAAGGCATTCTGCCTGTTTAGGGCATGCCTTACAGCGATTTCATGGGACGTTCTCCATCACCCGCTCGACCACTTTCAGTAGCCTTTCAGCCTCCTCTCTGCCGAACCTCCTCATCGTGTACCTTGAGGTGATGTAGGCGTCCTCCAGGATGCCGAGTTCAAGGAGATTCTCGTCCAGCATTCGCTGAATCGAAGGTTTCTTGTCGGCGGGCACAAGCTCTGAGAGCATCTCCATGAGGGCCCTAACGCTGTGAGTTCGTGGAAAGTCGGCGCCCCTTGCCAGCATCCTGGACTTGAGCGATAGCTGTAAAGCCTGCTCCAGGCTGAAGACGGCTAGGTCATAGAAACCGCGGTCGATCTGGTACCTCGCGGTCTCGAGGAACTCCTCCGATCTCTTGAGCAGGTGTTCCACCTCTTCCCTGCGAGTCACGAGGGTTCCCTTCCGTTTAGCATGGTCTACCCCTCTGCGAGCATTTAAACATATGCCGTCGCCACGCGAACGCGAAGGCAATGACCAAACGCACGTTTAGCTGTGCGGCAGCCCTTGAGTCACGGCCAACGCAGAAATCACTAAGAACCTCTTGCCCCGGCGTACTGGTACAAGACTCCAACAGACCTTGCCGCATATCTCATCCCGGGGGACCGGGGGGTCGCGTCGCTGGCGCTGCTTTTCGCCATAGGGCATGCAAGGAAGGGGTAGGCAGAGCTTCTTTTTCTTGCCCACCTCAGGAAACCGACGTCAGGAAGGGGCTATGGCTAGTGGAAGGTCTAGGACGTAGTGGATGGAAGCTCCGGGCACTACGGACGAATTTGGCAGTCTTTCGGCCCCGTCGCGGCAAACCTCGCTGCCCATCGTCCAAGCTCGCGCCTAGCATGGACCGTCTCTCCGCTTCCAAACTAACTGACAACTCAAAGGAGCAGGCCGAGGATTGTGCATGCGGAACCCATGGCCAGAAACGTCCCACGTACGATAGTCCACTCGCGACAGCGACTCCACTGCGAGAACCCGAAAAACCCGCCCAGACAGCCGCCCAGTACCGGGAAAGGTTTCAGTATTGCAATCAGCACGTAAAGCCAGATCCCAAGGACGAAAAGCCAACGATACCACGCCGTTCCCGCCCAGGTCTGCACGATTCCTCCAACAACCGTGACGAAAACAGGGAGCGAAGCCAGCGACGCGGCGTGAAAAGCGGCGAAGGTCCTTCTCGAGATCACCCTCTTCTCAAAAGCCCAGTACTCGAAGTTGTTCGAAAGGACCATATACGGCACGAACCAGAACACCACAATGGCAGACGCCAGAAGAACCGGCTTTGACAAAGGAAGGGCCGCCAGGACGGGGCGAAAAAGAGCAACGGAAGAGGCAAGCGAGATTCCCCCAAAGAAGCCCACGCTGTGCTCCATCCACTTCCACGAGTCCACCCTCCAACCCGCCCTCACCGCCTTGCGATGCAGCAGCAGCCCGGCCACAAAACCTCCGCCGTACCCGAGCCACCCAAGGAGACCGGTCCCCAGCACGACGAGATCCCTCATCGCAGCGAAGTACGCCATGGTTGAAACGGCCCCCCCGAGCGTGGCTGCCCAGTAGTCGCTCCTCGGAGGGGAGAGCCGCAGCCCCAGACCCAAGACAAGCAGCTTGTAGGCAAGGAAGGCGCCCAGCGATGCAAGGACCGCCCACAGAGCCAGATCGCCCAGGCCGTAGGAGGCATGGGTCATGAGGAGGCCGAGGGCGGTTGCAGGGTAGAAACCTATCATGCCGCCCACCAGGAAGATGGCGAACAAACCGAATCGTGGCGACCTTTGTGGTATCTCCCGCCCTTCCTCATCCCGCGAATCCCCCGTCCCAACCACGTAGGCCACGATCTGCCCGTAGCTAATGTCCCCGCCCACGGAGTGGCTCAGCGCGATGGCGGCCCCGAAGGCGAGCATCTGCCATGCATTGCCCGACTCTCCGAAGGCCAACCAGATGGACATCCCGCAGAGAGCCCCCACCACGGTTTCCCC
>CAZJVP010000039.1:0-8416 GCA_964549615.1 uncultured Thermococci archaeon | reverse complement strand
CTTTTGTGGAGGGAGGGGGCATCTGATAACTTTCATTCTGAATCGGGTAGGGAACTAGACGTTCTGACCCAGAATCGTTTCAAAGGCTGACAGAGTAAGCAACAACCAACCTTTCGGAACTACTGAAGTAAGTAAGTAAGTACAAGCAAGTAAGTAGGTAGGTGACAGGTGAGGTGCAGGGTGCTGGAGGCGCAGGCAGGTGGTATGCTGAAAGGTTTTTGTTCTCCTGGGAATGCCCGGGGCGACCCGATCGGCAACCGGGCGGCGAAAAACGTTTGGGTAACACGAAGTTTAAACAAAACCGCTTTATTATTATAACAAGGAATCATATTTCGATCCCAAGGGGTTTCGCGGTCGGCTTCCAAACAAAGAATAGGGACATGAGGGAAATAGGGGATCTTCTCAGGCGACCTCTTCTGACCCCCTTGGGATCTCAGATTTTCCGGGGCAGCCGGCGGATACCTTTTACAATCCCTGCTTGAATCGCCCCGGCATGCTATTCAAGGAGGACTGGGAGAGCGCCCAGGAAAGGCTCACCGCATGGTGGGACCGGGAGGTGATCGACCGCCCGGCGATGTGGGTAACCGCCCCGCGCAGGACCCCCGACGAGCGTCCGCAGTGGGATGCATGGGATTTCGCCAGGTATCCTGATGACCCCGTGCGCGTGATAGAGAAGTTCGAGGCATGGAGCTCGGGCACCTACTTCGGCGGGGAGGCATTCCCGAACCTGTGGATCAACCTCGGCGCAGGCGTAGTGGCTGCTTTCCTCGGCGCCGATCCGGTTTTCTACTCCGACACCGTCTGGTTTGAGACCCCGAAGGAGTGGCAGGAGCTAGAGGACCTCCGGATGGATCCGCAGAACGCGTGGTGGCGGCGCGCAAAGCTGGATACCTCTCTGGCCGTCGAGATGGGAGCCGGTAAGCTCTTCGTCGCGATGACCGACCTTGGCGGCATCCTTGACGTCGCCCACTCGCTCCGCGGCAAGAAACGCCTGATGATCGACCTCTTCCGCACCCCCGAGCGGGTCAAGGACCTTTGCTGGCGGATACTGCATACCTGGCACCGGTGCTACGAGGAGCTGAACTCGATCATACAGTCCAAAATGAAGGGTTCCTCGGCCTGGATGGGGATCTGGTGCAAGGAGCGATGGTACCCGCTGCAGTGCGACTATGCCTACATGCTTTCGCCCTCCAAGTTCAGGGAGTTCGTCCTGCCTTTCCTCGAGGAGCAGTGCAGGCGCCTCGATCACTCGGTATACCACCTGGACGGGTACGGACAGATACCCCACTTGGACATGTTGCTCGGGATTCCGGAGCTGGACGCGATCCAGTGGGTGCCTGGGGCAGGAAAGCCCGAATGCGGTTCCAGTGTGCACTTTCCCCTTTACAGGAAGGTCCGCAGGGCGGGAAAGGGGCTCGTCCTGTCGGTCAGGCGCGAGGAGATAGAGCCCATCTGCAAGGAGCTCGGCGCGGAAGGGATCTTGTTCCAGACCTCCTGTCGGAGCGTCCAGCAGGCAGAAAGCCTTCTGGCGGAGTCCCATCGGTGGGTCTAGGTCTGGATGGGTCGGTCCGCATTCGGGGCCGGGCATCCAAACGGCGCTAGCGGCCCGCGAACCTGGTCGTCCGCACCTCCCTATACGCGGATCTCCTGATCATCAGCGTCCATAGAAGCGCGCCGGTCAGCATCGCGGTCCCGCTCACGGTGAACCACTCAGCGAGATACACCCAGAGCAGTGCCTCATCCTTGGCCTTCAGGGCGATCTGGGAGACCCTGTTCAGGTTCTCGAGCGCGCCCTCAAGTTTCTCCAGGCTCTCATCGTAGCGGCCGGCCACGTATAGGGAGACCACCTCTTTCCTGTCCGCGTCGCAGTTCGCGAGGGCCCTCCCCGCCTTGTCCATCTTGGCCCCGAACTTCTCAGCGAAATCCATGACCGATAGCGCGTAGCTTCTGAGCGAGAGGTACTTGGCGAAAAGGGTCCGAACGCGCAGGTAGATGCCCATATCCTCCGGGATGCTGACCCGCGCGGGCCAGTACAGCATGTTGCTCAGGGCCACAGGCGCGTACGCCCACCTGTTGAAATCCCGAACGCTTCCCCCGCCCCAGTCGAACACGAAAGCCTCCGCGATGCCCTCGCCCAGTTCCATGTAGGTCAGTATGGGGCTGCCAGCTGGGTGGTCATCGCTCTCCCCCACGACGACCGCTCCGGGCTTCTGCTGGACCCTGTTGTAGTCATGGAGGGGCACCTGCCTCCATGGGATGCCTCTCACCAGGGGATGGTCGCGGTGTTGCTCGGTCGGCACGAGGTGATAAACCTTGTCGGAATACCGCCAGTCCCTGAGACAGTTGACGGGGAGGATGTCGGCAACCGGAGAGCCCTCCCAGCTCGGGTGGCCCCATGGTCCGTACCCGCCGAAGGACTGCGGGCCGCCGGCCATGAGGAAGCCCACGCCGTGCTCGATCACCGCTTCCTTGAACCAGTTCTGGATCTTGAGCGGGAAGAAGGGCTCCCTAGCGTCGGCTATGATCAGAACATCGTATTCTTCGTAGACCTGGGCGGCGGTTCGCGGGAAGTACATCCTAAGCCCGCGGGCAACGATCTCTATGTCGCCCGACCATGTCAGGGCCTCCACAGGTATCCTAGTGAGGCTAAGCATCGGGTCTTGGGCCATTATCGGCGTGACCTTGGTGGGCTCCATCTCCGAGTCTCCCATGAAGAGAACTCGGATCAGCCCGGTCTGCGGATCGACCTTGGGCTGGCCGTAACACGCGGGGACAAGGACAAGCAGCGGCACCATCATCGACAGCACTGCTCCGAGATTGCGCTGCATCATCCATGACCGGCCCCTGCTTCCTGCTTGGCCTTGACCGTCCGTCCCGCCTCTGGGTCAGAAACTCCCCTGGAAATGCGCCCCGCGTGCCGACCTGCCGACCTACTTCCACTTGATGGTGCAGCCCACCGCGGCTGTATCGGGAACGGGTACCTCCTTTCCTGCTAGGAGTGCGTCCAGCGCATTCCTCAGGTCGTGGCTTCTGACCGATCCTGGATCATTCACGTTATCGTCGATCCTACCGTGATACCTGAGCCGTCTTTCCGAGTCCAGGACGTAGACCTCGGGAGTCCTCTGGGCCCCGTACGCTCTGGCCACCTCCTGGGTCTCGTCCCTAAGGTAGGGGAAGTTGAACCCCTTGGCTCTGGAGCGCTTGACCATCTCCTGGTAGCTGTCCTGTGGATACCTTCTCTCGTCGTTGGGATTTATCGCCACCAGGATCACCCCCTTGTCGGCGTAGTCGCGCTGTATCTGGATCATCCTGTCCTCGTATGCGACGACGGTGGGGCAATGGTTGCAGCTGAAGATCACGACCACGATCTTCTTGTCCGCAAAATCGGAAAGCGAGTACCTCTTTCCGCTAACGTCCAGCAGGCCGCGAAAGTCCGGTGCGCTCTGTCCTATCTTCATGCTCGGCCTCCGGCAGCCGCTTGCTAGGTATGCATTTTAAGTTTGCGATCTCGGGGATCTCCGGGGTCTTCGTGCCAGGCGCCGAATCGGATGCCGACCTTGCCTGGGTGAAGAGGATGGTGTTGAGGTATGTCGAGAAGGGTCCCTACCGCCTTCACCCGGATGATGTTCTGGTTAGGAACGTGCTGGAGGGTTTGGCAAGGAACAGGGCAAGGTATGGGCGCGCTTATTGTCCTTGCCGCCCGGTGACGGGCGATCGCGAGATCGACAAGGCGAACATCTGTCCGTGCCGTAACCACAGGGCCGACATCGCAAGGGACGGCACCTGTGAATGCGGTATCTTCGTCAGCGAGGAACATTTGAAGGCTCTG
Source organism: uncultured Thermococci archaeon (assembly GCA_964549615.1). GTDB lineage: Archaea > CAYQAE01 > CAYQAE01 > CAYVLA01 > CAYVLA01 > CAYVLA01. Next base: position 4,587 of record CAZJVP010000039.1, on the reverse strand, counting down.
ACGTCGAGACGGTCCGGGTGCTCCGAAGCCACTAGCTAGCTTTTCGCCCGCTCGCCTCGACGACCGCTAGAGCCACCTCTTCATCCTGAAGTATAGGACCATGACGCCTGCAACGATTGCCATGGTCACTATCACGGCAGGATAGCCCCATTTCGACTCTATCTCCGGCATGTACCTGAAGTTCATGCCGTAGATGCCCACTATGAAGGTCAGCGGGATGAATATCGTGGCGATTATGGTGAGGACCTTCATGACCTCGTTCAGCCTGTTGCTTATGCTCGAGAGGTAGATCTCCAGCATGCCGGATACCATGTCGCGGAGGGTTTCCACCGTGTCTATGATCTGGATCGTGTGGTCGTACACGTCCCTAAGATAGATGGCCGTCGACTTCTTGACGAGGCGGGACTCCCCCCTCTCCAGGCGGTCAACGACCTCCCTCAGGGGCCAAACCGTCTTGCGCACCAGGAGGAGGTCCCGTTTGGAGTCGCGTATCACGACGAGGGTCTGGGGCGTCGGGTTGGAGATGAGTTCGTCCTCCACGGCCTCCACCCTTTCCCCCAGTTTCTCTAGGACTGCGAAGTAGTTGTCCACTATCGCATCGATCAGGCAATATGCAAGGTAGTCGGCCCCCATCCTCCTCACCCGACCCTTCCCCGTTCTGATGCGGTCCCTGATCTGGTCGAAGACGTCTCCGACCCTCTCCTGGAAGGAGATGACGTAGTTCGGTCCGAGGATGAGGCTTACCTGCTCCGTCACGAGTTCTCCATTGCCGTTGCAGGTCATCATCCTCAGGACTATGTAGGTGTAGTCTCCCAGGTCCTCAAGCTTGGGCCGTTGGTTGGTCGTGACGATGTCCTCCATGACCAGGTGATGGATGCCGAAGTGCTGTGCGATCTTCTCCATCACGGCGGCGTCGTTGAGGCCGTCGATGTTTATCCAGGTGACGGTGGGCGAATCCTTGAATGGCAGGACCTCTTCTATGTCCAGGATCTCCCGCTCTTGGAATCTCGATTCGTCGTAGTCGATCAGGGTGATCCTGGCCTTGGCTGGGCGTGCCTCCCTCGTGGACCCGGAGATCGAGGACGACGGCGTCGCGGTGTCCGTTGCCGTGTTGCACGGGTCTGACGTTGTGATCACCTGGTTTGGAGGAGATTTGGGATGGTCGCGACATCCGGGGTGCCGGGCACATCCCGACGGTTGCCAGGGGCCAAGAAAGATGGCAACCGATCTCCTCTCATTAGGGCTCGATTGGCCTTTGCGCCAGTTTGCCCGGTTTTGATCGTTGGGATGATGGGAAAAATGTCTCGTTTTTACCGTTGACGCAGGATGCGGGTTTCAGGGCGGTGGATTGCCTGTCCCAACTCCAGGCCCTGGCTGCACCCGGGCGTGGAGGCTCTCCGCGCAACCCCTGTGCAATGATCGAGGTGGATGGGGGCGATGCATACATAAGCGCCGGGGCACGGTCTCCACGAGGAGAGTAGCCAACTGCGAGCCGAGGAAATGACCCCGAGGGAGCGTTGGCTGGCAGTCTTCCAACGCAAGAAGCCCGACCGTTTGCCCATGGAGCATTGGGCCACCGTCGAGGCAAATGAAAGACTCGTGGAGTACCTGGGCTGCAAAGACATAGACGAGGCGCTGGAGACCCTACACGTGGATCGGGTTGTCGGTGTCGGCGGCAAGTACGTCGGTCCAAGACTTGCGAAGGGAAAGGACGTCTATGGATGCCGTCTCAGGGAGGTCCGTTATGCCACGGGGGTGTACGAGGAGGTCGTCTACAGTCCACTCGCAGAGTACGACAGCGTGAGGGAGATCAGGAAGAACTACGAGTGGCCGGATCCCGACTGGTGGGATTACTCCGATGTGGAGAGGGAGCTGAAGGGGAAGCAGGACCTGCCGATCCGGGCGGGCGGCTGCTGGCTCCTGATGTACTTCCAAAGGCTCCGGGGCCAGTGGCAGAGCTATGTGGATCTGGTCCGCCACCCGGACATAGTGGAGTACTGTCTGGACGAACTTCTCAACATCGCCCTCGAGGGCACCCGGAGGATCTACGAACGCATACCTGGTCAGGTGATGATGACGGAGGTTGCCGAGGACCTTGGCCACCAGTCCGGGCTCCTGATGCCTCCGTCCCAGATAAGGAGGTTCGTCATCCCCCGAGTGAAAGAGATCATCGACATCGCCCATGAGGAGGGCGCGTTTGTGTTCCACCACGACGATGGGGCAGTTCGCGAGATACTCCCAGACATGATCAAGGCCGGCATCGACATCCTCAACCCCGTACAGTGGCGCTGCAGGGGGATGGACAGGGAAGGCCTCAAGAGGGATTTTGGGCAGGCGCTCGTCTTCCACGGTGCGATGGACAACCAGCACACCCTCCCCTTCGGCTCCGTGGCGGACGTCGAGAGGGAGGTTGGAGAACATCCGAATCCTCGGAAGGGGCGGCGGCTACATCCTGGCCCCTTGCCACAACATACAGGCAAACACCCCGCCGGAGAACGTGGTGGCGATGTACAGAAAGGCGTACGAGGAGGGCCTGAGGAGCCGGTAGAGGGGGCAAGCGGGGGCGACTGCGGCCTCGATCCAGCATGGAACAAAGAAGGCCACACCCGGAGATGACCCCGTCGAGAGCGCCAACCGGCAACCGAGCGTCACCAACACAACCCGGCTGGATATCCGGGAGAAGTTTGAGACATGAGAGGTCGTGGGGGCGCCGTTCGCTGACATGCCGGGCCAAGTTCACGATGCTGACAACGGCATGAGTAGGCCGTTCCGCACAAACCGGGGGCTGATCAGGAGCGGGTTTGCGTCTGGCGAGCTTGGGGAGATGACCCCAGCTGCATTCCACAACAGGCTTTGCCTTCTTGGCAGGTGATAGGTGGCACGCGCTGGGCTCTCGGGCTGTTGGCGTATCCCCATTGCGCGGGAGGGGCCAGCTCTCAGGATGTCCCACAAGCCGGCTTTCCTCCGGAGCGAGACCTCTGCTACGTCTTTGAAGGCCAATCTGCGGCCCCGCCCTTCATCCCCCGATATGTGGGACAACCCATCTGCCCCTGCTTGCAGTGCTTGCAGTAGACGTTGGGTCTGGTCCGTCGGGAATTCGGACGACAATCCGTCTGGCCTGGGTCCGAATCGGTGATGCCCTGGAACATGGGCCTTGGGGCCGTGTCTGGCCGGGAATCGGCATCATGGTGACTATTTCAGCACCTTTTTCAACAGTGCGGCGGCGCTGGTGGACGAGGTTCGTACATGGCGAAGGTAGCAATAGAGATGGTGAAGAAGAGCGGAGTGGATGTGGACAAGCTCGTGGAGCTTCTGGTGAAGAACGCTGCGGCGGAGCTGACCACGTACTACTACTACACCATCCTGCGGGCCAACTTGATTGGGTTGGACGGCGAAACGATCAAGGAGATTGCGGAGGTCGCGCGGATCGAGGACCGCAATCACTTCGAGGCCCTGGTTCCCCGCATATACGAGCTTGGCGGTGCGCTGCCCAGGGACATGAAGGATTTCCATGACATGTCTGGGTGTCCGCCCGCCTACCTACCCAAGGACGTGACGGACGTCAAGGCCATTCTCAAGACGCTCGTCGAGGCGGAGCGCTGCGCGGTCAGGCAGTACACCAACATCTGCAACCTGACCGCTGGAAAGGATCACCGAACATACGATCTGGCGCTGGCCATCCTGAACGAGGAGATCGAGCACGAGTCCTGGTTTTCGGAGTTCCTGGGGGAAGGGCCTTCTGGGCACTTCATGAGGAGGGGCGAGTCCTCCCCGTTCCTGTCCAAGTTCCTCAAGTAGCGCGACCGGTATGTTCCTTCGACGTCCCACCAGTCGTCGTTCGTTTTGATCGGCTGGCTTGGTAGAATGAGGGAGTTTACCGAGGAGGAGCTTGCCAAGTTCGATGGCAAGGAGGGCAGGCCTGCATATGTGGCGTATCGGGGCAGGGTCTACGACGTCTCGAGCAGCTTCCTGTGGAAGATGGGCAAGCATCAGGCCTACCACGCCGCTGGGTGTGACCTGACAGCTGCCCTAGGGGATGCCCCGCACGGCCCTGAAGTGCTTGAGAGGTTCCCTGTGGTAGGCACGATGGTTCGGCCACCATGACTTCGTCCTCGCGCAACGCCAGCTTGGAGGATCATGGCGGGCAAGACCGGACCGCCTGCCCGGGCCGACATGCCGATGATCTTCCGCCGGCGCCCACAACAGCCGGTCGATCCCGGTCATGGGCTGCCAGTCGTTTTCCAGAATCTCTGCCCGTCGTGACCTGTGTTGATTACTGGTTAAGATCTCACCCGAGAAATGCAGACGCACACCTTGATGCAACACCGTGAGGGCGCACGATAGCTCGACCGGGACCTGTGGCACATCGCAGCTTTGGCGAAGACCGCGTTAGAATTTCCCCGAAATGTCGCGCCGGTTTCTTCATGATCTTTGCCTGAGGCCCTGGGCTTGGACGATCGTTACCGTGTGCTCTGTCGTGAACATGGAGCGCGCCGACCACAAGGACAACAGGTAGGATCCATGGCTTGACGCGGAGGTGCGGACCGAGTTGCACAGATCCGTGCTCGCGGTGCAAATTCCGCAACC
>CAZJVP010000038.1:0-10635 GCA_964549615.1 uncultured Thermococci archaeon | reverse complement strand
TTGAGGAATATCAGCAGGGCGACCAGCCCCGCGACGAGCGGCAACTCCCATTGCAGTATGTTGATGGTGGCGGTCACCGTCTTCAGCACCGGGTACAACACGAACACGTTGTGCTGCGGGTAGTAACGGGAAAGCTTGCTGTTGACCGTTCCGAAGTCCGTCACCTTGGGGATCCTTATGTACATGAAGCTGGACCAACGGTCCTTCTCCATGCCTTTGAGTGTCCATGCGTCCTTCAGGGAGATGAGACCGAAATTGGGCTCGGACCTAATGACGCCGATTATCTGGAGGGGAATGCCCTGCGTGGGCGGAGTGTGACCTAAGCCGACGTAGAGGGTATATTCGCCCAGCTTCTTTGCCCCCTCGAGGTCGTAGAAGACCGTGACGTTGGTTCCTACCCACTTCTTTGCCACGCTGTCATAGTAGAGGGAGAGGTTGAGGTCCTCCCTGAGCATGTAGTACTGTGAGATCACGATCCCGCCGCCGGCGGGAGGGGGATACCTTCCCCACTTCCCCGTATAGTCGCACTTCTCACACCCGACGCCGTCACAGTAAGGACAGGTAGCAAGTTGAAGCTTCGGCGTCGTGTTGAGAAAGATCGTGATGTAGGGGGAGTCCATGCCTATAAGCTCCATGTACTGGTCGCCCGAAGGTATGGTGAACGTCTCAAACTCGCCCGGCTTGGTTATCTGGATCTTGCCGAAGCTGAGCCAAACCTCCCGGGCCACCTTCCCCTTCACCGCGTCGACGGCCTCGAACGCCTTGTTGTACAGGTCATTGGAAATGCGCGCGACGTCCCTGGGAATGGTGACCTTTGGACTCGCCTTACCTTCCGGGTAGATGTCGGCGTCGAAGAAGGTGAGGTGCGTCGCCCTCTGCTCCCACTCGGCCTGGGCCTCCTCTATGTCCCCGGTTACCTCAAGCCCTATGGAGAAGTTGACCTGTTGGATGAAGTTCGCACACACTATCGTCATCACGACTATAAGTAGGGCGGTTCTGAGCTTGCGCCTCTGGAGGTTCCTGATGGCAAGATTGAGAGAGTCCACGGGCAGGGGCCGCAACCCTCTGTTTCCCTTATAAATGTTTACAAATCACCCACGAGCCTTAGAAACATCTATCCCGATCTAGTACTGTAAGAGGACAAATTGAGACTGCTTGTTGCACAAAATAACAGATCTCCCGGCCGAAGACGCCTACCTCGGCCTTGACTTGCTCACGCCTAGACTGCCCACCAACACACTCCCACTCGCCGCGTTGGGTTGGACGCACCGGCCATGAGAGTCTTAAGCCCCGACGGAAACCCGAGGTTTCGGTTGCTGGGACCCTCAGAGACCCGTCGAAGGTACAGCCAGACCGCCTCGAGGTACGACGCTCGCTACAGCGAGCTGCAAAGATCCAAGTATCCGGTTCTCTTGGACATGCTCGGCTTGGCGTCCGGCCAGAAGATCCTCGATTGGGGCTGCGGGACCTGTCTCGCGGCCGACCCCATAAACGCGGGTGGAGCGGCCTACGTAGGGCTTGATTTCTCCCTCGCAATGTTGTCGGCCCGACCCAGCAAGATGAAGGGCAGTGTCGTCTTGGGGGACTGCACCAGGCTTCCCTTCCGGGACGCATCCTTCGACGGGGTTCTTGCTGCCACAGTGATACAGAACATCCCTCGACGACGTGCGGCGATGGCCGAGCTCTCGAGGGTACTTAAGGGCGGTGGCAGAGTAGCACTTAGCTTCCCTACCAAGGCGCAGGTAACAATCCGCGGCCTCCGCGCGCTCGGGCTATCCCAGATCAGAACAGCCCCGTGCGGCGAGGATACCGCCCTGTGCCTCGAAAAGCGACGGAACGGCCCTGTATAGCATTTTTGAGAGCGCGTCTCCACCCACAGCCATGGCCTCGCTCGCAGACACAATCTTCGAGCTCGACTCGCGCTACCATGCCGGGGTTTACACCCGCCTCAAGATCTGCTTGGTCCGGGGAAAGGGCGCGACCGTTTGGGACTCGGAAGGAAGGAGGTACTTGGACTGCGTTGCGGGGATCGCCGTCAACAACGTTGGCCACTGTCACCCGAAGGTGGTGAGGGCCCTTCGCCGGCAGGCGGGCCGCCTCATGCACTGTTCCAACCTTTACTACAACGAACCGCAGGCAAGGCTGGCGGAGAAGCTCGTGGGCATGCTCCCCGCTGGGCTCGACAAGGTCTTCTTTTGCAACAGCGGGACCGAGGCGGTTGAGGCGGCACTGAAGCTCATCCGAAGGGCCTCGGGGAGGCCCGGGATCCTAGCCGCCAAGGGCTCCTTCCACGGCCGTACCATGGGTTCCCTCTCCGTGACCGGGCAGTCCAAGTATCGCGAGCCCTTCGAGCCCCTTCTTCCCGGGGTTAGGTTCGTCGACTACGGCGATCAAGACCAGATCGCGTCGGCCATCGACGACAGCGTCGGCGGAGTGATCCTAGAACCGGTCCAGGGGGAGGGAGGAATAATCCTGCCCAACCCCGGCTACCTTTCCGCAGTCCGCAGACTCTGCACCGAGGCCGGCATTATCCTTGCATTCGACGAGGTACAGACCGGCATGGGAAGGACCGGCGCGTTTCTAGCCTGCCAGACCATGGGAATCACGCCCGATATCGTCGCGATGGCAAAGGGGTTGGGCGGCGGCGTGCCAATAGGCGCAGTTGCAGCCAGATCGGACGTGATGGACAAACTGCGCCCGGGCGACCATGCCTCAACATTCGGGGGAAACCCCCTGGCCTGCGCCGCGGCCATGGCTGCGCTGGAGGTCTTGGAACAAGAAAACCTGCCTCAGCGAGCCACAGAGTTGGGCAGATGGGCCATTGAGAAGATGAGGATGCTTCGCAGCCGCCACCCGGACTCGGTGCGCGACGTTAGGGGAATTGGCCTAATGCTGGCACTTGAAATGGCATCCGAGGACGTTGCCAAAAAAGTCTTGGAGCACTGCCTGCAGGAGGGCGTCATCGTCAACCGCACTGCCGGCCAGGTCATCCGGCTGGTCCCGCCTCTCTGCATAACCAAGAGGCAGCTTTCCCACGCCTTCTCCGCCATCGACCGATCGTTGACCGCACAAGGACGGGCTTGATTCTCGATTCGGTAAATCTATATACCGGTACCCCAACTACCATTGGGGAGCCAGAAATGGAGAAGAAGAAGGAAGGCGTTGTGGAGCTGAGCGCCATGCCCGTCAACTGGATAAACACCGTCAAGATGCGCGGCGAGGACCTCGACAAACTCGAGATAATGCCGGGCGGGATCATCGAAGTCATCGGCCGGAGGGGGACCCTGCTAGTCAAGGCCGTCGAGGACGACTACCTGCCAACCAAGTTCGTCGGCATAGATGCTAGAACGATGAAACTGTTCGGCATAAGGAGGGGCGAGACGATCTCCGCCGCAAGATACACGGGGCCGCCCCTTGAGGAAGACGAAGAGGAGGAGTAGTCCCCAGTTGCAGCAAGCCCATACCGACTTGGGCTTCTGCCCCAAGCTCGTACACCTGCCCTTTCGACCGCTCCTGTTTCACCTTCCGCGAAAGGTTTCCTGGGGCCTTTCCCATATCATCTACTTTCCGGCCTTGTGCCTTGCCTGCGTGCTTTCCATCTGCTATGGCAGGCCGCTTGCACTTGTTATGAAACCCCGGGAAGAAGGCCCACCCTACGTGTGCAGCAGGGAGATGCGCTCTCGCCGCACGACGTCTGAACCGCAACCGGACGGCCAAGCGGACCGCCACTACGTGGAGATATCCGGCTACTCGTTCGTCGGCTGGGGCATCATAGCTGTTGATGATCCTAGCGTCATAAGACACGAATTCGCCCACGTGCAAAGCTGGCTGGGACCGTTCAGCCCTGGGAAGCTGGCCTTCAACTTGGTTCCGCTGATGATCGCAGGGATCTTCATTACGCCGCTGATCGGCTTGGGGGCCGTTTCGTTCGCGCTCTCGCTGGCGGTCATGCTTGCCTTCTCCCTAATGTCGTTCGTCAAGATCTTCCACTAGCGGACTACTCCTTCTTCGCTTCCCCAGGCGCCCCGCCTTCCCCCTCGGGGCCCGACTCCCTTGGAGCTTTCTTTGGCTTCCCGGGCGGCTTCTTCGCGGAGCCCTTTGCCTTCCCGGCCTCGGACGATCGCTCCCTCGCTTGGGATTGTGCCTCGGCCTCCTTGGCCGCTTCCTGCCCACCTTCCTCCAAGGGCATCCCGAAGTCCTCGATGTTCCGCATTATGTGAGCCCAAGTCTCCTCGGAGCTCCTGAAACCCTTTCTCGCCACCTTGTACTTCTTGCGGGGCACAAGATAGGTCTTGCCCTCGACGATGACTATTCTGGATCGCGCCATGGTCTCCCTTCCCGTCCCTTCGTCGGCCCCAACATTTCAGAAATGAAGGGATACCTCTTTGATTCTCGGTCCATCTTTGCCAGCAACCTCAAATCCTTCACCGTGTCCACGTCAAACGCGATTCGCGCGCATCGAAACTCAAAGAAGGGTATCCCGGCCTTCCTGGCCTCCACCCGATGGTTCATAAAACTGTTCTCACCATACCGAGTCGGTATCGCCTCGGCCGGAACCCTGCAGAGCGCATTGGTGCCTCCTCGATTCGATCTGGCCGCGACAACGCACCTTTCGACCCTGCGTGCCCTGTCGATCATCCGATCCACATCCCTTGGAGTCACGAGCGGAACATCGGACAACATGACCAAGCTGGCTTGGGCGCCGTCGCGGACCGCCCTCTTGGTCGCATAGCTGACCGCGCCGTCCGCGCCCAACCTGCCAGGCTCTCGAACGGGTCTTGCGCCCGCCCTCGCCGACAGCCTGAGCAGCCTAGGATCGCAAGTCACGACGTATGTCGAATCCAGCCGGCTTCCCACCATCGCCTCAAGGACCGTCTCCAACATGGCGATGACGAGCTCACGCTTCCGCTCTTCGGACAGACCCGGTGCCTGGAGCCTCGTCTTCGCATCGCTCAGGGGGCTTACGGGAACTATTCCGGCGATCAACTTTGGCCCCGACCGCGTCGAAAGCCAAGGCTAAAGATTTTATTGGCCCCGGAACGCATTCGCCCCGATGTTCAGGGTCAGGGACTTCGTCGAAACTCGCGAGGGCCTCCTCTTCTCCGTCGTATCCAACCTCCATCCTCCCTCGGGAATCCTTGCTCAGCTGCGGTTCCGCAGGACCAGTGGGGGACTCATGAAGGTCCGAACGAGCGCTGAGGCGGAAAAGTTCCTGTCCCGCCTAGCCCCGCAGTACATACGTTTCTGTCCCGAACTCGACCGCGAGGTGACGATCGTCCCCGAGAAAAGCGTGCTCCGCCACCTACAACCCGCCTTCCGACTTGATGAACTAGTGCGTGAAGACGACGAGCCGGCACTCAGCTCGGCGATCGCTGAACTCGTCGCAAGGTCGGGCCTTGCGCAAGCCGACTTGGGCGTCACGGGATCCTTCCTGGTCGGCGCCCAAGAAGCATCGTCTGACATCGACCTCGTCGTGTACGGGCTCTCCAACTACAGGAGAGTGCTCGATGCCCTTGGGGAATGCGTCTCGCACGGCGTGTTCTCTCGCCTCGACCGCCGTGACCTCGCACGCCTCTACAGGAAGAGGGTGTCTGATCCCTCCAGCTACTCCTTCCAGGAGTTCGTCTGGCACGAATCGAGGAAGGGTGACAGGGCGAAGTTTGGCAACAGGAGATTCGACGTGTTATCGGCAAGGAGGCCTGAGGAGATCGACGGAAGATTTGGGGATGTTTCTTTCAAGAGGTTGGGCAGGGCTCGAGCGACCTGCGTCGTCACGGACGACGAACTCGCACACGACTACCCCGCCAGATACGGGGTATCCGGCTGCCAGGCCCTTGGCGTTGAGGTTTCTGAGATAGTGTCCTTCACGCACACCTACGCCAACCAGGTCCGCAGGGGCGAGAGAGCGATATGCCACGGCATCCTCGAGCGGGTTTCGGGAGCCGAGCCCCACTTCCGAATCCTGATCGGGTCTAGCAGGGAGGCCCCGGGAGAGTTTCTCAAGGTCGCACGTGAGGACCGGCGTTCCTAGGCACGGCCTGGCTGGCTTCGCCCCCTCAGGCCGGAGAGCCCACCAACCTCTCGATCTCCTGCCGCGTCAGGGCGCCGGAATGTATTGCGGTCGCCACGAGAACGCCCGCGGCGCCTGCTTCCTCCAGGGCCTTGACGTCCCCGGAGTCCCTCACGCCGCCCCCAACTAGGACGGGGACCTCGGACGCATCAAGTATCGCTTGGAGGCGGGACGACATCACGCCTGAGCCCGTGCCCACACGGCGCAGATCGAGGTATATTAACTCGGATGCTCCTGCCTGGCAGACGGCCTCCACCAGTCTTGCAGGACTCATGCCCATCAACGACCTATCCCGGGCAAGTAGCTCGTCCCCCTTGAAGTCGAGGCTAACAACAACCCAGGGGTGAAGCCTGCATGCACTCTCCAGCTCCCGGATCGACTGCAGCGTCTCGGTGCCGATCACGAGCCTCTCAACCCGCTTCAGGTTCGCGTCGATGTCCCCCGCCCCCTGCACGCCGCAGTCAAGATAGACCGAGTACCCCAGATCTCGAACCGCAAACACGTCCCTGATGTTCTCGCCGGTTCCCTCTATCGCGTCCAGGTCGGCGATGTAGACCTCCCGGAACGGGAAGAGCCGCCGAAGGTCGGATGCTACATCGGCCGGGCGCACGGATGACGTGATCCTGCTGCGAATCGGCAGGTAGTCGCTCCTGCGGCCAGCCACAGCATGTACGACCTTTCCCTCGAGAACGTCCAAGACGGGGATGACCCTCAAGGCCTGCTCGCGAGATTTAAGAGAAATCCGCTTTAAATCGCTATCTGTGGACGTGCTTGTCCTCGAGTGGGCCTGCGCCAGCGGCCGAGGCAGCCGAGCCATCCTGCCCGAGGGCTTTGGGATGCTTAGAACCCTGTGCACCATCATGAAGGTCGATGGCAACTCCGTCACGGCCGTCGTCTCGAGGAACATGGCCACGGAGGCTCGCTACCTGGGTGCAGACCGGCTCATATTCCTCGACGAGGACCACGCCCAGATCTCGGACGAGATCTTCGATCAGCACGAAGCGGTGTTCGTCATCGCACCCGAGTCCCACGGCATGCTCTCAAACATCTCCCGCTCCGCGGCCTCCCGGTCGAGGCTGCTGAGCTGTTCCCCCGAGACCACGGAGGCCTTCTCAAACAAGGTCCGGTCCTTCGAACTCGTGAGCCGGGCCGCCTCGTACCTGAAGGTCCCGAAGTTCATCGAAGTCGAGGCGGATCCCATCCAGATCGAAAAGTCCGCAAGGGAGGTCGGGCTACCAGCCGTAGTGAAGCCTGTCGACGGAACTGGGTCCGAGGGGATATCGATCGTACGGACCCCCGCAGACTCCAAGATGGCTTGCGCAAGGCTCGCCTCCTGTGGCCGCGGGCGGGGGATAGTGCAGGAATTCGTCCAAGGACGCCACCTCAGCGCGACCTTCTTCGCCGATGCTCCGGATATCCTGCCCCTTTCGCTCAACACCCAGTCGGTAGCCGTTTCACAAACGCTGCGCTACCAGGGCGGTTCGTGTCCGTTCCCGCTTGCATCCTCAGACTTGATCTGGAGAGACCTGGCGAGGATCGTGGGCTTAACCAACTCCAAGGGACTCATGGGCATGGACTTCGTGGCGGAAGGTGAAGACTGCTACTTCATGGAGATTAACCCGAGGATGACCACATCCTGCATAGGACTCGCCAAGGTCATCGAACCATCCCTAGGCCAGATCCTTCTCGACGGATCCCGCCCGAAACCTCGTTGCCAAGGATATGCCCAGTGGGCGATACTGCCCCTCCAACGCACCGTCCAAGCAAGCGACGCCCTTCTCCCGAGGATCTTCGAGATCCCGGAAGTGGTTTCCCCTCCCTTCCCATTTGGGCCTTTCTACATGAAGGACGCAAGCTCCGCGATGCTCTGCGTCCGCGGCACCGATCCCCTCGAGATGCCAGCCAAGATGCAAGAGGCCAGGCGAAGACTGGCGGAGATGAACATCATCTGCTGAGTATTGGTCTTGACATTGGAGGAGCTAACACCAAGATCGTCGCATGCACCTACGAGAAGCCTGGCTTTCCCGCGGACCGCCGAGGAAGGCCGCGGGTCGTGCGCGTACAGTCTTTCTACTTCCCCTTCTGGCAGAAACATAGGCAGTTCCCCCGCTTCCTGCGGCGAATCCTCCGACCCTACCTTGCCCACCCCCACCGCACCCTCGTCACAACCACCGCCGAGTTGGCGGACTGCTTTCACACCAAGAGACAGGGCGTCAGGTTCGTCTTGTCGGCGGTGGCCCGGGTGGATCCCTCGGCGGTCTTCCTGCTCAGCACAGGAAAGCTCGCCCAACTGCCCGAGGCGATCTCCAAACCCCTTAAGGTCGCGGCCGCTAACTGGGTTGCGCCCGTTCTACTGCTAGGACCCCTGCTTCCGGACTGCATCATCATCGACGCTGGCTCCACAACCACGGACATAATCCCAATCTCGCACGGCAAACACCAAGTCAAGGACCCCACCGATATGGGACGACTCGCCAACCAGGAGCTCGTCTACACCGGCGCCCTTCGCACCAATGTGGCGACCCTGGTCGACCACGTCCGCCTGCACGGACGGGACTTGGGAGTCTCCTCTGAGAGCTTCGCCACAACCGCGGACGTCAACCTCATACTCGGACTCATTTCGCCCAAGGACTTCACCGTCCCCACGAGCGACGGGGGCCCAAAGACCAAGAACGGCGCAATGCGCAGGCTGAGCCGCGTGATCTGCGCAGACACCGATTCGCTATCCCAGAAGGATATCATTTGCATCGCTCGCTACATACACGCCGCCCAGATCAAGAAGGTCTCCCGCCACATCAAACTCGTCGCGTCGCGCTACCCGCACCCCTCAGACCTGCCCTGTGTGCTTGCGGGCATCGGGATGTTCGCCCTTGCGGAACCCGCTGCACGGGCCGCCGGCCTAAGACACCTGCGACCGTTCCACTCCGTCTTGGAGACCGAGCTCCACCTCACCTTCCGGCGCAGGGCGAAGGACATCTCCGCGAACGCACCCGCCGCGAGCTTGGCCCTCGCCGGTGCTCTGGGGGACCTTCCTTGTGGGTAATCAAGGTCGGTGGGAGTCTTCTGGAGTCCCGCAAACCATCCCTACTCAACCTCGTTCGCACGCTGGTAAGACTCCGAAAGAAGACGCCGTTGGTCGTCCTGACGGGAGGTGGGAGCTATGCCGACTGCGTGCGAGCCCTCGACCGTAAGCACTCGCTCGGCTCCGGTGCCTCCCACTGGACCGCAGTCCTAGCAATGCACCTGAACGCCTACCGGCTTGCCCGCTTCAGTCGCGAAGCCTTTTCGCTCACCACCCGTCCCGCCCAATCCCCACCGTCCAAGATCGCCCTTTTTCTACCACTTGATCTCTTGAGGAGGGCCGACCTGCCCAAGACGTGGGACGTAACCTCCGACTCGATCGCCGCCTTCCTCGCCTCGCGCTTAAACGCACGCCTGCTGCTCGCCAAGACGGTCGACGGAGTTATCGATCCGTTTCCTGGGGGCAAGCTCCTTCGCGAGGTTTCTGCCGATGACCTCCTTCGCCTGCAGTCCTCCCCGGTCGATGCCTACCTACCCCTGTTCCTTTCGGCGCACCGAATGGATGCATGGCTCGCAAACGGCCTTTTTCCCGAGCGCCTCGAAAGCATTGTAAAAGGCCAAGACACAGTAGCAAGCCACATACTGCCTCGTACTCGAAGGTGAAATCTATGAAGCTCCTGGTCAGCGTCGTTGGCGCCGACGAAGTACCCGAGGCGCTTAGAGGCGGCGCCGACATCGTCGACGTGAAGAACCCTGCGGAGGGCTCCCTCGGAGCTGCTCCGCCTTGGGTAATCAGCGAGGTAATCGCCGCAGTCGCCTCCCGAGCCGAAACCAGCTGCGCAATCGGCGACCTCCCCAACCTGCCCGGCACCGCAACCCTCGCAGCCGCCGGGGCCGCAGCCCTAGGTCCCGACTATCTCAAACTCGGACTCCTAGGCGTCCGCTCGCCCAAACAGGCACAGAAACTGGTAGCCGACGTCGTCCGTGCCACCCGCTCGGTCTGCTCCTCGGTCAGAGTAATCGCCTGCGCCTACGCCGACTGGAACCTTGTCGGCTCCCTTTCTCCCTTCCAGCTACCCGCGGTCGCAGCTGCCGCCGGCGCCGCCGGCGTACTCATTGACACCATCAACAAGGACGGTCGCACCCTCCTCGACTTCCTCACCCTCCCAGACCTCACCCGATTCGTCCGCCGAGCAAGGCGCCGCGGCCTCCTCTGCGGCCTCGCCGGATCCCTTCGGGCGTCCCACGCCCAAGCCATCTCCTCGTGCGACCCCGACGTCGTTGGCATCCGCACGGCCGCCTGCGCCGCAGGCAACCGCACTGCCGGAAAGGTCGCTGGCGACAACGTCCGCCTCTTCAAGCACAACCTCCTCTCCCCCCATTCACCCCCAACCACGCGCCGTCCCTAGACCCCCGATAAGCTGGATCCCCGCTGATTCGCCTCCGCTGGCTCGTCCAAGCCACCAGCGGCCCCCAGACGCCCACACCGATACCCACCACCCACCGCTGCCACCCCTCAAGACTACCACATCACTGCGCCGAGC
>CAZJVP010000037.1:0-2858 GCA_964549615.1 uncultured Thermococci archaeon | reverse complement strand
GCACCGTTCTCCTGCCTTGCGCCGTCTTGTATGTGCGGGTTGTAGTAGTACGCCAGGAGGTTGCCGTCCGCATCGGTGACTATCGGGAACGGAGCCAACCAGAGGATCTCCTGCTTGCCGTCACCGTTGATGTCCGCTATCAGGTGGTACGCTGACCAGCCGCTAGCCTGCGCTTTGGCGCCGCCGAACTTGCCTTCCGCGCTCCACTTCGTCAGGTTGATCTCCCACTTCTTGATTGGAGCAGCACCGCCGATGTCGTACAGGTACAGGGCATCCTCGCAGATGATCGGCATATCGAAGGTGCCGTCGCCGTTGACATCTCCTATGGGCTGCCTCAGCCTGATATACGCCGGCCTAGGTAGCTGAAGCCTCCAGACCTCGGTGCCGAAGAAGCTCACAGCATAGACCTGCCCGGCGTCGTTCCAGATGAGCACCTCGTACTCGCCGTCCTTGTTGACGTCCACCACGATGTTCGCGTTGGTCTGCATGTTGGCACCTGAGTTGAACCTCCACTTCTCGGCGCCTGTCTTGGCAGATATGCAGTAGAGGTTGAAGTCCTGGCTGCACCAAGTCACGTCGTACTCGCCGTCCCTGTCCACATCGGAGATGGTAACGTGCCCTTCGTTGGCCTTGCCGGTCTGGAACGATGTCCACACCAACTTGCCCGTATGGTCAACGCGGTGTACGAAGCCTCCGTTGTCCGCGATGAAGAACTCGACGAACCCGTCGCCGTCAACGTCGTATGCCTGCGGGGCGCCCAGCATGGTCTGGCCTGCCACCGGGTTGTCCCAGGTCCAGAGTGCAGTTCCATCGGGTTTGATCACATGGAGCCTTCCGCCCCTGCCCGCTATGCAGATCTCATACTTGCCGTCATTGTTCACATCGACCAGGGAGGGCTGGCCAATGGGGTCGCCGGGAAGCCCGCTTTCCGCGATGGGCGGGTAGACCCACTTCAGGGTCTTTCCATCGGCCTTGATGCACCAAAGCCTTCTGCTATCGCCCCTGCGCGTACCCCAGATGATCTCATTGATGCCGTCCCCGTCGATGTCCCAGACCGTGAACGGACCCTGGTGACCTGCACCGAAGGTCTTGCCCGGGAAAACGTTGCTCGTGTTGAACGCCCACTTGAGCGTCAGTTCAGCGGCTTCAACCGCCGCCAGCATCGCAGCCGCCGTCAAAAGCAATATCAACAGAGTCACTTTCTTCATGTTCTCACCTCCCTTTCCCGTGTTCCTTATAGATCAACCAAACTCCTGCCCTAAACGACTCAGACAGAGCCGTCGACGGTCTCTTCCCATTTGCCTTCAGATAGGGCAACAGGCCCACGAGGGTCACTTCCCTTAAAAGTTTTTCCCGCCTGCCGCCATCTTAGGAATCCCCTTCTTGCCCACGCTCGCCGCTGATCGCCCCTTCTGGGCATGGAAAAGAGTTGTCAGCTTCTTCAAGGTCTGATCAACCTCTCAGAAGCATTCAAGCTCCGCCCGAGCCCTCTTCCGGGAAAGAAAAGACCGTTCGGGTTTATTTCCGCATTGGCCATGCTTCCCGTGCCTTCTTCGCTTCCTCGTCACGGTCGGCCGAGCATGTACATCGGGCCGACGAATTTACGCCCTCTTCACCTACGCGGAGCCGTCAGTCACGTCACGTCACCCCGTGACATTTAAGAGGAAATTGCCTCCGCCAACCGTGAAGGCGGTTGCATGGTCGAGACGAGACCGAGTCTCAACAAGCTCATTCCCTTGGCCCTCATCATCCTTGCTTTGGTGGTTCCGGTATGTGGGTTCTTTAAGTTCGATTGGTTCTATGCTCCCAATCATGACCTCACCGGCAATCTCTCGAGCGGCATGGACGCTGACGATAGGGAGCTGTGGGTTGCCCTTTACGATCCACTGGCGCCAGACAACCAGGGAATCCACGTCTTCGACGCAGCGACGCAGACGTGGAGCCGCGCGCCCGAGGGAGTCCCCATACCGACCTATAGGTTCCTAAAGATCATCGGCTCAAAGGTATGGGTCGGCGGGCCGGCCGGGGCAGCGGTTTTCGACCGGGATGCCAAGACATGGAAGCAGTACAGGGAAGGCCTGCCGTCGAAGGACGTCTATTCGCTTGCCGTGAAGGGCGACGAGATCTGGTTCGGGACGAACGAGGGAATAGGCAGACTCGACGGGTCCGGCAGCTGGACCTACTACAATACCGAGACTGGCCTGCCCAACAATGTCGTCACCAACATGCTCTTCGATGGACCGATCCTCTGGATCTCCACGGAAAACGGCATAGCGCGGTTTGACACCGATTCGGGTTCCTGGAAAACCTACTCCACCGCGGACGGGCTCCCAAGCAACTCGGCGAGGGAGGCGCTGGTCGTCGGCGACAGCATCTGGTTTGCCATGAAGGGGGGCATCGCACGCATCGATCGCAACACGGGGGCCGTCACGGCCTACACGAAGTCCGATGGACTCGTCTCGGATGAGTTCAAGGACGTAGCCGTGTTCAAGGACAAGATCTACTTTGCTTCCAATACAGGGGTGAACTACAGGAGCGCCTCTAAAGAGGGCAAGTGGAAGAGCATCACCAAGAAGCAAGGACTTACCGCCCGATCCGACGTCACCCACCTAGCTGTGCAGGGCGACTACCTTTGGATGGCGCTATGGTACGAGGGCGTGATGAGGATGAGCATACCGACGGGGCTTGCCGTCATACCGACCTGGGTCTGGATCGTCGCGCTTGCAGCGCTGGGAATAGCGGCCCTCATCATAATCAGGCCGGGAGCCCCGAAGGGAGAGGTGGAGGAGAAGGCAAAGAGAATCGAGGAGAGGAGGGAAAAGGCAAAAGCCGAGAAGCCTCCTCACGAGCTGTGCGGA
>CAZJVP010000036.1:0-52412 GCA_964549615.1 uncultured Thermococci archaeon | reverse complement strand
CCTAGGTTCAACGCGGTGGTGCCAGACGTAACCGCGACCGCCCACTTCACTCCGCAGTACCTGGCGAATGCCTCCTCGAAAGCTCGCACCTTCGCATCGTTGGTCGGAGCACCCGCACGGATGACCTCCGTCACCGCCGCGATCTCTTCCGGCCCGTATATCGTGCCGAATTTGGTCTGCATATCGTCCTTGACCTGGAAGCTCCGCAAGCTCTCGCCCGGTCTCTCCGGGCTTGCGCCGTTATATAATCTTCCGGCGCGCACGTCGCGCTCGGGGATGGCCTGCATACGCGCGGCAGTTTGCCCAAGGAAGGCTGACGGTCTTGGATCAGTCTCCTCCTGATTGCCTATCCTCCCTGCCGTCGCCCGATCTGGGGCATCGTGACCTGCGGGGGTCGCCCGGAGTCGGAACGCCCTCCCTCTGCATAGAAAGAAGGCGCGGTCCCGGCAGGAGGTCATCGAAGACGGGCGTAAAGCTACTCACGCTAGGCAACGGGGCCGCAGCCCTCGGGAAACACCTTATCAGGCACTCGCGCGGGACCCACCACGATCGTCGGAGACACGTTCCATGGCGGCCAATATCCAGGCCCTCGCAGGGATCGTCTCCGGTTCCCTACTATTAATAGGGCTTTGGCAGCTGGAGATGATGTGGCTTGATAACTCCTGCGATCATTCGTCCTTCAGCCTACTCTTCAAGAGGAAGGTGCCATGGTGGTTCGCGAGGGACCTTTGGTATTCGTGGATAATCGCGGGCTATGTGGTGCCGATACTCGCGAAATGAGCGACGGACCTGGACGCCGTCGGGTCCCTGGACCGCCCGAGCCTGGTAGCGGTTCGCTTCACAGCCATCCATGCTTAAGTGGAACAACCATTCATCCTGAGGGAAGTCCATGCATTCTGCGCCTCGCTTGCCGACACGGACAATGAGCCAACTGCGTCATGCCCGCCAGTCTGAAGCCAATCCGACTGCCTGCTGCCCTGGGTGAACGAAACCTACTTCTAGGGAAGGCATCCGCTTCCATGCTGAGACGCGAGGCGCGATCACGTTGGAGGACCGCATCGGGGAAAGGATCAGGTGGATGGGCGGCGTGCTGAGAAGCGGGGCCGAACAGGAGATCATGGAACACCAGAGAAGGTTCGCGTCGGCATCGAAGCTCTACGATGGCGTGCTTTCCCATCTTCTGATCCAGTCCTTCGACTCGGCCCGGTCGTGCGAAACCGCCAGGCGGTTCTTCGGCACCGATGCTGTTCGGTTCGCCGCCGTGGACGGCACGAGCTACTCGAGGCTCCTATTCGATCTCGTCGTCTTCTTCGGCGGCTCTTACGCTGCAACGGGAACCGTGCGCTTCACGCCTTCGGGGGTGCAGGTAGAATACGATCCGGATAACCTCCGGGACGCGAAGGGCATCTGCGCCTGTGCGCCCCTGTACGTGAATCAGGTTGCCGATATCGACCAGACGACATGGGCTCGGGGGCAGGACGGGATATCCGCGGGGAAGCTCCTGACCGATTCCGACGTGGTCACCAACTCCGAGATTGCTGGCCGGATTATGACCTTCTCGGAGTTCTACCTCGCATACAAGCTCGCCTCGGACCCAGATGAACCTGCACGGATCATCCTGATGGACCGGACGCTGTCGGGTGAGCTCGGGTCCCTCGTCTTCGACACATCCAAGAGAAGCATCTGGCGCAGTGCCTGCTCGATCGTGGGCTACCCGGTGGACGGCATCCCGATCGACGAGAACGAGATCTTCTACTCCCGGCACAGAATCCACAATGTCGAGCTTGGGACCCTTCCCGCCCGCGGGGACTACCTCCGCTACGCAATCCTTCACTACCTAGAGGCGGGGAACAGGGGCGACCTCAACCGGATCTGCAGGGCGCTCGGCCTAACTACCGGTGCCCAGAGGGATCGCGCATCAAGGCAGCTCAAGCGCCTCAAGGACGAGGGCATGATCGGGGATATCCTCGGGGATTACCGGATGGCATCTAGGTATGAACGTTACTGGCAGAGGGTCAAGTCCATGGTCCGTCAGATCGGCGATCGCATGTTCGCCGAGAGGGGCGAGCCCAGCGCGTGCTTGGCCCTGCAACTTGAAGGCACAACTAAGAGGCTCACCTCGCTGGACCTCGCATTCCTCACCCTGTTCACGATCAACATGCTGATCGAAGAGTGTTGGTCGCGCCGGATCCTGCTCATCGGGTTGACGAAGGACACGGCGGCCAGAGACTTCAAGCGCCACGTCCTACCGCTGCTCTCAAACATCGGCGCCTTCCCTGGGGGGATCGAGGCCAAGGCGTTCCAAGAGATACCCGATACGGACAGGATGTTCCTTCAGGCAATGTCGATGATGAACGCCGCGAAGCTCGACGTGCCGTGGGCACTCGCCGAGTACGACTGCGCCATGCGAACGGTCGTCCACGATCCTGCCGCCGGAACTGACAGGGTGCGCGGGTCCATCAGGAACAAGATCGTGCCGGAGAGGCTCATGCTCAAGTCTTACGTCCAACTGGCCAAAGCCAGGAGGGACAACAGGTTCCGCAGCAACGTGCTGCTGACGGACCGGCTCGCCCATCCAGGATTCGACGCGGGGGAGAGCTCCCTGACGGAGCTGAAGAACGAGTACGGCAAGGCGATTGAGCCCGTCAGACTAGTCCTGCCAAGGAGCGCGTCATCTCCCAGCGAGCTTCAGAACCTCGTTGTCTGCATGCTGGCGGCCATGACGAGCTCCGACATTCCGGAGCTTTTTGGGCATAACAAGCCGCTCTTCATAGCGGACAAGGTCGCCAAGTGGAACAACGAGTGCTTCCGGAGGATGGTCGAGACGACGGCCTCATGGATCATGACCAACCGGAAAGTCCGGGATTTCGTCTTCTACATGTCAAGCTTCAGGGAAAGGAGGTCTGGCATTGAGCAATCAAGAAGGATCGTCGAAGGGGTATGAGGAGTACTTCACCGACTTCGAGGGCCGATTCAAGGCGAGGCTGAGCCGGGTCATCCCGAGCAGGGCGCCCCAGCTCCAGGGCGAGGGACGTTTCTCCGGCATCTCCGCAAGGTACGACTGCAGGATAAAGGTCGAGTACCACAGCGAGATCATGAGGCTCTTGGAGGAAGGGATGCTGCTCGCCGTGCGGAACTTCAAGTCCCGCCCGGGATGCGAGCGTTTCACCCTCCTTGAGATCAGCAAGATCCTGCCCGAACACTTCGGCTTGAGGGGACTGTCCGATCACAGCTACTACCCAATGCAGTTCGAGATCATAGAGCAGGCCGTTCCCGACTGGTCGACGGATGATCGCTCCACGATGATGGTGCATCTCAGCGCCATCCCGATAAACTATGACCTGCTCCTCGGGCCAAAGGGAACCGAGTTCCTCAGGGGTTTCTCCTTCCCCAAGCTCGGGGAGGAGGCGCTCCTCCTCAACTCAAAGATGATCAACAGGATGTACAACGAGTCCGTGCTGGAAAAGCTGCAGTGGAAGGGCCAGGCGATCGACCGGTGGGATGATCCCAGAGTCGGCACGATCAAGATGTTCCTGTCGCACGGCGAGAGCCTCATACCGTTCTATCTTGACTTCGAAGCGCTGCTGAGGTACCATTTCGGGATCTTCTCGTTCACGGGCGGAGGAAAGTCGAACCTCATGGCCAACATCTTGCGGCGAATGTTGCTGCACCTTGAGGACTCCAAGGTCGTGATATTCGACGTCTCCTGCGAGTACCCCTTCCTTCTTGCGGATGTCTTCTCCGATGACGGGATCCCGTCTCTCATCGTCTTGGAGGGGGAGGTGTCGGGCGCAGGCCAGCTCTGTAACTCGGTAGTCAAGCCGAAGCAATTCGAAGGAGAGGAGCGGGCGACTCCGCTGTTCCAGAAAATGCTGGACCTCGGGCGCGTCGGCTACTATTCGGAGCCGCCAAGATTCGACATGCCAACCTACGGCGGCATCCTGCGCCAGCTCTCGGACATCGGCGATAGCGTGGACTCCCCGCAGGGCCAAGCGGCGCAGGAGATAAGGCTGAGGGTCATGGCAAGGATGAAAGAGAGAGGCGTCTCCGAGGAGAATGTGCCGGACGATTCCTCCGCGCGTTCGATGGGGGAGGAGGCGGAGATGGTCCTTGAGGAGCGAGGCCTCCGCAAGGGGTCGACCCTCCACAATTGGGCGACCGCGATGAAGCGCCTGCCCGAACTCGTCAATCTGGCCTCCCAGCATGCGTGGAAGCCGAAGCGCAACGAGTACACCCTCGAGCGGATCTGCGATGCGCTTGAGGAGGAAACGAGGGCGGTGTGCCTGTCGATATCCGATCCTGACCGCATCCGCCGGTTGGCCATCGAGCTCACCTCGGAGATCCTGCGGCGGCGGAGCTTCCAGTTCAGGCTGAGGCCCTACATCCTCTTCGTCTTCGACGAAGCTCAGGAGTTCATCCCGTCCCAAGGTGCCTCGGGGCTGGAGGGCCAATGCTCAAAGAGCATAGAGCGCCTCCTGCGTCAGGGACGCAAGTACGGCATAGGGTGCTGCATATCAACGCAGAGGATCGCGTATCTGAACACAAACGCCCTCCAACAGCTGCACACGTACTTCGTTGGAACGCTTCCCCGGCCGTACGACCGAACCGTCGTGAGCGACGTCTTTGCCATCGACATGGGGATACTCGAGAAGACGTTGGAGTTCGCGCCCGGCGACTGGCTGGTTTCATCCTACGCTGCAGCCGGGATGCGGAACGTGCCCATATTCATCCACGCCGATAACACCGAGGATCTGCTGCGCCTCAGGATGGGGCTCAACTGCTAGGCGGGGACTCGTCGGCCTTCTCCTTTTCCCCAGCCGGCTTGACCTGCGTTCCGGCAGGCTCCAATGCGGCCTTGCCTTCGGGTCGCTCCGCGAAGCGTTGGTCGGAATCCGGAACCGACGGTCCCTTCCTTGACGCAAGACCCCCGATGATCTTGAGCGCTCCGCCAGCAACGATCATCATGGTGCCAACACCCAAGCCCCACGTCAACCGCGCCTCGCCGATTTCGCCCAGATCTCCCTCATAGGAACCGCCGGCGGGACTCGCTGAAACCTGCTCGATCATTGCGCCGACCGTCTCGGGAACTTCCTTTTTGAGCGCAACCGATGCTAGCTCATTGACCACGGGGCCCATCGCCGCGATCAGCACGAGGATGGGCAGAAGCGGGACGAGGATGTTGGCCACGCCGCCTCTGACCAGGCTGCTGCGGAGCTCCCGGGGTGCCCCCGCCTTGAGGACGTCAAGTAGGAGCAGCACGAGGCCCGAAACGAAGATCAGGCCGATGGGCATCCTCAGCCCCATGAACATCACCAGGCCCCTGTTGCTCTGCGGATCGCTGAGCTGCAGGCCCCTTATCCCATCGATCATCATCACCGCTGCGTCACCCTCCGTCCTGTACTCGCCGGCAGGCACATTGAGCTTGACGGCGTACCAAGGCTGCCATATGGCGAGGACGGTCAGAACGCCGCCCGCGACGGCCAGGCCCGGGCCCGTCCCGAAGGCCCTGAGCGCCCTTCTGGAGAGGACCGATCTGCCAAGTCCAGCGATCCCCCAAAGCGCTCGCACCATGATGTATAGCCCGAAAAGGATGGCGAAGTTGGAGGTTATCCAGCTCATCCAGAGCCAGTTGGTGTCCAGCCTGGGAAGCTCCTCCTGCCACGTGACCGGAGACTCCCATTTCTCTTCGTTCTCTCCCTGCCCGGGGCCTGACGGCCCTCTCCTTCCCATGAGTTGGTCCTGGGCCTCCCCCCACTCCCCCCATCTACCCGAGAAGAGCAGCCAGCGCTGGTCAGCTGGATGGGAGTCCAGTTCGCCCAGGAGAACGAGCTGGTAGTCGTCCGGTTCCAGGGTCGGCCCCAGCCCTGAGACGTCGTCGTTCTGCACGCCCAGCACGCCCTGGTAGGCTCTGAAGTAATTGGCATGGGACCCTCTGGCCACGTACACCACTGGATGCCCCTTCCGTAGAAGGACCTGGCGCCATGCTGCCTTCTGACCTGAGAAATGCTGGGAGTACGCAGCCGACACGGGCTCCTCTCCCTCAAGCAAAACCTGCACCATCTCCCAATCGCCCTCATGGCTGTTGAGGGGCCCGTCGTTGAAAGGATAATAGAACCAGTACTGCACAACGGTGTAGGACAGGTGCCCGGTGACCCTGGCGTAAACGGTCGGGACCATGCTCTCCTTCGCGGATCTGAAGTTCTCCTTGATCCCTTGGTCATCAACGCTCCCGTGGAGGTTGTCCAAGAAGTAACCCGAGTCGGGGTCGCGGAAAGCCGAGATGGATTCAACGGTGGGAGACGCCTGGATCACGATGCTGGCGCCGCCTTCCTGGAGTTTCAGCTCGGAGTTGTTCAAGGCATACTGGATCGCGACCGGAAAGAACACCTCTCTGGGGGCAAGGCGCAGCACCGGGGCGTACCTTTCCGCAAGGCTTGACTCAGTTGAATCCGGGATGCCGTCACCGTCCGAATCTTGGGCCGAGGAGAGGCCTAGAAGGAATATCGTGACGAACGCCAGCAGCACGAATCTAAGCCGCCGCACCGGCAATCGATCCTCCCAAACCCCTGAAATATCTATGGTCTTTCAGAGTCTGAGCCGTGAATGACCATCGGCACGCATGCCAACCAGATGGCATGATCCTTAAACTTTTCCTATTCTCGCCGGACCCCTTCGGAGCCATGGACCCGACCGCTCGGCCCTGGATGGGTCATAGCGCTAGGCCCGCGCCGCCGCATGGATGAGGATTCATGGCTGGGGCACCTGCGCAGGGTCATCCCGATTCCAAAGCCTGAGGGGCAAATCAACAAATCCCTAGGATAGGCCTAGGTCACGAGGACAGAGTTTTATCTGCCCGAAAACGGGCACGTGATGCCGGCGCCTTTGGATGAACGCGCATACCATCCTGCCGATCGCAGTCGGGCTTGCCATGGATGCGATGGCGGTCTCCATCGCGAGCGGGATCGCGATCAAGAGGATCAGGATCCGGGACGCGCTCAAGATGGCCGGCTTCTTCGGGGGATTCCAGGTCGGGATGCCCGTTATCGGTTGGTCGGCGGGCATTGCATTGAGCTACGTCATCGCAGGGGTCGACCATTGGATTGCCTTCTTCCTTCTCACTTTCATAGGCTGCAGGATGATCTACGAGTCAAGAAGAGCGGGCCCGAACCAGGTCGACCCCATGTGTCTTAGGGCGTTGCTGATGTTGTCCGTCGCGACGAGCATCGATGCCCTAGGTGCTGGGGTGACCTTCGTCTTTGCAGGCATCCCCATCGTCCAAGCGGTGTTGGTGATCGGCGCAGTGACCTTCGCCCTGTCGCTTGCCGGCCTCTACGTCGGTGACAGGATGGGTCGGGTGTTTGAGAACGTGGTCGGGGTCATCGGAGGGCTGATCCTGATAGGCATAGGGCTCAAGATGCTGGTTGAGCATCTCACCTGACCAGGGCTTCCTCGTGGCGGCCGTCCTGGGTCGGTTCCGCGCGGCTGCTCCCCATCGTCTCGGGGATGAACTTCAAGAAGAACGGCACTATGATGGGGAAGCAGATGATGTAGAAGATGTAGTATGGAGTCCTCGGGGAAAAGTTGTCAAACAGCCATCCGCCGACCACAGGAGCGATTGCGCCCGGGATCAGGCTTACGAAATTGACGGTCCCGTACCACCGCCCCCGCATACTGGTTGGGACGTACTCCATGACCAACGCGCTTGCCGCGCCGCCTGACACAGCTGAGAACGAAGTTATGATGTAGAAAGGAATCAGCATGTTCTGGTGCCTGGCGAAGAGAAAGAATGCCCAGCCGATCCCGCTTATCACGGAGGCTACGATGATGGGCTTCTTTCTCCCAACCCTGTCGGACCAGACCGCTCCCAGCGTCATCGCTGCATATGAGATGACCGTTGAGACCGAGGTTAGGAAGCCGATGAATACCGGAGAGGCCCCGATGACCTCGTAGATGATTATGGCCTGGAAGGGCCCCACGAGATAGGACGCGAAGCCGCTCATGAGCGTGTAGGCGAGGTAGATCCTGACCCTCTTTAGGGCAACGAGCTCCCTAAGGTCTGAGAGAAGTTCCCCAAAGACGGAGAAGCCTTTGGAGAGGTTGCGTCGGGTGCCGAGCGTCTCCGTCGTTCTCAAGGAGAAGTACGCGAACAGGACAAGGATCCTCACGAGGTTCAGTAAGAAGTAGATCCTGAGCGCTCCAGCATCCTTGACGCCGCCGAGCTTGCTGATGAGAGCTGCACCGACGGGCGGCAGGGCTATAACGGGGATCGCCGCGAGGATGGAAAGTAGCATGGTTCCCTTGGCCCGGTCCTTTTCGTTAATCGACTCGGCCATAAAAGCCCCGCTTGCACTGCCGCCGAACGCGCCAAGGGAGGCGACGATGGCGGAGACCAGCAACCAAGTCCAGTCGCGGGCGAAATAGGAGATGAGGCACATCGCGGCCTCGAATATCCACCCACCGGCCAGCAGCCACCGCCTGCCATATCTGTCGGTGAGGAATCCACCCAGCAGTTGGGGAACCCAAGCCACGATGGCCGCAACCGAGCTTATGAACCCGATTTGGGCCGCGGTTGCGCCGAGCGTCCTCGGATACATTCCTATGAATGCGCCGAAGAGGCCCGAATACACCCCGGAGAGGACGTAGACGAGGATCCAGAACCTGAAGTTCTGAGGTTGCCGGTCTATGACTTCCCTGACTGATCTGATGTAGGCCCTGATCTCCCAGGGGGCAAGCATCCTCAGCCATCGCGGGGGGATGACCCTGCTCATGGTCTCAGACCGGCGCCACCGGAACGCGCCGTAAAAATGTTCTATGAGTGCCGCCTTGGGTCTCTAGATGAACGCGGCCCGGGGCTGAGGATCGCGCAAGAGGATCAGCCGTAGTACTTGGCTTCAAGTCCTTTCAGGAAGCGGAGGCCCTCAGTCACCAGCGTATCCGAATCGGGAGCCATCCTCCTCCAGACCCTCGTTGCACCCCTCATTGCGTCCGAGGCCTGAACGAAGGACTCAAGCCCCACCACGCCCGAGTACTTGGAGTCGGCGAGGCCCTTGTAGATTCCGTCCCAGTCAACGGTCCCCCTGCCGGGTATCCCCCTGTGGCTTTCGCTCAGGTGATAGTGGCACAGGTACGGCCCGGCCTTGACCGTCGGTACGTAGAAATCGTCCTCCTCTATGTTCATGTGGTATGCATCCAGATGTATCCCGACGTTGGGCTCGCCTATCATCTCGCGCAGCCTGAGGGCCTGCTCGCAGGTGTTGACGAGGAACGTCTCATAGCGATTGACCGGCTCAAGGCCGATCACGAGCCCAAGGTCCTTGGCGTACCGAGCGACCTCCCGAAGGGCGGAGGCCGACCTCTCCCAGTGCTTCTCGGAAGGCGGCTCCTTCGGAAAGAAGCCGAGGGCCGAGTAAATGACACCCGACAGGACCTTCGCCCCCATCTTCTGCGATGCATCAAGGCAGCCCTTCAGAAAACGGACACCTGCCCTCCTCACGGACGCGTCGGCGCTGGTGATGTCCGTCCTGTCCGACAAGACGACCGAGCAGCAAACATCCAGATCAGCGGATTGTAGCCGCTCCCTGCAGGCCTTGGGATCGACCTTGTCAAGCTCCATGAGCGGAATCTCTATCAGGTCGAAATCGAGATCCTTGACATGATCGATTATGTGTAGAGTCCGATTGCTCCAAGAGTCCGTCCATGAGTAGGCGTGCACGGCGTAGCGGAGCGCCATGCTTGCCACGGTTGGGCCGGCCAACTAAAAGCTTTCGTCTTGCCGCATTGCGGACTCGATCGATGTCGGCAAGCAGCTCGCCACCGCGCCACGACGTACCGCATCCGCGACGCTGAAAGAAGGCCGGCGCCCTTCTCAACCATGAATCTCGTAAGAGCGTTGCTCGAATCTTGGAACCGGCAAAGACGGATTTCGCTGTTTCCATGTCGCTTCTTGGCCGAAGCGCGCCCTATCGAAATCGTGTACCATCCCCAATACCATGTTCGCAAGAATCAGGTAGCCCATATGCCCGCGCCCGGCATGCAAGCTAGGATGAGCTCTTCGTGCTGCATCTGACCGCTGGCTATGCGCCCCAAACAGGATTCGTCCCTTCAAGGGCGCCCTCTGAGGGGGAGCTGTCGTGCAGGATCGGCTTCATGTTCGGCGGGAGTAGTGGTGCTTCTTTGGCACGGGCTTCACGCCCAGGCACTTGAAGAAGATACCGAGATCCCCATTTGGAAGTTGGAAACCGTAGGATCTCCCCCCAGATCCATCAATCTGAGATCCAGATCTCTCCAGAACCGGATCGTCGCGTACCATGTTGCCTATAGCCAGCGCTATGGAACTGATGCCCCTCAACGGCATCGTCGCACGCCCGAAGGACAGCGCCACAACCTGCGCCGACCAGTCGGACCTGGAGGCCCGGTCCAACAAGCCAAGCATGGGCTGGTTGGGCTGTGCTCAGGGCCAAAACTGCGTCATGAACCCCCAACCCGCAGCAGGTCTCTTTTAGGATCGTCGCGCGAGGCGCGAGCTACCAGCCCTGGTAGGTGTACCGATAGGGGTACAGGTCTTCGGCCCGGAGGAAAGGGGGATCCGTGCTCGCCAGCCGCCATCCTGCATCCGTTCGTCTCCATATCATTCGCATGTCGTTGCTTCGGCGGAACGGAAGCTTGAGCATATCGCTCGGTTCCATCTCCGGGCCGGCGCCTGCCCAGAGCTGATACTGCGTGAGCACCACAACCTCGCTATGTTCGACGCGTTCCCAAGCCCGGGTTAGCAACCTCACCACGGGGCGGCGCCACGCTGCGACGCGCCCCCACTCCTTCTCCATGAAGCCGAACTGCCCGCGCAACTGCGACCAAAGCAGGCATCGAAGCGCGACCCGCACAGATTCCACTGTTCTGCCATCCGCTTCCCGATAGTCGCTGGCATACCACGCCAACGTCGCGTCGATGTCCTCTGCCTCGATCGACCGCTTCCATGCAGCCATCGCCGCCATGACCTCGCGTTCAGGTCCCCTCGCCCCAACGACCGGCGACCGCAAGTCTTCAACCGGCGTGCACTCGGCGCAACGCAGCTCCCGCGACGCCACCTCCCCCGCCACCGGCGAAACCGACTCCCCATACCGGTGCCGCTCCACAGCGCGGCCGGAAGCCGCGACCCACACTGACCTTCGGCTTTCGCGAGCCGAGAAAAGCAGCAGATCGTGCAGATGCAGCGTCGCGTCGATCTCCTCGGTCGCCTGGGTGATGGCCGAAACTGCATACCTATCTCCCGCCTTCACATCGACGGGTCGGTACCGAGGCTCGGTGACGGGCTTCTCCGTGAGCCGCGTTTCAACGCCGTTCCGCAGCAGCCAGACGTTCCAAGCGCGATCGCCTCTCGAAGGCTCCCATGATAGCTCGGTGCCATCGAACCGCACGCCAACGGGGCGCCGGGGCACCTTGAGCTTCACCCGCTGGGCAACATACCAGTTCTCATGCGTGTTCGCCGCACAGATGAGCGGTCCTGACCTTGTGCTCCACGCATCTCCCCGGTCGACCTCGGGGAAGTAGGCCGAAAGCAGCTCCCGGGCCTGCTCGACGCCCTCGATGTCCCCGGGCTTCAGGACCAGAGCGAATCGATCTAGGACGCTTTTCGGCGTCCTTGCCGGCAGCACGGGAACGAACCCGTACCGGGGGTCGTTCGGGATGAGTTCCGCGTCCCGAGAACGATCATACACGCCGTTCATCGCACGGATGAGGCGCCCCTCCGCATGGTCAAAGTCTAGATCCTCAAGCACGCGGTAATACTCGTCCGGGCGACGACAGAGCGGGAGATGATACGCCACGGGGCATGCCTCAAACATCTCGTCACGCGTCGGGATCAGGCGCTCATTGACGAGCCTGCGAAAAAGCGGCTCCATGTGGTCGGCGAAACGCCAAGCATCCGGACCCTCCCACACGTCCTTCGGCGGCTCGATGGAATAGACGGTCGCCCCCGCAGCCGCGCCGAGAAGAAACATGATCGCGTACAGCCCGCCCGGCATGTCCAGCGTGCCGGGGAAACAGCAGCCCGGCTGACTGTAGCCACAGTCCGACCAGTACCACGACTGCGCCTCCACCCCCCACTGGGCGGTCGCCCCGCTCATCCACATTCCCATGGCACCCAAGTGGTCTATCGGCTTGCAGAACTCGCAGTTCATCTCGTGGGTCGGGATAACGTTGGCAGCGTGGCGGGACAAGCTGTCGAACAGCGCTTCGTTGTCGACCGAACATCCGATCGCCGCCCAGTTATCGCGCATCAGCTGCCAGCTCATGAAAAGACCGCGCTCACCGGCAAGCTCGATGATGTCCCGGGCGTACCGGGCGTTACGTCCCATGGTATATTCGGGGCCGGCGGGCTGGTTCACGAATGTCCGCTGGCTCGCCTCGACTATCTGCAGGCCGACGATGTTGTCGAATCGGTCGAGAAATTCCTGAACCCGCCATGGAGGCATGGTATCCCGTCGCTCGGCGTTGTCGCCCTGTATCTGCAGCGTGATGGGGATGCCCGCCGGTGCGGCGTGCCGGAGGAGTGTCTCGCAGCGCTCGAAGTTATCCCCAGCCGTGCCCTCGATCTGCACGGTCACGTGGTGCCGCAGAAAATCATCGAATCCATCCCAGAGCCGCACAAGGTCACGACCCTCCTGCTCGTAGGACTGCGCCGACTTGACCATGATGATCAAGAGCGGGCGTTGAGGAGAGATGGGCCGCTTCAGCGGAGTCGCCATGGAACCGCCCGGAAGGGAGGATGCGGGAAGCTGAAATGTGGCACCACTTGACCTGGGGCGCGGTCCGCATCGCTTTCGTGAAGGTGATGGCCATCCTGTCAAGATGCAGGGGAAGCCGCCCAGCGGGCGCACAAGCCTGAGAAGGCTGCGTCACCTCGGTAGAATCTTGGGGAAGTACAACCAGACATGGCCCAGGTCGTCCTCCTCGCCAAGGATTATCTCGCCGTCCCGTCCGACGGCAGCCGCTCCGAACTGATAGCCATACCTCCGCCTCTCGATCACCGACACGGCCACGCCCAGATCCCGAACCATGCCGTCGCGCGGGTCGAAGCAGAACAGCCTCGATATTCCCTCTCCGCAGGCTCCGAACAGCCGGCCGTCGAAGGTCGCCGCCATGGCCCCCACCGGGGCGAGCGGCGTGCGGCCCAACTCTTTGCTGAACTTAGCCCCGTCGAAGGAAAATATCCTGCCTTCGGAGTCAACCACGTACAGGTTGCCGCTCTTGGGGTCCGTGCTCCACTTGGGCGACCCGTCTCCCCAACTGCCGGGCGGAAGTCGCGCCCACCCTGCCTCAAACCTCTCGCGTCCGGGGACGTATCGCCAAAGGGCCCCCTTGTTGTCTGTCCCAAAGACATTGCCCGATGGGCCCAGCACGATCTGTCCTGCTGCCTCCGTCTTCGCCACAACCTCGAAGGTTCTCCGCTCCAGGTCGTAGCTGAACAGGTGCCCCGGGGTGGTTCCTATGATCTTCGTCCCAGTCCCATCCGCCACCGCGTGTACGATCTCCTCCCCGTGCACCGCCTCGCCCAGATCCTCGAGCGGCGGCCTAGAGAAGCCCCATTCCTGGATGAGGTCGAACGGCAGGGGCTGGTACTTGCCAGCGACGAGCTTGCCGCCGGTGGGACCGTTCACAGCCGCGACGAAGCCGTCCTTAGTGCAACATACGGCCGTGCATCTCCGCGATCCCTCCAACCATCCCAAGTCGAACACCAGGCCCGTCACGCCGTGGAACATGCCAACGAACAGGTGAACCCTTCTGCCACTCGTTCCGCCGTAGACAATCCCGTCCCGAGAGACATCCAGCGCCGTTATGTGGCTCTCGTCAGCCGGGATCGGCACGGTGACGCCCGGAAAGCAGGCCGGGAAGGCCACCATGGTTCCCTCCTTCACGAAGGTTCCATGGACGATCTCATCGACCAGCGCCTTCGTCTCCGGCGATTTCATGTCCCAGCGCTTCCTCTTCTCCATCCCATCACCCCCAGGTCCTGATCGGCAAGTGTGCGTCCTTCCGCTTCCTGTCCGGGGGCATCTGGACCTTGAATATGCCCACCGGTCGTGGCCCCACGTGGCCGAAGAACAGATCTCCATTGTGGTCGACCGCCCCGCGCGACACGTACTGGGCACAATGGCCGGGACGCCGCAGAACCGCGACCTCCTCGCGCTGGAGGGTACTCGGGTTCACCCTTATCACCACGCCCTCCATTTCCTCGTGGTCATCCCCCATTGGGTTGTACTGCGGGTCCTTCCACCTCGAAGCCACGTAGTATAGCTGCCCGTCCGCTGCAAACGTCAAGCCGCCGCAGTGGTCCCTGAAAGTGTTCATGGGAAGGGTTAGGTCACGGTCCTGGGTCGTTGGCCCGAGGTCCTCCAGGCGCCCCCACTCGCCTTCGTTCAGCCAGATCCGCAACAGCCGGGGGCTGGCGATCCAGGTGACCGCCCATATGCAGTCGGTGTATGGCTGCCGGACGGCGTCGTAGAACACGCTGTGCCAGCCCGTCTGGTATCTTGGATCGTGAGGCAGCTTGTAGGGCGACCTCTCCATCCTGTCCTTCTCTGGATCATATCTGACCAGGTGCCCGTAGTCGCTTGAGGTCCAAACGCGGTGCTTGTCGTCTGTGAAGATCGCCTGCGAGTTTATCGACCCGATCCTGCCGATGTCCCTCCTTGTGCGTTTCTCGACGTCGTAAATGATGAAATGGTCTCTGGGGTAGCTCACGGCGTATATCATGCCACGGTCCTCGTCCAGAGCCATGCACCTGCAGCCTTCCTTCGGGATGAGGGTGTCCCACCAGAGCACCTGGTCCTTGCGCGTGTCGAAGGCAAGCAGCGCGCTTCCCCGGAAGCACCTTTCGGCGTCGTGCCAAGAATTCCATGGCGAGTAGGCCGGACGATCAATGGGCGGCCCCGAGAGGTGGGTTGCCATATAGAGCACCCCATCGTGCATGGATGGAGCGAAGCTGTAGTGTATCTTGCACTGCGTGGCCCTCCCAGAGTCGCGCGGATCGTCGACCATCTCGTCTAGGTCGAAGAGGTACTCCAGCCGGTCGCGCCCCTCGTCGTAGCGCACGAGCTTGACCACGCCGCCGGGCACGCCCTCGGCGCAGGCCGAAGCATAGATCCGGCCGTCCGGGCCGGTCGACAAAGACCAGCACGAGTCCGAATCGGGATGCTCAGTGAACTCGTAGAACTTGGTTTCATATGCCACGGGCATCCACCCCGTGATCGTCTCGCCGGTTGTTGCATGCCCAGATAAAAAGCCTGCTGTAACATCTTACCCGGATCGTGCGCTCTCGGCTGAAGCCTTCGATAAGTTCATAAGGGAGTTCGACGCAATTACCGCGATTGCATGACAGACAGAGGCAAGCCGTGCGTAATTGCAGATTTCAGCATAGTGCCCATCGGCGGGGGATCCACCAGCATCGGGCGCCAGGTAGCCATCGCGGTGAAGGCCATGGCCAAGGTAGAGGGAATTCGCTACCAGCTGACCCCGATGGGGACGATCCTTGAGGCCGAAGGCCTTGCGCCAATCCTTGAAGCGGTGAGGGTGGCCCACGAGGCCCTTGTCGAAGCCGGTTCGCTGAGGGTGGAGTCAACGCTTCGGATAGATGACCGGAGGGACAGGCCGAGATCCATGGCGGACAAGGTAAGCTCGGTCCAGAGGCACATGAAGCAGATCCCCTGACTCTGGCCGAAATCCCTTCCCCTATGCCCCGCCGGCCACCTAGGATCCGAAACTCGAATCATGCCGAGCCATTCCGGGTTTCATGCCTTGGCGGCGATCCCACGCTCTCATGCCAACCTAGTCGTCTTGACTTCCTTGTAGAGCCGTCTCTTCACCATCATGGTCCATAAAAAGAAGCCTGCGACCAGAGCCGTCCCGGTGGTAGCGGCCCACTCGATCACGTAGATCCAAAGAAGCGCCCGGTCCTTCAGCTTCATGGCCTGGCTCTGAAGCTGGATCATCAGATCGTCTATCTCCTGTATGCGCTGCGCCGAGGCGTCGTACTCGTGCTCGACGTATAGCCGCTCAGCATCCCTTATCATGGCCCTGATCTCCCCCAGCTTGTTTCCAAGGGGCTGGGTGTTTGCGCCGAACTTCTCGACGAAGTTCATCGTGTCGATAACGGACGTCAGCCTTGATCGGGTCGACCAGAAGCTAGTTCTGAGGTGGTGCATGAGCTGCGAGTCCTGGGGGATCTCGTTCTTCGTGGCAAGATAGCCGATGTTCGCCACGTAGTCCGGATAGTATTCCCACTGCATGACATCGGTGCCCCCGCCCGGCGTCCAGTCCATGGCGTGCGCCACGCCCACGCCCTCCCCGATGTTCCAGTAGGACAGCGGCGGGATATCGACCTCGTCAGCCCTTAGGAGCAGCGTTGCCCCGTCCTTCAACCACACATTGTTCGCCCCATGGAAGTAGGGGATCGTTGCCCATGGCAGGGCCCTTGTGAATGGATGATCCAGGGCCGGCTTGACCTTGAAGTCCCGATAGCTCCAGATCGAGCTCGTCATCACGACGGGGAAGAGCTCCTCTAGGGCGGTCCAAGGCTGCGCCCGGGGCGCCCCAAAGCTCTCAAGGCCGCCCACCATCACGATGCCGAAGCCCTCGCCCGTGACGGAATCCTTCATCCATTTGATGTGCTGGTTCTCCATCAAGGCAGAGTTCGCGTCGCTTATGATGATCAGATCGAAGTTGTCCAACATGGCCTCGTAAGTCCTGGGCATGTACAGCCTCACGAACTTCTTCATCGTGGGAATGTCGAATGACAGGACGCCCTGTCCCACATGCAGTTCGCTTGTCGGCACGGACACGACCGTGAAGGCTGGGTCCGATTGAAAGTTGGGCACGGGCGACGGGCCCCAACCGTCGCCGATGTACAGTATCCTGATGCGTCCCGTGACGGGATCTACCCTGGCCTGCGATGCATGTGTGCCGACCAGGAACATGCATCCGATCAGGGCAATGGCGAATGTTCCGCGCCCGGCTCGGTCGCCGATCAATCTATTCAACGATGCGGGGAAGCGATACTTATAGCCTTCCTTGTGAACTCTCGCGTCGCTATGGAACGACATGGTTCGATCATGCAACCCACACACAAGCTGGCCCTAACGGTCAGGCGAAAGACGATAGTGCTCCGGGATCAGGCCGGAGGGGTCTGGGCCTCCCTTGTCCCTGCCGCCTCGCTGAGGATGGGGGGCGATGACTGGAAGCCCGGCCGGCCCGTGCGGGAGGCCGAACTGACCTTGGTGGAAACCGACGGAAAGGTCCTCGGGTCGATCTGCTGGAAGCGGGGTCGAAACGAGGCCAGAATCCCATTCCGGATGGCAGTGCAGAACGACGCGGCCGTTGTGGAGGTCGGACCCGCCGAAGGGCTAAGACCCGGGGATCGGATTGAACTTGAGTTTCCCCGCGGCTTAGGGTGGGCCAAGGCTGGCCAGAGAGGATACATCGTCATCCCCGTCGGCATGGGTGCGCTGTGTGACTTCTCGGCGTCGCGCAAGGCCAGGATCTGCGAGCTCGGCATATACTCAGGGGGACAGACCGGCCTCACCATGCCCATCTTTGGCGTCTTCGATGGGGAGCACACGCTAGGCTGCATTGTGGAGACGCCGTTTGATTGCAAGATCAAGACTGAGCTCAATCGCGGGCGGCGACGCATCTACGCTCAGACACCGGTTTGGGTGATGGACGAGAGGACCAACTCCGTCCGTCGGGCACATTTCTTCCCGGCCGGCGACGGCTACATTGGGATAGCCAAGCGTTACCGGTCCGAGCTTGTCCGCAGCGGGAAGTTTGTAACCCTGCGAGATAAATCCCAAAACAATCCGGAGGTCGAACTGACTGTCGGCGCACTTCTCGGACACCGGCATCTGTCCTACGTCGAGCCGTGCGGAGCTGACCCATATGACGAGCGCAACGCGTACGGCTTCTTCCGTTCCGCCCTTCGGGCTGGATTCGACCGGGTGGTCGCACACAACGTCCTCCGTGGCGAGCCTGCTCAGGTGGCCGAGGCGGCCAGGTTTGCAAGATCCCTTTCCCCCGGATTCCGCCTCTCGGTCTACGAGAACTACCTCGACATCTTCCGTGCCGGCGAGCAGGAGGAGAGAAAGGACGCCAAGCGCTACCCGGACTGGGACGAATCCTTGATCGTGCGCGAGCGCGACGGCTCGATGAGGAGGAACTTCCGCATTCGCCGGAAGGGGAAGCGCGACATCTGGACCTACACGGTCTGTCCCGCGAAAAGACTTGAGGTGGCCCTTCCACAGATGGAGGAGCTGCTGGCGACTCTCGGGCGAGGCTCCATCTACATCGACGTTGAGGGTGCGGTGCCGCTCTTCGACTGCTACGATCCGAGACACCCGGTGACGAAGGAGCAGGACTGCCGCCTCAGGCAGGCAATCATTGCCGAGGTCAAGAAGAGGTTCGGGGTCGTTACCACCGAGGCGCTGCCTCAGGACTTCTTGGCTCCTTGCGTGGAGGTCGGCTCGTACTTCTCGGTCTTTCCATACAGCGGGTACGGGAACAGCAGCTTCAGGATAATGCCCCCCATGATCCCGGTCCCGCTGCACCCGCTCGTCTGGCACGGCTGCGTCCTAAACCAGACCGGCACCGGCACCCAGTACTACCAATCCGACCCGCCCCACGCTGCCCTCTTCGGCTGGCTCGCGGACACTATGGATGACAAGGGGCGTCGCATCGCCTACCAGCTTCGGGGCACGGCGCACGCTGAGCTCGTCAGCCACGAGTACCTGACCGGTCCCAGGGTAATAGTTGGCCCGGATAACGCTTTCCACTGCGATGACGTCCAGCTCACCCGGTTCTCAGACGGGACGCTGGTGGTTGGCAACTTCGCCAGCGTTCCCTACCGATGGCGTGGGATCACAATTCGACCGATGGACTTCGCCATCCTTAACGAGAGGCTCGCCCTAAAGCTGGATTGCCCGACGCAGGCGACGGCAGCCGGCCAGCTCCCAGTTCACTTGACGATCCGCAACACATGGAACCGAGAGATATCCCGTGCGGGCCTTGTCATGTTGGGCCGGGGCGCAGCGCATCGTGAGAGCCCGCTCTTTGAGCTGGAGCTCCCCAGCCTCAGGCCGCGCGAAACGTTCAGAACCCTGGCCAAGCTTGAGGCACCGAGCCAAGCTGGGTCGATGTGGATCGTCGCAACCGTGACGGTGCCAGACGAAAGCCCGTGGCAAGCCACCCAGATCGCCCAGTGCGAGGTCGTCCCGGCGCAATCACACTAGCCCACGTAACGACCCGACCGGATCGCCCGGGCGCACCTGGTTTTTCCTCTGCAAGAGAATGCACATGCGAAAATGGCCAGCTCTGCCAAGGCCTCCAACGGCGCACGCTCCGGTACCTCCAAAGGATATTGGGCCTGGTCCCTGGGCAGCAGGCTGATCGCCTGGATGAAGTTCGTGTTAATATCCCAAGTCTCGCCCGTCTCGTAGTGGGGCTGGATGCTCATCTCGTAGAAGGGCTTGCCCATGAGGAAGTATATCCCCTGCGGGATGGACCCGGGCACCGCCCCCCTAGGATTCTGTGGGGATGCGAAGCTCGATGTGTAGCCCGGCGGGTTGATCGTGCCCGTCCCCTCCAACATGCAGATGGCGTAGGGATTGACCCCGAGGTGGCAGTCGATCAACTTTAGGGCGTGGTCCAGATAAGTTCTGTTGCCTGTAAGGCGATACGCGAAAAGGACTTCGGCCGCCCAAGGATCCATTATGTAGAGGGCCCACGTCGGTATCTCGAAGGGCTGGTGGGGGTTGCTCTCCGCTGTGTCCGCCCTCACTCTGTCGTCCGCGAGGCCGACGATGTATCGAGTCACGGCATCCCTCAACGCCGTTTGGGGATTGATCTCGACGTAGTACCCAAGCGCACATGGTACGAAGGGCCCGTAATAGTCGGAGTAGGGCATAAGCACGGTGGCATCGCACGATCGCTCTGCGAGCTCAAG
This sequence comes from uncultured Thermococci archaeon, assembly GCA_964549615.1. Classification (GTDB taxonomy): domain Archaea; phylum CAYQAE01; class CAYQAE01; order CAYVLA01; family CAYVLA01; genus CAYVLA01. The sequence goes on along the minus strand of CAZJVP010000036.1, from coordinate 32,425 downwards.
GAAGGTCTGGTTAGAGGTAGCTCGATAAAGCTGGGCGCATGCGAGAACCATCGCTGCGCCGTTCAGTGAGCTTCCCAGGCCCGCGCGCACCAGGGATCCGTAATAGCTGAAACTTCGCAGGGCACCGGCCAAGTACCTTGCTGCATCCTCGGGGTAGCGTTCCGATACCAGGGCAGAGGTCCCGGCCAGGCCCGCGACCGCGAGCAGCCCGTTGTAGGTTGGAACCCAGCCGAGGATCTTGCGGTCATCCGAGGTGCCGATGATCCCGTCCGTCTGTTCCACCTTCTCCACCTCGTGGTAGATCGACCCGTTCTCGACCTGCATCTTGAGCAAGAACTCGCACCCCCACATCGCCTCGTCCAGGATGTCGGCCAGCCCATTCCCATCCCTATCAATCGAACCGAAGAAATCGGGCCGAACATCGTATGCAAGGAGAAGGTTGAAAAGCACATAGGTGTCGTACTCGCTGTACTTGCCGCCCCATATGCCGGCGCAGTGCCACCCACCGGTGGCATCGATGTGTGTGCCGTTGGGCAGGACCCCGTCGTCCAGGTGGCAAGGCTTCGGCCTGTACTCGTGGGCGACGCCGCACCTCATGTAACGGAGCCACTCGTAGATCAGTTCTCCGCACTCCTCCAGAAGGATCTCGTTGTCCATCTCAAACCTTGGGGAGCGCGCCGTCCACTGACCCAGCTCAACCCTTATCGTGAAGTTGCCCCGCACCTGCAGCGAGGTGAAATCGCCCGACCAGTAGTACGCATCCCAGTCAGCCCGATCGTACCGGGGGGCAAGGACGCCAGAGAAGACGACTCGACCCGACATGCTCTCGACGAAGAACCTACCCTCCCCTTCAATCGGCTCGTTTGCCTGCACGATGAAGCCCTTCCGATCTCCCGGCCCATAGCCTGACTGATCGATCAGGACGTCGAGGATGATCGGGCGGAGCCATGAGGAGGACGCCTTGTCGAAGCCGAGGACCCCGGTCGTCTTGTGGCGGAACCACCAGTTGGTGGTTCTCATGAGCCAGACTGTGCCCTGTGCCACGGCAAGCCCGTTCACCCGCCCTAACTCTATCTCGCCGACCTTCCTGATCGGTTGAACGCTCATGTTGGAGGGGTGCCATATCGCGAGGCCGTTGCCCGTCCCGATCCATCCCTGGTCCAGCTCCGAATCCCAGAGCGTCGCATAAACGCTTGGGCTCGGCAGATCCGAATCATAGCTGACCCAGCCGGGGCAGTGCTTGCAGAACACCGAAAGGCCGCTGGTGGTTCCGGCGAAGATGTAGTCCGCCGAGGCCGAAACCGAGAAGACGGTGTTCGAGATCAGGCCGTTCTCCTTGTTCCAAGACCGCCAGGTCCCAAGCGACGTGTCGAACTCGGAGACGCCGCCGCGCATAGTCCCGAAGAAGACCTTGTCGTGGAAAACGCTCATCGACAGTACCCAGTTATCGGACAGCCCGTCGGCCACAGTGAAGACCTTCCAAGCACCGTTCGCGCTGTTGTACCTCGCAGCGCCCCTGTTCGTTCCAACCCACAGGTAGCTACCCTGAACCGCCAGGCAGTTGATCGTTTGCGAGGGCAACTCGTTCACGCCTACCCTGGACCAGATCCCCGAGGCTTCCCGCGCGAATAGACCGTTCTGGGAACCAACCCAGACCCTGCCGAAGGCAGAGACGCCGCACGTGGTGGAGTTGACGGGAAGGCCTGCACCCTCCCAGAGATGCCTGACCGTGCCCGAAGCCAGGTCGGCAACGAAGATGCCATCCTTTCCAGCCCCAAGCCAAAGATCATCCCCGTCTGGAAAACCGTAGAAAAGGTCCTGGCCAACGTATACTGGTCCCATCCCGGCGACGATCGGCATCACCGCCAAGGTGATGAGGCAAAGTCCAGGGGCGAGGAGTCTCAAGCCATCACCGATCTTGTGGCCCTGCCGACCGTCCTTAAAGATGCATCCTGGCCTCGGACCACGAATCCAGTTGCACCTTTGGCAGGACAGGATGGGAAAGCCCTCGGAGCGGGAGCCACGCGCCGGACCGCTGGCTCAAAAACCCAGGGCTAGGTCGTGAAACTTCCGCCTCACCCTGTTCATCTCGGGTATGCGCCCTCCATCACTCTTGCTGTGGACCCGGTTCGTGAGGAGTATTGCGAAGAAATCTCTCGCCGGGTCGATCCAGATCGAGGTACCCGTATAGCCCGTGTGTCCGTACGCGCTTTCCGAGAAGTGCATGCTCGCCGGGTTTTCGGGCCAGCGCCTCTTGAACCAACCGAGGCCGTACGCGTTCCGTCCGTGGGCGGCCCACACCCTCGTGGCCTCCTGGATCGTCCGGCTGGAGAGAAGCCTTTTTCCCCTCCCGAGCATCATGCCGCAGTACTTCCCAAGATCACCAACGCATGAAAAAAGCCCGGCATGCCCACTCACGCCGCCCATGAAGCGTGCAGTTCCGTCATGGACGACCCCGACCAGTGCGGTCCTTCCGGTTTGAGACCTCTGCGTTGCCGCGATATCCGGCCGGAGCCTGCGGGGCGGACGGTACATGGTTCGAAGCATGCCCAGCGGCCGGAACACCACCTGCCCTCCGAGTGCGTCCAGGCTCTGCCCCGAGACCCGCTCCAACAGCTTCCCAAGCAGGATGAAACCGACGTCGCTGTAGATGGCTCTGCTCCCCGGCTCATATTCCATCCGCGCCTTGCAGATGGCGCCGAGCACCTGGGAGGCATCCTTGCAAAGTTGTGGGATGGGCAGGCCGGATGGCAGTCCCGAGCAGTGCGAGAGGATCTGGCTGAGAACGACGCGATTCCTCCAGCCCCCCGAGAACTCAGGTAGGTAGCTCTTCACGGGCTCGTCTAGCGACAGCTCCCCGGCCTCCCACATCCTCAGGGCGATAGTTGCCGTGCAAACCGGCTTGGTCAAGGACGCTAGGTCGAATACACACGTCTCGTGCATGGCTATCCTTTGCGGCACCTCCTGCGCGAGGCCCGCAACGCCCTGGCTGACCAACCTGCCCGCTTCCTCGACCAGCCAAACCGCCCCCGGGAAAAGGCCTGAGGAGATGGAGGAGCCGATGAGACTAGCGATTCTGCCTTGGATCGCGTCATCCACGGCGATCGGGCTCCACCGACACCTGAAATGTCTCTCGCACAAGGCTGCTTCTGGAAGGCCGAGGGCAGGTCCACCCGGGGCCGTCCACCGACATCCCTGAAAGGGCTCCACCAAAGAACATATATGCCACCTTTCGCCTCCGTGTGGGTAGAAGACCTTCCACTGTTTGGCATCGTCGGACGGCGAGGGAGATCCCTTGAGGACCTTGCTGCTTGCTGCAATCGTGACGTTGGGCCTCGTTGCGCCCGTGCAGGGGCAGGCAAAGATACGCGTGCTTGCCCTGGGGCAGGTTTTTCCGGCAGAGTGTCCCCTTCCCCACTGGTTCCCCACGGATCCATTGTTCGACCTCACCCTGATACCGACGGACGTCGATACGATCTCGGGCTTTACCGATGACGAGGCCCGCCGTTATGTCCGCCAGTACTTCCCCAGGACGAGGGAGGCCGTCGGCGAATACGAGTTCTTCATGTACCCCGACGGGAACCTCAGGCCCCTAACAAACGTTCAGATCTCGCACCTAACCGACGTGGTCCTGACCGGGGGGGCGTCTGGCCTGGCTACGATGGGGGGCGGCCTGAATAGCCCTGAGGGCAACATATGGTACACCTGGCTGGGCACAAGCCTGGCCGAACTCCTGCCGGTCAAGATGGATCCGACGATGAAAAGACCCAACAGCGACTTCTCGATAAGGGTAACCAAGGATGATCCGCCGGTCCTCTCGATGTTCAGGCGGCTTGGCATCGAAAGGGTCGTGGGCTACCACTTCACGACCCTCTTCGAGAAGCAGGGCAGCACCGTTTGGGCGGTGGTGAAGCCGGTCTCGTTCTACAAGACCGATACTCCATGGCTTGTCTCCATGGAGCAGGGCAAGGGAAACTTCTGGGCGGTCGCAGACGACATCGATCATGGATGGTGGTGGTACATGCACCATTCCTACAACAACCCGTACTCCTTCGACATCCTGGTCAACATCATCCTATATGCCAGGGGCAGAAGCCTTCCCGACGACATCGAAGTCGTCCACAAGGCTCGGGAGGAGTTCCGCAACTTCAAGGATAGGCGGATCGCCCTTCTCTCCATACTGGAGTTCGTCGAGAAGTTCGGAGGCCGGATGGGGAAGATCGACAAGATGCTGGAGGAACTTGACGGGCTAAGGGACGAGGCGGAGGACGAGTACCTAGCACAGAACTTCGAGGCTGCCTTCGAGCTGCTCAAGAAGGCTGAGGAGATGAACACGCAGGCCCGAGTTGAGGCCATGAAGCTCAGGGACCAGGCTCTCTTCTACGTCTATCTGACGGAATGGCTTGCCGTCACTGGGACGCTCCTGGTCAGCGGCACGGTTCTGTATACCCTCATGGTCCGAAGGGCCATGTTCCGCGAGGTCGTGCTTACCCGGGGAAGGTAGCTTGCCGCCCATCCGGACCCAGTACATAGGGATCGCGCTGATTGCGATGATAGCCTCAACGGCTATCGTCTATCTGCGGGCGACGCGGCCGTCCCAAGAAGAACCCGTTCGTTTGACGTTGCTTAGGATCCCTGATAGCCTCTTCGGCGTGAGGGAGGATTCTCCGTCCATGACGATGTCCCTCGTCTGCCAGCAGCCCATAGGGCTGCTAGACATCCGCTTCATATCGACCATCAACTCATCCCATTCGATGGATCAGCTCGGGGTTCGCTTCGACGATCCGGCCGATCTCCTTCGGATGCCCCCGTTGAGCAACCTCAGCGAGCTCTTCTCGCAGTACGAGGCAACTCCGAGGATCCTGAACCAGACCATCGATCTGGCTGGCCGGGAGCTCACCCTGCTCACCTTCGATTTCGATGCCTCCAGCGGCGGAATAGTCCAAAGCGGCGCATACCTGGTCTACGACTTCTTCCTCAACTCCACCCGTCACCTGGTGGGGTTCTACAAGGGGATGGAGGATTTCTTCTACAGGGCGGAGGAGACGCTGGAGTTCATAGGCATCGAATGCAACCAGAACATCACCGAGTACTTCTCCGAGGCCGGCAGCGGTCGCAGGACCATCCGCGAGAGGCCGGAAGGTGGGCTCGTTCGCTTCAGGGACCTATCGCCGGGAGACGTCATATCGATCACTCTCAGGTGGAGGCCGAACATCAAGGCATCAACGGCGGAGACGAAGAACGCGCTGCTCGGCGACCGATTCCTGCTCCGGATCGAGGTGATGGCGGACGGGGAGGTGCTTGACCTAGGTCTACAGCCAACGTTCATCAGAAACCTCGGTTGAGGGGAGGATGGGCCCAAAAACAACGATGCCCGGCTTTCCATGTTCGAGCCGGGCAGCAACGCGCGGCTTTCCGCAGGCATCGCGGTCACTATGACGAAGCGATTCGGCGTTCAAAATCTCCTCAAAGTCCTGGCGATTGCGGGATGCGCCCTCTTGTCAGCCTCTGCGTCCTCCATGGACCCGCGGCTCGAGAAGGCCGACAAGTGGCCCTTCGGCGTAAACCACGGACACAACTTCTCAATCATGGTGGAGGGCGGCCTCCTCTGGCACCGGCAGGACTTCACCTGGAACGCGATCGAGCCCGAGAACGGCACATTCACCTTCGACCAGTACGATCAGGTTGTCGAGGAAGCCACCGGGGCCGGCGTGCGCGTCTTGGGCATCCTAGACTACTCGGCTGAATGGGCCTCTTCCGCCCCGACGACATGGACCGACGGTCGCGACCGGGCTCCGCCGAAGAACCTCGAGGATTGGAGGGAATACGTCTACAAGACCGTCGATCACTTCAAGGGAAGGGTCAGCCACTGGGAAGTCTGGAACGAGCCGAACATAGACGACTTCTGGCTGCCCGAGCCCGATCCGCTGGGATACGCGAAGCTCCTGAGGGAGGCCTATCTTGCTGCCAAGAAGGCAGACCCCGAATGCACGGTCCTGATCGGGGGCTTCATCGGGTTCAACTTCAACTGGATCAGACAGGTCTACTCGTATGGCGCCTCAAGATACTTCGATGCGATGGCTTTCCACCCCTACGTGGGGGAGGAGCTCTGCTTCGACCAGTTCAACTTCTCGGAAAAGATGAAGGAACTCAAGCAAATCATGTCCGAGAACGGCGACGCCGACAAGGACATCTGGTTCACGGAGCTGGCATGGGGGATCGGGCCCAAGATCACCAGGGAGGACCAAGCCAACTTCCTCGTCAGGGCTTATGTGCTTTCCCTTGCGGAAGGCGTGGACAGGCTGCTGTGGTTCAACTTCAGGGGATCGCCGCTCGAGGAGGGATCCGGACTGTTGGACCACGACTTCACCCGGAGGCCCGCCTTCATCGCCCATGCAAACCTCGCGCGTTTGCTTGATGGGGCGCAGTACGATTCAAGGGTGAGGATCAAAGGGGTAGAGTGCCACACCTTCCGGAAGGGTGACGAAAAGATCCTTTTCATATGGGTGGCGAACGGAACCCGCCAGATCAGGATGAGGCTGAAATCCAGAGCCCGCCAGCTTGCAGCGCAGGACATAGTCGGCGGTGCGATCCACCTTGGAGAGGACTCAAGGCAAATCGAGCTCTTGCTATCGGAAAGGCCAATCATAATAACCGGGCTGACCGCCTCCGACATCAGGTCGATGGGCCGTAGCAGGTACGGAGGCGCACTCCTTGGCGTGGCGCTCTGCGTCGTTGTCGCGATAATCATCGGGGCATACGCTAGGATGGCCCAGAAACGGAGGGCCGCAGTCCACGCCCCTGTCCGAAAGCCGCTCGATCCCAGCCTGGCGTGCCGCGGAACCTTCGATCCCGACCTCTGCTACAGGTGCCGGAGCTACGCCGTGAAAGGTTCCAGACACTTCTGCACGAAGAAAGGGAAGTTCCTAGAGCCCTAATCTGGTCCTTTTCCCCCAGCAGGGCTAGGGTGCGTGGGATGCGGCACTTGGCCGCTCACTTCATCCTCTGCGTCTTCACAAAGGTCGCCCAGTAGACGCCGATGGCAGCGGCGGCGCTGAGGATGGCCGTCAAAGCTACCTGTAGGATCCTTCCGTACTCGCGCCTCCTTCTGCGCTCCCGTGCCCTTTCCGCCGCATCCTCAATCTCCCGAAGACGTTGTGCGTGCCCAGAGGACCAGGACATTGCCGCCTCGTACCTTTTCTCGTTATTCCATGCCCAGTAGACGGCATTGGTGAAGAGGGTTCTGAACTCAGGGGTCGAGGTGAACCGGCCGAAGTAGCTGAATCCTTTCTCGGTGTCGTCGCCGGCGAAGCATGCAAACGTGACCGAGGCTCCGCGGTTATGATACCTCACGACCGAGGGCGCGCCGCTCGACAGCTCCCTATAGAGGACCTTGTACTCGCCCTCCGGCGGCGTCCTCGGCAAGTACGCCTTGGTTACGGGATCCACGCTGAGGACGAGCTTCTGGTCGGGCACCGTGAAGTTGCCCAAGCCATCTGATATCTCGTCTTCCTGAACCTTGAGGTGGCTCATGCGAAAGCTTCTCGATGCCGTATCGAAAACGCCCGCGATGTAGTGGTTGCCGAAGATGGGGAAAACCGTCTCCGCCGCGCGGCCGGTTGCCTGGACGGACCCTGCGAAACCAAGTCCGATGAGCGCACCGCCTCTGGAGAAGAAGCGGTCCAGGGCGGATCCTATGTTCTGATTCGCGCTGACGTACAGGGCCACGATGGCGAGCTTAACGGTGGGGTAGTGGAGCATCACGCTGAACACGTCCGACGAATGCACGATCCGGATATCGGCCTCGATCCGTCCGTCCTCCTCAATCAGGCGTCCTAGCTCTTGGGCGTAGAGCGGGGCGCCGGGAGAATAGATGAGGATCACCGGCGCGCTTTCCGAGCCGGCCCGCACGATGCGCAGGGTCAGTAGACCCAAGACGGCCAATGCCATGACCGCGGCCTTTTGCTGCAGGCAGCTCTCCCTCCGAACGGGGCCTCCTCCGACCTCATAAGTTTTTCGAAGGCTGGCGCGTCCCAGTTTCGCCGACCGTGCGTCGCGGCAATCGTGTCCACAGCTTGAATGGGATCGATCACCAGCGGTTGAAGCATCGACGGCCAGGGAGAGGCCCTACATGACTTCCTTCAGCCGCGTGACCCTTACCTCTCTGTACAGCCTCCGCCGCACCATCAGCGACCACACGACGACGCCCGCAAGGAGGCTGACGCCGGTGACGCTCAGCCACTCCACCACGTAAACCCACAGCAGGGCCTGGTTCTTTATCCTCACCGACAGTTGCTCTATCTCCTTCACCTTCTCGATGGCGAGCTGCGCCCTCTCGAGGGCTTCCTCGAACCGGTGGTCGAGGTAGTACTCCTGCGACTCCGCGACCATCGCGTTGAGCACGATGATCTGGCTGTCGATCTCCCTAGGATTCCCACCGAAGCTGTCCACGAAATCGATGAGCGACATCAGCAGCCCTTTGCTCACCGATATCGAATGTATGGCAGATCTGTATTCGTGGACGACGAGATAATCGGTTGGAAGCTGGCGCCCCGCCAAGTAGAGCATGAGGTTGACTGCGAAGTCGCGGTAGTAGTCCCACCTAGACATCCAGTAGCCACCCCCGGGAGTCCAGTCGTGCATCATGGCGAAGGTTCTGCCCTTGCCAACCTCCCAGGTGACGTAGCACGGGGGATCGTTGTAGGTGGTCGATATCCACCGGGCGAGAAGCTCGGATCCTTCCTTCTGTATGACGAAGTTGCCGTCCGTCCCTATCCTCATGTACTCGGGGGTCGGCCTGAAAGGAAGGCTGGCCATGAAGGGGTTATCGTACTTGACGGGCTCGATCCTCACGTTACCGCTGACCCAGGTAACCAGGCCTTGGGGTACCAGAACGGGAAGCACCTCCTCAACCGGGGAGCCTGCCCAGCTGGGATGGTTGAATCCTCCTCCGAAGCTCTCATACCCGCCCACCATCAGGAGCCCTATCCCGTGGTCCAAGACACCGTCCCTGAACCAGAATATCTGGCCCGATGTGAAGACGCCCCTGTTGGAGTCGCTCAGTATCATGACGTCGTACTTGTTGACGTAGTCGTCGTAGCTGCGTGCCATGTAGATTCGCATCGCCTTCCTTATGTCTTCTGACGTGATCCCTGCGTAGTGCATCGACGACGCCTGGACGGGCGTAACCGAGATGAAAGCGTCCTCCTTCATGGAAAGGTACGGGGTGATCCCTGGGTAGGGGTCGCCGGTATAGAGCACGGACACCTTGCGAGGATCAATGCCCGTCGCAGCGAGGGCGCATGGCAGAACGATCAGGACCAGCGCCGCCCAACATGGACACGCGCGCCTCATCCCACACCCCAAGTGCATATGTCGCAGCGGACTTGATAAAGCTTCGGGGCCCATGCCGCGCGCGCCCGTTGGCCGCCCACCGCCGCACGGGAGGTGCCCTTTACGCATCATCTCCAGTCAAAGATCACGCCCAGAAGCTCGGAAGGTCTATCCCTGAGGGTGGCGTATATCTCCGGGGCCCTCTGAATGGGCTCCCTGTGGGAGATCATCGGGGCGATGCTGATCACGCCGCGCCTGACCAGGTCGATCAAGAGCGCGAGGTCGCCCAAGCCGAAGTGACAGGACACCTCGATCGAGGCCTCCGTCCCGTGCAACATGGACCACTGGAAAGTCGTGTCGGAACGCACCGCAATCAGGCCGATCGCTCCCCCGTGTGCCAGGACGCCGAGGCGCCTGATGTCTTCAAGGAGCCCGACCGCCCCGCTTGCGTCGATTATGCGATCGTAGGGACCGCCCTCCTTCAGCGCCGCGGGGGCGTCGGGGGCGGAGGCGTCTATGACGATGTGGGCACCGAGTTCCCTTGCAACGGCCAGTCTTCGTGGGATGAGATCGGTCACCGTTACCTCAGCCCCGAAAGCACGCGCGGCCTGTGCCGCGAACAGCCCGACAGGCCCTGCGCCCACGACCCAGACCTTTTGGGTGGCGTCGACGCGAAGGCGCCTGACCGCCCGCAACGCGACGCCCGCAACCCCGAAGAGCGCGCATAGCTCCCGGTCGATGCCTGGGGGCAGCGCGATGACCAAGTGAGAGTCGTTGGCCTGCGGGTCGCTTCGGGACATCTCCTGGATGTTCCACCCGCGGTGCCCCACGTAGCGTCCGTAGAATACCCAGTCGCCGACATGGAATCCTTTGACCAGCTCCCCGGCGCGCGCGATGATCCCCACGTGCTGATAGCCGTGCCTTCCTGGAAAAGCGCCCTTCCATCCGTGCTCGCCCAGAAGCGCGTGCCGCTCCGTGCCGTTCGTTATGCCGCTGTAGACCGTTTCTATCAGGACCTCGTTGGGGCCGGGCTCCGGGGGCTGGCCGATGTCGATCAAGCGCACCGTGCCGGCCGACGGATACTCTATGCCAAGGGTCCGCATCCGGCTTTCACCTCTTGTAGCGGTTACACGGATCCTTCCTCACGACCAGAGTGGGCATGTAACCCTCCTTCTCCATGTAGTAGTGGCCTGGCTTGTGGGAGCCCTCAGGTATGGTGCCGGGGAATGGGAAGATGAGAACCTCGCCTATCGGGTCGCATCCGTGCTCCACGCCGGCCTCGACCATCCATATGTCGCCCTTCTCTAGGATGAACTCGGATCTTCTCCCTACCCTGTCGACCATGAAGGCCTTCGCCTTGCCTCCCATTATCACCCACGTCTCGTCGTGGTCGTGGAAATGCTTCTCGACCGGCATCTCCGCCGTATGTCTGTTCGGCTTGGGGTTCTTGTACACTACCATGTTTGACCATTTTGTGGCTCGTCCCGTCGCAGATATCTTTTGCGTGGGCAAGGCTTGACCGGCGGCCTTCCCTATCCTTTGCCCCCGCCTAGTCTCGGATAGCATCTGCCAGGGTCGCGAAGCTTCCCGCCTCAAAATGAGAGAGACTTAAATCATGGGCGCTTCCAAGCCGAGCAGACAAGACTTCCGCCGGGTTGTTCGCTGGAGTTCTACAGATGGCGTACAAGTTCTCGTTTGACCTGACCGGATTGTCGCGGTCTTTCTTCAGGGAGATGGCTAGGATCTCCGACCAGAGGGACCTTCACCGCAAGCTCGGAGCGATGGCCGAGCACGTCATCAAGGCCTTCAACATCCAGGAGGTCACCGGACTGCCGTTGAGCGACGCGGTCACCCTCATCAACGACATGATCGACATCTACGCGCGAAACCTTGCCCAGCAGGAGAGCTTCAGGAGATCGACCAAGCGTGCCCTCGTCCTTCCTCACTGCTCCAGGAAGTACATGGACCACAGGTGCAAAGCCGAGTTTAACCCTGAGCTGTCAACATACACGTGTAAGCACTGCTCGGAGGACTGCATGATCAACAAGGCCGTTCGGATGGGCGAGGAGGAGGGATACGACGTCTACGTACTCCCCGGCGGCTCATGCATCCCAAAGGTTCTTGCGAAGAGGCTCTACAACGGCGTCGTTGGCGTGGCCTGTCCGAACGAGATACAAATGGGCATCCGCCAGTACGGGAAAGCGATACCCTACCAGGCCGTCCCGCTGCTGCGCAACGGCTGTGCGAACACCGAGTTCAACATGGAGACGCTGAGGGAAGTCCTCGTCAACGGGAGAAGGTCCCCCGACGCTGTCTAGCTTTCCTCCGGCAATTTCAGTACCTAACGATCCCTTCGTCCCTCATCCACTCGAAGTTGCGCCGCAGCCCCTCGTCCAGCGGGATCTCAGGCGAGAAGCCCAGCTGGTCCATCGCCTTGTGGATATCCACGCACATGTGCTCGCAGACGAACTTAAGCCCCGCCGGCCACTTGAAGTAATCCCGGTGCGTTGCGATCAGCTCCTCCATGGGCATGTGCGTTACGTGGGACGAGGATCCAACTATCTCCATCATCATCCTCAGGTACTCATTCAGCGTGACGCACCGCTCGCTTGAAATGTTGTAGATTTCGCCGAGGGACTCTTCATTCCCGAGGGCGAGGCAGAATGCCTCGCCGAGCTCCTCAACGTATCCCGGCTGCAGGAGCGCCCTACCGTCGTTGGGGACGATTATCTCATCGCCTCTTGCGATGCGCCGGTGCAGGTTCGGGTCGCGTCCTCCCCAGATGTCGAGCGGCACGTCGCCGGGGCCGTAGATGTTTGTCGGCCGCAGGCATGTCGCCGGGAAGTCGTGCTCCCGGTATGCATCCATCAATACGTTGTCTTGTTCGAGCTTGGTTCCAAACCCGCCGAGCTCCGGAGGCGGATTGCATGGGTCGTCCTCCTTGGCCGGGATGTATTTCATGGGCGTGTAGACGCCGGTCGATCCGCAGTGTATGAAGTGCTTGATCCTCCCCCTCAGGATCGGTATGGCGAACCTGAGGTCATCGGCGCTCAGGATCGTGTCGATCACCGCATCGCACCGCACGCCTGAGAGCAGATCCCCGAAGGCCTTCCTGTCGCCTTTGTCCACAAGCGCCTCTGTGACTCCCTTGGCCCTGAGGGGCGTTCGTCCCCTGTGGGCCACGATGACCTCGTGATGCCTCGCAAGGAGACCATCTACGATGGCCCTACCAAGAAATCGGGTTCCCCCGATTATCATCACGCGCATAGGCTGCCCGCTACCTGACAGGAATAAAGGTTTTCCGTCGGAAATCGCCGCCCGGCCGTGCAACAGCCATTAATATGGAACCGTCAATGAGCGCGCGTTTCCAGTTCTCGACGGTACGGAGGATCCGGATGAAGAGGATGCACAACAAGCAGGGGGTCGTGCGGAGCGAGGGTCCCAACGTCCTTTTGGTCATGTCCGACCAGCATAGGGCCGACTGGCTGGGGTGCTCCGGCGCGAACTGGGTCAGGACGCCCAACATCGACGAGCTGGCCCGTCGCGGCGTGTATTTCAGGATGGCGTCTTGCGACTCCCCGGTATGCGCGCCAAGCCGGTCCGCCCTTGCCAGCGGGCTCAAGTGCAGCACCGTCGGGGTGCTGTCAAACAGCGACCTTTACCCCATCGATGTGCCGACCTACTATCAAGCCCTGAGGGCCGCGGGATACCGGGTCGGGTGCGTTGGCAAGACCGACCTTCACAAGAGGGATCACTGGGAGGGCATCCGCGGGGATCGGCCCATCATGTACCACCTCGGCTTCACCGACCCCATGGAGACGGAGGGAAAGCAGAGTGCCGGAAGATACGCAATGCAGGGCGTTTGCCCATACACGCACTACCTCATTCAGAATGGACTGGCAAAGATCTTCCACGACGACTGCGAAAGCCGCCGTCCGATCTGGTCAAGCGGTGATTCGGTCCTTCCGCTCCACGCCTACCACGACGACTTCATTGGGCGCAACGCATGCCGTTTCCTTGAAAGGGTCAGCGACGAAACGCCTTGGCACTACTTCGTGAGCTTCGTGGGGCCGCACAATCCGTGGGACGCCCCCAGGGAATACTCCTCAAGATACCGGCCCGGTGATATGCCGACGCGCCGAACCATCCAGGACGAGATGGAGGACAAGCCGCAGGTCTACCGAGCCCGCCGGAACGAGCACAGCCGAGACCTCACCGCCGAGAGGCTCGCCTCCGCCATGGTACACTACTCGGGCATGGTGAGCTTGATCGATGACTACATGGGAAGATTCGTGGATATCCTGAAGATGCGGGGACTCTACGACGACACGGTCATCATCTACACCTCGGACCACGGCGAGATGATGGGCGACCACGGCATGTTCGCCAAGTCCACGTATTTCGAGCAGGCACTGAGGATTCCGCTGTTGATCGCGGGGCCGGGCATCAAGCACAGGGGACCGATCGACGCGCTCGTGCAGCTCTCAGACCTCGCGCCCACAATACTGGACTTGGCCGGCTTGGGCTGCCCCGGCGACCTGGAGAGCCAGTCCCTTCTTCCGATCCTCCAAGGGGACGCGGACGCCGCACGGGAGTGCCAGGTGAGCGAACTTGCTGATTCACGCATGCTGTTCGACGGGCGGTACAAGTTCGCCGAACACGACGGTGACCAGGACGAGCTCTATGACCTGGAGGAGGACCCACACGAGCTGCGGAATCTCGCCCGTGACGAGCGCGCGAAAGCATCCGATATGAGGAAGAGGCTCCGTCGACTTCTGAAGTGAGGGCAACCGGCCTTCTGCTCCGGTCCATCGGGCACGCGGAAAGCCTTATCACGCTTCCAGCAATCGAATGCAGGAAGGCGGTGGAAGCGATGAAATCCTACCTTGATCTCTTTCCTCAGGAGAAGGAGAAGATCGCGGGAGAGTCGAGAATCCTGCTCATGACCCTCCCGTCGATCGTGGGGGTCGACGAGCCTTTCCGGCTCAAGATCACCATGCTGAACGTCTCGGGCATGCCGGATGAGGGCTTCAGGGGAATCGTGAAGCTCAACCCATCGCAGCCCTGCCTCAAGCTTCCGAGTACGCTGAAGTTCTCTCCCGCAGACCGCGGCATCAAGACGATCGCTGGACTCCGTTCCACCAAGCCTGGCGTCCTCTACGTCGAGGGCGAGGTCGAGGGATCCCCGGGCAAGCCACCGCGAAGCAATCCAACCAAGGTGATCGAGAACCCCTCCGAAAGGCTCTTTTGGGGCGACATCCACGTCCACTCCGTCCTGGGCAGGTGCCATGAAGATATCGCCAAGGAACCCGAATTCGCCTACTGGTATGCCAGGCAGGTGACGCATCTGGATTTTGCAGCGGTGACCGACCATCTGCGGGGCCTCAACCGGGAGAGGTGGGAAAGGATCAAGGCCCTTGCGGAGGAGCACAACCGGCCTGGGGACTTCGTCGCCCTGCTGGGCTTCGAATCCTCTCACTCCAAGGATCACGGAGGGGACATAAACGTCTATTACCTCGACGCGGACGCAGGGTACTTCTGGCTTGACAGGGAGGATATGAAGGGGACCTCGCCCAAGGTCGGCCTCGATGTCCTCTGGGACTGGCTGGACCGCCAGGGAAAACCCTACCTGACGATACCCCACCACACGGGAAGGGCGGCCAAGTACAGGAACTTCACTTTGCCCTACTACAACCCCACGCGTGAGCCGGTCCTCGAGGTATTCTCCATGTGGGGAAGCTCAGAGGCAAGGCACGACGATTTCTACTTAAGGGGCGGCAAGTCGGACGCTCCAGCCTACCTGCAGGACGCCCTCAAGCTCGGGTACAGATACGGCGTGATAGGCTCAAGCGACACGCACCACACCATGCCGGGCAGCCCATGTTCGATCCTGCCTTGTCCGTACCACCATCCGGCCAACTCGATGGTCAACCAGGGACTTGCCGCCGTCTATGCTCGTGAACTGTCCAGGCAGGCGATCTTCGACTCGTTGATGAAGCGGCGCTGCTATGCCACGACCTCAACAAGGCCGATCCTCGATTTCTGGGTCGAGTCAACCCCCATGGGAGGGACGCTGGAGGTGGGCGAAGCACAAGAGCCTGCCCGAACGATCAGGATTGAGGTCTGCACGAGCATGCTGCCAGCAACCCTCGAGATTATCTGCAACAACGAACTCTTACACAGCTTCAAGATCAGGGACGTTCATACCCTCTACACCTTCACCGACGACCGCGATGTCGGCAACCTGTGGATCGAGGGTGCTCCCAGGGACCCGTCCCCATTCATGTACTATTATCTCCGCCTAAGATACCAAGGCATAACGGCATGGTCAAGCCCCGTCTGGCTGTGCCGCAATCCCGTCTAGGCCGGTTGAGCAACGGGTCCGCCAGCGCCGACTCAGGCAGTAGGCCCAGTCAACGACATGGCAGTCGAAGTTGGAATGAAGGAGAAGGGCACGGTGATCGTTCCAATCGTTGCTGATCGCGGCATTACGGCACTCTATCCTGTGAGGCTCCTGCAGCGAGCGGCCGAGGATGTGCTTGCCCAAGCCGCGGCCCTGATAACCATCCTTTACGCTGAGGGAGTCGGTGAAGACTTCGGGTGAGCGGGAGAACTCCCCGCAGGATATGGAGCCGCAAAAGCCGACCTGATCCTCGCCCTTCAGTGCCCTGACCTCCACGCCCAGCATCTCACCCTTCCCCTCCCGGAGCTCAACCTGCACCTCGATTCCGGCTTCGATTGGGCTGGGTCGAATGGGCTCAAACTGAGGCCAGTCGAGGAAGATCTCGCCCCTGACGCGATCGTATCCGTTCATGCCCAGCAGTCCCTGCATATGGCCGAGGTGCTGGGAGGATAGGCGTGGCGGAAGCCATAGAAGGGGTAGCGGAACTCCTGCTCGTACGCCCTGATCTCCTCGACGCCGGATCCCAAAAGATGGTTCTGCATGGCGCCTATTCGGGATGTCCGGGAATATGCTGCATTGCGCAAGGGCGTGAAGACCTTAGGAGAGGGTGATCCGATTTCCCGATCTTCACAGTAGCTTTATAAAAGGCAGAGCACTTCCGAAGCGCGGAGTGACCCCTAAGTTCCACTGAGGGGGAATTGAAAGGGTTGCTGAACATGTGGGGCTGGTTCACCCCTATGGACGAGTGACCCCTAAGTCCCACTGAGAGGAAATTGAAAGATATGATCAACTCGTTGCAGCTGACCGGGCCAGCAGGGGAGAAGCGGCCAATCCGAAAGCGAATTTGGCTGGCCCGGCAGCTGAGCTCCAGGCCGTTGGGCCGCGGCCGACCCGTCGCCGTCCTGCCGGAAGACTGCCAAGCGGTCGCGTCCCGCCCAAGGACAGGAGGAATCACATGGTCAACAGCAGCCTGACGAAGTTGGGCGGCACATGCGCGATCCTTTCTGGTGTACTGCTTCCCATCTCCGCAGTAGCGTTCCTGCTCATGCCCCTAGCGCAGCAGACATGGGGCGATCCTGCCGCCTACCTCGAGTCATTCGCCGAAGTGCCAACGTATGCCATGATTGAGTACTCCGCGAACGTCATTGGTGCCATCCTCGGCCTCGCTGTTGTCATCGCCATACCCCGCATCCTGCGACCCGTCCACGAAGGCTGGCTCCGCTGGGCGACAGCCATAGCCATGCTGGGCTACTCTGTCACTGCGGTTCAGTACCTGCGCGAGATTGCCCTCATTCCTCACATGGCGGAAACGTACATGACGGGAGATGCAGCAACCAGGGCTGCGACGGCTGGCAACCTGTACCTAGTCCTCCTCGATCCACACGGATGGATCACCCATGGCGCGATCGGAGCGTGGCTTCTCGTCATCAATGCCCTTGCTCTGCAGGCGAACCGTTGGCCGCGTCCGCTTTCCGTCGTGGGTTTTGGCGGGGGGATCGCCTACTGGCTTATCGTGGCGGGCACTGTCCTCCGCGTTGAAGCTCTCGGCACAATCGGCGCGGGCGCAGGAGTGATACTGGCCCCGATCGCGTTCATCTGGATAGGCTTGAGACTCCGTAGATCAGGCCCGTGACGCGCAGTGGATCGTTATGATCGGCGGCCCAACACGTCGCTGGAGCGGACGCCGCGCAGTGGCCCGAATCGGCGCAAGGCGTGATATTCTGTGAGGTAGAAGAGCGGCGCCGCTCAGCACGAGACCGTTCGGTTGACCGGCGCGAGGGGGTCTCGGGGTGAGGTTCGGGGGCTGGCGTGCGGTCGTGACCGGTGTCCTCATGGTCGCCGAGTGGGCGTTCTTCATCACGGCCGGACAGGTGCCGGAGCTCACGATCGAACCTGTTCGTATGGGCTTCCATCTCGCCGCGGAGTCCGTCACCGCGGTCGCACTCATCGGCGCAGGCGCGGGACTGCTGCGCGGGGCGTCCCCGTTCGCGCTCGTCGCGTTCGGGATGCTCCTCTACACCGTCGTAGTCTTACCCGGCTGATGCTGGCCATAGACCTTGGCTGCCCATGAGGGTGGAGAATGTCCGTAGACATCGGCATTTTTGCACTCGTCGCAGTGCCGACCGTCGCCATCGTGCTCACCCTCCTTGGTCTGATGATCGGGAGGAAGCCGGTCGTGACCGAGTTTGAGGCCCGCCAGGAGGGGCTGCGGATGCCTGAACGGTCCGAAGAGGAGAGAACTCGCGGCAGGGAGTCATCCGAGACCACCATGAAGACTGCCATGCAGCTCCTGTTGGTCTTCCTAGTGGGGCTTGCCGTATTCTCCGCCATTGCGTACGTTCTGTGGCGGAGATACCTGGTGCATCTGACCCCTGTTTACGCTGGGGCCCTCGTGTTGCTCTTCTTCTTCGTTGCCTGCCTGGACGAGGAGAGGATGAAGGCCCGCTGCGCGGAGGGCAGAATCAGAAGGTAGCCCGGGGGCCGGCATTCGAGGATGGAGACTGGGGACGGGCACAAGATCAAGAGATGAAAGATGGGAATCGCCGGTAGTGGTTGCCCCGTCGAGGAGTCGCACTAGGCCGAGCCCTTCTTCTTCCCCCGTGCCTCCTCGAACTTCCTATGGATCGCGTTCCGGATCTCGCCGTCCTTGACCGCCAGCCCGCCCTGGTAGCCGCATTCCTTGCACCTCCAGGTCGAGATCAGCCCAGGTAGCACGACCGTCATCTTGGTCGAACCGCACCTCGGACAGAAGAATATCCCTTCAAACTCCGCCTTTGCTAGCTCCCGCTTCATCCACGCCCGCTCGCATTCCGCGGAGCAAAACAGCTGCTCCTCCTCGATGGCGCGGCCACAGTTTGGGCACTTGGCTTCCTCGTATGGTCGAGTGGCGTCTTCAGAATCGGCCATCCACGATTGCCGCTAGCCGCGTTGCCATATATCTGCTTTGTCTGGAACGCATGAAGGAGCAGAAACACAGTGATGGGGAATCCGGCAGCTACAGAGCTGAGAGGATCCAAATCTCCTCGGCCAGGCCGTCCACCTCCGCCCGGCAGGCTCAAAGCCAGCTTCTGGCTGGCGGCACAAGATGGCCCCTGAGAGCCATCGACACGAAGACCTCCTCATCCTCCGACAGGGGCCCAATGGCGAAAAGACCCTTTGGCGGCAGATCCTTGATGGAACGCTCATGGCCCTTGGGGTTGGCCGTGTAAAGCTCCGAGCTGTCCCCACACTCCAACTTCACGGATTCGATCGTGGAGCCGCGCTCAACGAAGAAATCCGCATATCCCCAATACGCCTTGCTGGGATTTCCGTCCCTGAAGAGCAAGGCAAAGACGTCCATGCACGGCCCAGCGCCCGACACGTCCCTAAAGTCATAAAGGTAGGCATCGTAGTCGGTGTTGTTCACGATCGCGCTCGCTTTCCGCGGGACAGATTGCAAACCTCGGACGGCGGCCTGCTCCAGCCAGAGGTCAATCGGAATGAGCCCAGTGGCGCCTTCCCCAAGATCGTCTTCGTAGACCCATGCCCCCGCCTCGCTCAGCCAGGCCTTCGGATTTGCCTCGACCATCGCGGAAAAGGCGAGCTTCATCTGCACCATGTCACGGTTGGCGACGAGGCCCAAGGAAAGCGCAGGGCTGGACCCGACCGATCTCTCGAACCTCTCCGGACACGTCGAGGAGACCATACTGACATCCGTCTCTGGCCCCCTTCTGGGCACCAGCCCGACCACAAGGAGCCCCACGACCAAAGAGATGCCGATGATCCCGGCTGCCTCCCTCATGATCAAGACGAACACCTAGGCTGCCCTCGTGGTCGCGACGGCGCGGTAGAGCTTCCTGCGGACCATCAGCGTTGGGTTGCGCGCCGTCAGGTTCCAGCTCGCGCTGCTGCACTTCACGGAAACACATATGCATATCCTTGAGTAGCGTCGTGGACAGGAGGCTCAGGGCAATTGGGAATCATGAAGGACTTCGGCTGGGTCTGGGAAGGACAGGGACTGGACCCGGGCGTCTATCCCTCGATATTCGGCGTGGGCGAGGGCGCTGAGTACTTCGGGCTTGAGAGGGCCTGCTACATGTTCCACCCTAACGACGATCTTGCCATGCGAAAGATGGCGCACCTGAAGGAGATAGTGTGCGACATCTCGAAGTGGAAATGGCGCCGCACCGAGGACGGCGGAACCGCCAATTGGGTGGACTCTTCGCCGCAATCGGTCAGGGAGGAGGCACGCACGGTCAGCGAACTATCCGTGAGATACCCCAACATAACCGGTGCCATCCACGACGACATGAAGGGCCTTATCACGAGGGAGAACTACGCTCCCTCGGACTATGCCGGGATCTACCGCGCGCTCAAGAGCCGGAACGGGAACCTCAAGCTCTGGTGCGTGGTCTACACACATGAACTCGATCATGAATTCTGGATGCCCTACTCTCCCTACATCGATGTCGTCAACCTTTGGATCTGGAGGGCTCAGGACCTGCCCAAGCTGGATGAGGGCCTTCGCCGCTGCAGGGAGATCTTCCCCGACAAGCCCATCATCATGGGGTGCTATCTGCGCGACTACCCGACCGCGTCGCCGGTGTCGATGCATCTTTTGGCCCAACAGTGGAAGAAGGTCCTGACCCATCTGAAGGCAGGCACGATCTCCGGCTACTCCATCTTGGGCACCGTTCTCATCGACGGCCACCAAGCCCAGGCCGCTTGGGTGAAGGACTTCATATCAAGACACTAGCATCTGAGCCGGAACCCGCCCTCGCCTGGTCGGCCCCACACAAGGACCACAGCAGAGCTCCCAGCGTCAAGATTCCGGGGCAAGCTGGCGGGGCTGATTGGATCAGCCACACTCCTCGAGAGGAAAAGGGCTAGCAGACTTTGCACTTCTCGCCGTGGCACGAGACGCAGATCAGGGTCTGGGTTGCCAGCACCCCCTCTACGGCGTGCACCTTGTCGGCCACGACCGTGGCGATGTCCGACACTTCCTTGACGTTGAAGTGGGCAATCACGTCGACGTCCCCCGTCACGGCGCACGCGGTCTCGATTCCCTTTATCTTCCCGACTTTCTCGGCTACGCTTGCGGCTGTTCCCAATTCGGTGTTGATGAACACGTATCCACAGACCATGGGGAAAACCCACGCAGCTTTGGCGGTCTTCCTCATATAAAGATTCCCACCGGAGGCCGGGGGGAACGGATGAAGACAATGGCGCTCGGGAGGCGGGTTGCCGCACTGCCCAGACGATCGCTTGGAACGTCCCCCTGCAACGTAAGATACATTATCAAACCCCTCGTCGCTCATGGGGCCGAAGATCCTGCGGCTCGAGCGCGAGCCGACCGCGGGGCCTTCGCTGGTCGCAAGACGCAATGGAGGCAGCATGATGAAGAAGATCCCCGTTGGCCTTCAGATGTACACTCTGCGAGAGCTTTGCGCAAAGGACTTTGCCGGCACCCTGCAGAAGGTGGCCGAGATCGGATATGCTGGAGTGGAACTCGCAGGGACTTACTCGCTGGCGCCCAGGGAGGTGAGAGACCTACTTGCCGATCTTGGCCTCAAGCTTGCCGGAAACCACATGGGCGAGAGGGACCTGAAGAAGCTGGTCAAGTTCAACAAGGAGCTGGGGTGCAAGGCGGTCTGGGGTCCCTGTCTGCCGGACGGAAAGCTTCCAACGGACGAGGCAGGATGTCGCGCGATGGTCGAATACGCCAACTCGGTTGGCGCGGAGCTGAAGAAGAACGGAATCCAACTGTACTACCACAACCACTCCCAGGAGTTTACGACGATCAAAGGCAAGTACATCATGGACTGGCTCCTGGAAGGAACCGATCCCCAGAACGTGATGGCCGAAATCGACGTCATGTGGGCCCAGCACGCAGGCGTGGACCCGGCAACGTACATTCGCAAGTACCCTGGCAGGGTCCCCCTGGTCCACATAAAAGACATGGACAAGAACCACTTCTTCACCGAGGTCGGCCGCGGCATAATCGACTTCGAGCCGATCTTTAGGGCCTGCGAAGAGGTCGGCACCCAGTGGTACATCGTCGAGCAAGACACCTGCAAGAGGCCTCCGCTGGAAAGCGTCAAAATCAGCTTCGAGTACTTCGAGTCCAGGGGGATGGCATAGCTTCTCCTCTTGCACCATTCGCGGCGCGCGCCCTCCCGACTCAGGTGGCAAGCGTTTTCCCGCCGCATGGCTTAGAAGGTCCGAGACCATGAACTTCCGTGAATTGATCATGAGGACGTTCCAGAGGAAGAAGATCGACCGGATCGTCTGGCAGCCGAGGATACGTTACTGGTACACCGGAAACCAAGTGAACAAGCGGCCCGAGGAAATAAGGCAGGGGGAGTTGCCCTATCCCGAGGTGCCTGCGGAGTACCGCGGGAAGACCGTCCTGCAGGTCTACGACCTCCTTCGCGCATCGCCCAGGTATCCGGGCGAGGTCCTCGACATCGGCCTGTTCAGAACGAGGATTGACCCGGATGCCGGCATCAAGCACGTCCACTTTGACGAGGGGGGCGAGCGCATCACCATCACCGAGACACCCGTGGGCAAACTGAGGTCCAAGACCAGGGGCGGGTATCCGACCGAGTTTCCCCTAAAGACGCCCCAGGACTGCAAGGTCATGGAATACGTGCTCAAGCACACCGAGTTCCAGTTCGACGACGAGGCATACTCCAAGGCCGAGGCAGCCTTCGGAGACAGGGGCGTAGTCCAGAGCTTCTACTCCCGGTCACCATTCCAGAAGATGATCGTCGAGTACATGGGCGCCAGGAACTTCTTCATACAGCTCCACCGCCATCAAGCCGAGATCGAGGGCTTCATGGATTCGATCGCGGAGTGGGACGACGGGATGTACGAGGTCCTGGTGAGATGCCCGCTGAAGATCCTGAACTTCGGGGAGAACATAGACGCAAACCTGGCCTCGCCCAAATTCTTCCAGAGATACCTCGTCCCGTACTACGAGCGCAGGGTCAAACAACTCCACCGAGTCGGCAAGTTCTGCCACATCCACATCGATGGGGCCATGAAGCCCCTTCTGCCCCTCCTGAGCCAACTGGAGTTCGATGGCATCGAGGCCGCCACCCCCAAGCCCCAGGGGGATGTGGAGATCGACGAGCTGAGGCGGGCGATGGGCGACAAGATCCTTCTGGACGGCATACCCGCCGTCATGTTCATACCTGTATATACGGACAAGCAGACAAGGGACTTTGCCCTAAGGGTCCTTGAGGCCTTCTCGCCCAACCTCATCCTCGGAGTTTCGGACGAGCTTCCCCCCACGGCAGACATAAGGAAGATGGAGCTCGTTTCAAAGCTCGCCGAGGACTTCGAGCCGTAGGGCATTCTCCTTCGCAGTCGCGTAATAGTCTTAAGCTCCGCGCGGGCCCGACGACTGGCCCAGGAGGCATCTCAACGCCCACGATAACGATCATCGGAGCTGGCAGCCACTTCACCCCCGGCATACTCCGCGATGCCATGAACTCGCCCAGCCTTTCCGGCAGCAAGATCACCCTGATGGACCTCGATCCGGAGAGTCTCAAGATCTCCGCAAAGCTGGCCAAGCGCATGGTGCGGGAAAGGAAGGCCGATCTCGAGATCGAATCGACCACGGACAGGAAGGCCGCCCTCGAGTCCGCCGACTTCGTCATCACCACCATCCTAGTCGGAGGACTGGGCATCTGCAAGAGCGACATAGACATCCCCATGAAGTACGGCGTATACCAGACCGTCGGCGACACGGTTGGGCCGGGAGGCTTGATCAGGGCATTAAGGACGATCCCGGCAATGGTCGAGATCGCAAAGGACATGGAGAAGATCTGCCCCGACGCCTGGCTCTTCAACTACTCCAACCCGCTCACCTGCCTCTCCATAGCTGTGCGGGAGACGACGGGGATCAAGATGGCGGGCCTCTGCCACGGCATACGCGGGACGGTGAGGGCAATCGCAAGCTTCCTCGGCACGACGCCGGACAAGATGACCTACCTGGCCGCAGGCGTCAACCACCTGACCTGGATCTTGGACATGGGGATCTCCGGCAAGGATTGCTACCCGCGGCTGCGCGAGATGCTTAGGACAACTGATCTCCCCGGCTGGCCCATCAGCTCCAAGCTATTCCGAATCTTCGGTTACTTCCCCTCGCCCGGCGACAGGCACATAGCCGAGTTCTTCCCCTACTTCCTAACGGACCGAACTGAGAAGGGCGCCAAGTACGGCCTAAGGCTCCGGGAGATAGACCGGATGATGGAGGACAAGAGGGAGCGCACCAAGATGCTGCTGGCTCAGGCCGAGGGATCCCTGCCGCTTGGCGATCTCACCGCTCCATCGGGCGAAGAGGTGATCCGCATCATAGAGTCGATCGTGGACAACCGCAACGACGAGTTCGTCGTCAACATCCCCAACGACGGCTTCGTCCCCAACCTCCCGCGAGGGGCCATCATCGAGACCCATGCTTTGGTCGGCTCGCACGGCATGCGCGGCATACACGTCGGAAACCTGCCAGACCCCCTTGCAGCCATAACCCACCACCGCATAATCCAGCAAGAGCTTACGGCCCGGGCCGCCCTAAACGGCGACAGGCAATTGGCCCTGCAGGCCTTGCTGCTGGACCCCATGATCGGATCCGTCGAGGACGCTGAATCGATGCTTGACGAACTTCTCCTGGCCAGCTCAAGGTATCTGCCGCAGTTTCACGGCGGCGGCTTGCGGAAGCCCCCACGGCGCGGCAGCAAACTACGGAAGTCTTAAAATGGGTCCCGGGCTCGATCTTGGTCGCTAGGAGTGCTCCGCTTGCGCCTCATCTACTTCATCCTCGTCGCAACGTTCTCCCTCGCGGTCTGCCTTCCGCAAGCTCTTGCCGCAGTGCTTTTTGAGTACAAGGGGCCGGACGTAGCCGATTCCCTTCAGCTGACCGACTTGCTTATTCAGGGACCCATCGATCCCAAGGTCGGGGATACGATCAGCGTCGACTTCAAGCTCAGGGACTTCGACCAGTATGCCATCACGTTCGCGGAGAAGGGAGTCTTCGCGGCCGTGAGGGACCCGGACGGCCTCGATAGATCCTTCGGCTTCACGGCCAGCGGCCAGACAATAACGCCGGGCCAAAGCGTCGCGTTCTCAAGCTCATTTTCCCCGGACAAGGCCGGACAGTGGCGCATCTGGCCCTCCTACCAGATCTGGCAGGTCGGCGGCATGGCCAAGAAGGAGGGACCAACCGAATGGCACGTCTACGTCATGACGGTTGGAGCGCTGCAGATCGCCGACCTTTCCCCCGTCTCGATCTCGGTGATCCCGGAGACCCCGACGGTCGGACGGGACGCTACCGTAATCGTCACCATACGCAACCTGGGCAACGGGGCTTCGAAGGCCTGCGCGGGAAGGTTGGTCTCCGGAAGCTTTTCGGCGGACGTTTCAATAAGCCCGCTTGACCCTGGCAGGGAGACAACGATCTCGGCGAAGTGGCGGCCGGGACTCGAGGGCTGGCAGGATCTTTCCTTCTACGCTGATTGGAAGCAGGAGGTCCAGGAGAGCAACGAGGCAAACAACGCCCTCACCACCCAGGTCAAGGTCCTAGGTAAGCCCGATCTTACCATCACGGCCGCCACCCTCAACCCCCAAACGCCTGCAGCACAGGAAGAGGTCTCAATCGAAGTCCGCGCCAAGAACGTCGGCGGTAGCAGCCCCGGGCTGGTCACCAAGGGGGGGCTCCTCGTCAACGGCTCACTTGCGCTCACGTTCCTTGTGCCGGACCTGCAACCTGGCCAGGAGGCAGCCCTAAGATTTAACTGGACCCCAGGGCTCCAGGGGACGTACTCGCTTGCCTTCGTGGCCGACTACACCGGCCTGGTGGACGAAGCCGATGAGAATAACAACCTGCTCCCCATGATCGTCAAGGTGGTGCCAAAGGGGCGCGCGGATCTCTGTGCGACGGGCATCCTATGGTCGCCCGAACTCATCACCGCAGGAAGGACGGCCGCGTTGAGGCCAGTCCTAGCCAACCTCGGCGAGGTAGCCTCGCCGGAGTGCAGCGGCCTTTTCCTGGCAAACGGCTCCGAGATAGGATCGGTCAGGATACCGCCCATACCCGCTGGGGGAAGGCTGGATGAGTCCAGCCAGCTCTTCGTGCCCTGGACCCCCTCGGCCCCGGGACTCTACGTCATCTCCTTCATGGTGGATGCGGAGGCGGAGGTCGTCGAGACCGACGAGACCAACAATGCAGTCGACGCATCGATCAACGTCGCGCCGACCGATTCCACTCCCCCCAGCATCAGGGTGTACTGCCTCCCAACCCGTATTGGCGAGTTCAGCCCCTCCGAGCGGGACACCGTGACCTTCCGTGCAGTGGCCTCAGACTCGAGCGGGATCAGTTACATCGTCATATACGTCAACGGTATGGCCGTGAAGACCTGCCACAACTCGACCACGTGCGACTACACCGGTGGGCCCTATCCCCGTAGGAGCACCGTTCACTATGCCGCGGCCGCATCGGACAGGGCCGGCAACACGAACCTCACCCCGGTATACAACTTCACGGTCCGTTCCTACTACTCCGCGCCGCTGAGGCTTGAGATGAGGATATATCCCACAGAGCCAACTGAGACGGATGAGATCACCTTCACCGCCACGGCCTCCTATCCCTACGGCGTCAGGCTACTGCGCATATACCTGAACGGGCACAAGGTGGCCGAGGTCTCAGACTCGACGACCCTGAGCATAGTCAGGGGGCCCTGGGCCGCAGGCTACACGGTAAGGTACTATGCAGAGGCATACAGCGTTGACGACGACCACGCGACGACGACGGAGAGGAGCTTCACCGTCGAGGCGCTAGGAAGGGAGAATGTCAAGAACATGTCTTCCTACAGAGACCGGGAGGTCTTCGTGATCTCCGACCTGGACTGGAGGGCGGTCTTGTCCCTGGTGCCGATTGCCGTATGGAAGGAGATGCACCCAACCGAGCCCGTTGAGGTCGGAACCACCTACAATTTCCCGGTCCTGATCTACCACCAGGAAAACGAGACGGCTTTCGATGCAGACTCCGTCATCAGCTTCCTGCAGCAGTACGCCTCGTACGGCCGCAACAGGCTTGGCTTAAGGGTCACCATCCTCGGCACCCCGCCTGCTGACCTCATCAGGCTGATGGTCGCGCCGCCCCCGGTCGGGCCGGGACTGTCCGAAACGCAGATCAGGGTATGGAGGGCAGCGGCCCCAAGCATGAGCGACAGCATGATCATTCTCGGCCTCTCGCCCATGGAGGTGAGCGGCTTCAGCAGGGCGCTTGCGGGAAGGTGGGGGATATCTCCGAGGCTTCTCGAATCCGGGGGATATGGGGTCATGCCCATGGACGACATCTTCACCAAGGATGAGGAAAGGCAGCTGCGAAACGAGTATTGGAGCAAGATCGATGTGTACGTTGTCTCCCAGGATGAATACGCCACCGGACTCATGGCATCGGTCTATGCCTCGCTTCTGAACGCGCCCATCCTCTTCCAGGGGCACTACGACGTGCGTGAACTGGACCACAAGAGCGTCTATCTCGTCGGACAGTTCAGCGCCGGCGAACTGAGCGCCCTGGACGCCGTGAACGCGAGGGTGCTCCAGAGGTTCACGTTGGATGAGCTTCGAAGGCACTACGGCATAGCCACCGGCGCCAAGGGCGTCATACTGGTCAACCCACTGGACTTGTGGTCATACCGGCGATCCAACTACGTGACCGACAAGGCCTCCAACGTGACATACCTCTTTGCTAAGCATTCGCTCGTGGCGCCCTTCCTGGCGGCTGCCAAGAAGGAGGTCATAATCAGCACGACCTCTCACTCCTACCCCGACATAGACGTCTTCGTCGATCAGGCGATGGAGTCCCTGCCGCTGGGGGGCCCGGTCCGCTACCTGACGATCGTCGCCTCGCCCGAGGTCATCCCCATTGCCAGGGCCAACCTGCCCTACGCACCGGCCATTTGGGGCGACAACATCTTCTACCAGGGCGCCCGTTACATCGACGTCGACATTGTGCGCAACACCCTGTCGGGCGACCGCGAGGAGTACGTGACAAACAATCTGCGCGTCCAGTTCAACCCGGCATGCTCGGACCGGATACTCGCATGGACGGATGAGAACACCTGGGGGGATATCTGGTATCAGGATCTTTTGACGGGTAGGACTTACCAGCTCACCGGGGCCAACGAGACGGGACGGTATTTGATTGGCTCGTGCAGGCCGGCTGTTTACGGCACGGTCATAGTCTGGCAGGACGCAAGAAACGGCAATTGGGACATATACGCCTACGACGCCCTCGCCAGGACCACCACGCAGCTGACCTCCTCGCCCGAAAACCAAGAATGGCCTGCAATATGGGGGACAACCGTGGTCTACCAACAGCCATTCGGAGACCACACGGACATCATGAAGTACGATCTGAACACACATCAATATCGCCACGTCACCCGCGACGACTACAACCAGGAACGCCCCTCCATATGGGGAAACAAGATAGTCTACATGGACAACAGGAACGGCCACTGGGACGTCCGCATGGCCGTGATGGACGAAAACGGCGAGATCACCAGCAGCGAGCTCATAGTTGCCGCAGGGGCCGGCGACCAGATGTACCCCCGCATCTACGAGGGCCGGGTAGTGTGGCAGGACAACAGCAATGGTAACTGGGACATCTGGTTGTTTGACCCCGCGACCTCCAGGCCGGAGAGGCTCACAAGCGAGCCGGCCGACCAGGTTCTGCCGTCCATATGGGGGGATAACGTGGCGTGGTACGAGAGGTCTGACGAAGGCTGGTGGTATGTATGCGTTTACAACATCCCCTCGCGATCCTTGCGCCGCATAGCGAGGATAGAGGTCTCAGCCGATAGCGGGCCCCTGTGGTTGGAGGTGGACGGAAGATTCTACGGCAGCACGCACAACCTCGCCCACCAAGACATCGCGACCGGAAGGATATACGGGGTGACCGCCTCCGATGTGTCGGCGTATGTGGCGAGGGATCTCTTCTACGACCGCATTGACAAAAGCAGGGACGCGCTTGTGATGGTAAGGGAGGATCATCAGGTGGAAACCATACTGGGGCCCAAAGACGAGGCTGTCCTGGAGAACTATGCTAGGGCCACTTACTGGACCCCGGAGGTCGAGCGCCAGTTCAACAACGTCTGGTTCTACTCGGGACACGCCGAGGTCGACGGAAACCGGATGACCATCCGCTCCCTCTACGATGATTGCGGGCTGATAATCTTCGTTGACCACGGTCTCATGCGGTTCTTCGAGGGGGTTATCGACTCCGGATATCTTTGCTGGCAGGAGGTTTACCTGGAGCCAGTGGTGGTGCTCGACCTAGCATGCCTCACCGGCGCATACAACGTTGAAGTGACCCTGGGCGAGCCGGGCATGGTCCTCTCGGTGCAGCACATCAGGAGGGGGGCGATGGCGTACATGGGTGCAACGGACGTCTCGTACTGGCACCGCATGTTCGACGACATACTACGGGCCGTCTACCTGGAGGGCAAGAGCATAGGCGAGGCCTACCTTCAGGCCCGCAACGAGGACTACGATGAGGACGTCTGGAACTTCAGCACAACGCTGAGGGGAGACATATTCTATGCCCTCTTGGGGGATCCGACTTTCTGCCCGAGGTGGTGGTGAGGTGCGATCGGCCCGGCTGTTCATGGCCATGGCATTCACAGCGGCAGCCTGGCTCACGGCTGCGCAGGCCCATGACCTGGCCCTCAACGTGAGCCAGCCCGTCTACCGCCCAGGGGATGTGATCGATGTAACCGCACACGTCACGAACACAAAGGGGCAGCCCACCAACCTGTCGCTGGATGTGCTGCTCAGGGACCAGCGATCCAAGGTGGCACCGACCCTGGTCAGCCATGACCTCTCCCTGGCAGGAGGCGAGTCAAAGAGCATTCAACTCTTCCTCCTGCCCGTGGATCAGAGGTACTACTCAGGCCCGTATGTGGTGCAAGCCAGCCTCATCGAGGGGAGGTTCGTCGTCTGCCAAGCCGAGGCCACCTTCCAGATCGAGGGAGCCCCGGAGGACATGGCCTTTGAGATCATCCTTTCCAGGGACCCTTCGGCCTCGAAAAGGGCCTCGGTCTTCATCAAGAACGAAAAGGTCTACCTTGCCTACGACTGCGATGTCCAAGGCCCGGCCATAAGTGCATGGCTCAACCTTCCCGACGGATCGAAGCGCCAGATAACCCTGCCCTGCAACGTGACGGCAAAGCAGGCTGGTTCGTACTCGATCCAGCTCAACGTCTCAAAGGACGGATACAGGCCCCTGACGATCGTCAAGTACTTCGCCGTTCTGGAGCAGGACCCAGTCTTGCTACAGTCGCAGAGAGAGGCCTCGAACCTCTCATTGGCGATCGCCAGAGATCAAATCCAGCAGGGACAGATGGTTGAGCTGCACGGTTTCGTGCTCCCTGCGCACGCCGACGCCAACGTCACGCTGAGCTACGTTAAGCAGGGCATCACGAGCGCGGAAAGGACGGTCGCCACAGACGACGATGGCCGTTTTTCGGACAGCTTCCGACCGCCGGAACCGGGCGACTGGGTGGTGTGGGCGAGCTGGAACGGGGATTCCAACCACCTGGGCGGCAAGAGCAACGAGATCAGGTTCACGGTCCAGCCCAGCATCCTGGAGGGCAAGCTCATCTGGGCCATCATCGGCATCCTCGCGATCCTCTTGGTGGCCGTTGCCGTGGGCGGCCTGCGGCGCCAACGACGCTGAAGCAAGGCGATAGGCCAGAGGAAGCCGGGAAGAAAGCTTCTAATTCTCAACCGATCCGAGGGATTCGGCCTGAGACCCTGCAGTTGAGGACGGTGCTGATACTGGGGTTAGCCGCAGCGGCGGCCGGACTTATGGCGTCCACATTTCTGCTCATGCATAAGGCGCAGCAGGGAGCGTTCCGCGTCGAGGGCGATCGGCTGATCGACGGAAACCGAACCGTGTTCATCCGTGGCGCCATGTACTTCCAACCCCATGCCTTCCACCAGTACTTCTGGGAGGAACTGGACCTTGCTAAGCTGAGGGAAGACTTCAGGACGATGAGGGACCAAGGCTTCAACGCGGTGGCGATCCAGGTCAACTGGGGCTCGTTCATGCCCATCGTCGACCAGAACCGAAGCACCAAGAGGCTCAGCGACGAGAACGAGAAAAAGCTGATCGAGCTGCTCACCGAGGCCCAGACGAACGGGCTTTACACGATCCTCTGGTTCGGAATCTCGCGGATCCCGGAGGGCGTCGAAGCCAAGCCATATGAGGAGTACGTCGACGCGGGCGGCGTGAAGCACGCACCGTTCTCCGGATACCTGCTCTACGATTACCCGGGGATGGTCGAGGAGGAAACGTTTGTCTGGAAGTGCTTTGTCGAGTTCCACGAGCGCATCGCCAGGATCACCCGCAGATTTGAGAAGATCATCTACGACCCCTTGGACTGGCAACACCTCAACATGAACACCTGGTCCTGGGACGATCCGTTGAACCTGAAGGCATGGCGCAGCTTTCTCCAGGACCGGGCCACGGATCTGGGTTACTGGAATCGAAGATGGGGAGAGAGCAACTCGGCATGGGAAGATGTGCTCTTTCCCGTCGACTCATGGGTGGCGGATACGGTGGGTAGAATCCACACCAGCCACTACCACGGCCTGCCGATCCTGCCCTACACCGCCAAGAAGTGGAACGACTTTAACGAGTGGCACAACATGGTCTACCAGAAAGTGGCCGAGCAGATAACCGGGGCGATAAGGCGCGGCAACCCTAGGGCGATCATCGGACAGAGGGTCGATATCTGGAGGTACGGTTACCACCGGGAGGAGACCTGGGGCGTCGGCTCAGTTGACATCTACTTCGGCGGCGACTACCCCGCCGGACCCGAGGAAGCGGATGATGCCTCCAAGGTCGTCATGCGAAGCCTCGATGCCCTAAGGTCCAGGGCGAAGTACCAGAAGCCGGTCATGTTCTGGGAGACCGGCATACCCGTCAAGCAGCTCTACCCCAACGAGGGGCCCGAGGCCCTGGAGGCCAGGCGCGCCGCATACCTGAAGACGTTGGATCGTGCATGCCTTGACGAAGGCCTGGCTGGCTGGTGCTGGTGGGTTTGGAGGGACTACTACCTAGACGAGAACAGCAAGGACTGGGGACTTGTGACCGAGGAGGATCAGCCCAAGCCCGCGATGTCTACCATGCTGGAGCTAGAACAACCGCCGACCTGAGCGGGGGAGTGGGGATTGCTCCGCCTCGGTTCTAGACTTCGCTGGGCTCGGGAGACGGCGCGGCATGTAGAACGTCTAGATATCCAGTGCATCGACCAGCGCCTTTACGTGTTCGAACGATCGCCGGAACGCTTGCTCCTCCTCCGCTGTGAGTTCAATCTCAATGACCTTCTCCACGCCTCCTGAGCCGATGACAACCGGCACCCCCATGAAGTATCCGCTGATCCCGTACTCCCCTTCCAGATAGGCCGCACAGGGGAGGATCCGCTTCTTGTCCCTCAGGTAGGACTCAGCCATCTCGATCGATGCGGCCGCCGGCGAGTAGAACGCGCTGCCCGTCTTCAGCAGGTCGACGATCTCCCCGCCGGCCAGCCTCGTCCGGCGTACGATCGCTTCGATCCTGTCCTGACCCAGGAGCTGCGACAGCGGGACGCCGCCAACCGTGCACAGTCGCGGCAGCGGCACCATGGTGTCGCCGTG
>CAZJVP010000035.1:0-2516 GCA_964549615.1 uncultured Thermococci archaeon | reverse complement strand
GTCCATCGAAGAGTTCAAGAAGCTGCATGTGAGAATCTCGCTGAAAGCTGGGACGCCAGAAGCCTTCCCAAGAAAGACGGGGGCAAGGCCCGAGAGCTTCGACCTTCCGTTTAGAGCGATCAAGGCCCTGCTTAACTCGGGCGTCAGCTTTCACATAGCCGCCATGACGGCCGACCCAAGGGTCACCAGCTGGCAGGAAAGGCAGGCTCTGCTCGAGAGGTTGGCGGAGATAGAGCCCGCTCTGGGCTACAATTTGGAGGAGGAAGTCGTGGACCCATACGAAACCACCCTTGCCAGGCTCAGATATGCCGGTTGCGAGCTCGAATGGCCCCTGAAGGGGGTGTACCCGCGTCTCCGGCCCACAATGCCCCCAACTTCGGGCCGGCGGACGGGCTAAGTCCGGACTGGTGGGAAGCCGCGGCCCGTCCGCACCGCCGTCTCTGGGATGCCGGGAAGCTCCCCGAACCCTTACCCAGCTTCAAAAACCCGCGGGCAGATTTGAAAGACCGAGATGATTCGAAGAAGAGGAAAAGCCATTCCCTGTAGGTTGAGCGAATCGCCAACTTTCATCTCATGAGGCTTTCTCATCAACTCGCGGAGTGGAAGATCTCATTCCATCTAAGAGGGCATATGGGCCGGTCGGGGTTCAAGCCTGTATGGGTTCAACTCCTAAGCTCTACGGAGCACGTCACTGCTAGATGGGCTCACGAAGACTTGGGAATCCCCACCAGCTACCAATTCGTTTCCGTTTCCTAGGCGGTTTCAAGGGGATTTGATCTCATCAGCCTGTAAGGCATGGAACGGGCCACGCATCGCACGTACAGCATCCCGATCCCTCCGTCCTCAAGGCTCCAGTACGGAATCGCAAGCACGAACAAGCACAAGAGAACCTGTCTGCCAAGGCAAGCGGAGGTAGCTTCAGTCGCGTGGCCATGGATTCGAGTAGGATAGAGGTGGATGTGAACCTAGCCTGGTGCGTCATACGCTATACGCGGTCGCAAGCCCGTGCACCGCGCGTACGTGATACGGTGATGTATCGATTGTAGGAGGGACATCAAGCGCCTACCCCGGACTCAAGCCCGTTTTCTCGGGGTCCTCGGGGTGTCTGGCCGAACAAGATCGTCGAAGGCACCGCTACCGGGGGCGGCCGAACGGCATTATCGCCACCGGAGAGAGCTCCCGGGGCAGGCGAAGCACCGAGGAAACCTCGTCGTCGTCGAAGGCTCCAACGATGACGGTGCCAAGCCTGAGGGACTCGGCCTGGAGGTAGAGATTCTCGCCTATATGCCCTGCCTCCATGTCTACGTATCTTACGCCCCTCTGCCCGTAGACCTTTGTGGTTCTAGAGTAATCCATAGCTATCACAATGCTGATCGGCGCCTCGGCTATGAAGCCCTGGGCAAGCGCCGCCTGCGCCAGTTCGTCCCTTACGTCGCCGAGAAAGGAAGTCCTCAGGGCATGTTCGTTGGGGAGGTACTCGTAGACGCCTGCCCCCATGCCTTCTACCCCATTTTCCCCAACGATGAGAAAGAGGCGGGCCGGATAGGTGGCGCCTGCCGAGGGTGCTGCCCTCTTCCATCCTTCTCCGGTGATGCCCTGGCCGGCCCAAAGAAGCTGGGCCACCTGCGAAGCAGCGAGGGGATCCGGCTTGAAGTCCCTCCTTGAGCGCCTCGACGAGATGGCCTCCTCAACGGAAATGGTGCCCCGCAACATCGGCTGGGGGAGGGGTATGAGGCCGTCCTCGTTCTTCATGCTCTCCGCGCCGGGGCGCCAAATGAAAAATATGCCTAGGCCAAGAACAACGCCCAGGAGGATGACCAACATCAAGAGCCTTTGCCTGTACATGCCGACCACCCTATATATTGTGCTGCGGTTGTTTAAGTAGGTACGGAATTCAACACTCAAGGCAAGTGGCAAGATTCGGATGTCAGAAGACGTGAAGAGTGCGTGTTTCGGGCTGTGGGGAGATCGCATCGCCGAAACACTCGACCCGGTGGTCTCTCGAGACCACCATCCCAATGCAAACGTCGTCCGCCTTCATGTGCAGCATCGAGAGGAAAGCCAAGTAGGATCTACGGATTCAGAATGGGGGTGGCGTTTACTCGAGAGACAGAGCATTAGGGTAGGGTTCTCATGTGCACGAAGCGAGATTCGCATCTCGGCCCGGTGATGCGGAGTACGGCGAGGTGATAGGTTTGGGAATCTTGTCTGGAGATGGCCCGCATGATGCCATGATGGCCCTAGGCTCGGAGACTATGTGGAGGATATTCTCCTTGGTCAGATCGGAACGCCCCGAGTGGCGATCCCTAGCAGTGACACTGCAGGACATGCCCGAGGGCTCGGCATCGCCATCACCCTGCCGTGCCCCGGGCGGGTTTCGCCTTCGTGGCCCTTCGCACGGCCTTCGGCTGCGCA
Organism: uncultured Thermococci archaeon; assembly: GCA_964549615.1. Taxonomy (GTDB): domain Archaea; phylum CAYQAE01; class CAYQAE01; order CAYVLA01; family CAYVLA01; genus CAYVLA01. The sequence goes on along the minus strand of CAZJVP010000035.1, from coordinate 101 downwards.
GGACTTTCCGGGGGGGTATGTACCACCTTTGATTCCATCGCCTATTGCTGGAATGTCGAAAAGGCATAGGTGGTTGCGGCACGGGATAAATCCATCTATCC
>CAZJVP010000034.1:0-2668 GCA_964549615.1 uncultured Thermococci archaeon | reverse complement strand
GCCGGGCAGGCCGGCCGCCTGCACGGAGGGCTCGATCGGACGGCCCAGGGCCTTCCGGACATGGAGGGCACCATTGCAGGTACAGATTCCCCACGAGTCCGTCCCTACGTAGGCCATCCTCGGGATCCCGCGAAGCAGGAGCGGCAAAGCCTCCTGGTCGCCGACGTAGGCGAGGATTCCGGCCAAGAAACCAACCAAGATTGTCTGGGGCAGCGGGATATTAACCGGCGCCTGTCCCGCAGTTCCGCGCCGTCGGGTGGCGAATCTACACCTATCCAATGATTTTGATCCGTCTCTCTTGGGACTCGAACGGGCCCTTCAGAAGCTCTCATACTTTCATGGCCTCGGCCTCGGCTGGACCGAGTTGAATGTGGACGAACACGGAGAGTCGCTGAGATGAGGGGCGCAGAGAGATGCAACATGCTATGGTCGTACTCACCTCGTATCCTCGAAGAAGAGCTGTGCAACAGCTCTGGAGCCGACGACAGCCTGCACAAGAAGGCCCGACGAGAGGTCTCGACCACGCATTTGAGGGAATATGGGGAAGGCGGCCCCAGCGTCTGGGCAGGGCGCCCCGCGTCTGTGTCAGGCTGGCCAGACTGGCCTCGTCTGGGCACGAGTCCGTCGAAGCCTGAGTCAAAGCTCATTATCTCCCTATGCCGTTCCGGCTCATGAGGATAAGCGAGGTGCGGTCGGTGAAGCTCAGTGGACGCGCCTTGAGCGTTCTGAACTTGTCGCAGGCCTCCGAGAAGGACTCCTTCGACGCCCACAGCTTGGATATCCTTGACGAACGAAGCAGGAACTCGCCCACATCTACGGTCAGCTCAGGGTCCTTGGTTCGCGCGAGCATGAGGGTAACGGCCTCATCCATGACATAGTCAGACGCCTAGGCGGGGGCGTAGTCTTGACGCAGGGCTGAGCGGATCAGATCTTTCGCGGCGCGGTGCCTGTCGTCGTCGGCGTTCTTGGCTACCACGGACACGCCTGTGTCCAGGAAAACTGCCAACTAGGTTCCGCCGTAGAGCCACCTGTCAATTCCTTCTGAGAGGTCCTTGATCCCGGTGCGTCTGGGCCTCTCGAGCATCTGCCACGCGTAGTCTTGTTCCAGCGAAGGCGTGCCGGCCAACTTTTGAACGAACCCCTCGTCGTCAAGGGCGTGGTCAACGGCCCGGCTAAGGGCCTCTTGGAATGAGATCTTCTTGTCCCGCTCGATGAGCAGCCTGGCCAGGAGCCTCTCAAGCCTCTTCTTCTGCTCTTCGCCAATCTTCACGGTCTCCGCCACGGTCTCACCTCGATTTCACAATGGCAGTAGGAGAGAAGTCATTGACATATCTGTTTTCTTCACCGATGCGACGTGCGCTGAGCACCTTCCATCGAGGTGATCCTCGTGGGCATACCGATCAACCAATTTTGTGGTACGACGCGGAGGGAAAAAGTTGTCGAGACTGAAAGGTTTCATGGGAGAGCAAGCGGTGAGAGGGATGGTGCGCGGCGGCTTGGCTTCTGGGCGTTGATCCCTGAGCCAAAGAACGCGCTAATCGGCATCACCCTCTTCCCGGGTCCTGTGGCAGATCCCGGACCAGTGCCACTCCCGCCTTCGAGTCGATCGCGTCGCCTAATCCCCTCCTCAAGGTATCGGCACACGCCTGCTCATACTGGTTATTGGGAGCCGCTCCGCATACCTTTGCCGAGGTGGTCCATCCTCCGAATCAGGTCCGGGCTTAGCTGCTACAGGGGTTCAGCGGTTCCGATTCTTTCGGACGATGAGCCCCACCACTCCGAGCCCCGCCGGAATGGCCAAAAGGGGAAGGGCGGGGACGTCGGGGGGTCGTTCCACACTGTTGTAGCAGAAGGTGACGTGGCTGATCTGGAAGGTGTCGTCCTCATCCGGCGTGTTGTCGTTGAGGGGGGCGTAAAGGGAGGTGTCGCTGTACCGTCCGCCGGGGTAGTAGAAGACGTTCGCTTGCCCTCCGCCCACCACGATCACACACGTCACTGGCCACACGGATGACCAGTGAAAGGTGTAGGAGTCGCTGTTCGATATTGTGATGGTGTTGCCGTCACCCGTTGTGTAATCGCCGTTGGGGGCCGGAGCATCGACCTTGTAGGCATAGGCGGCGGTGCAACCGGCCTGTGCGCACTCGTAGGCGGCGTTGCCGGACTGCCACGGGTCGAACAGAACTGGATCTACGGAAGCCGCTAGCACGGCTGCGCCAACAAGGAGAAGGGAGATGAGTGCAAGGCCCATCCTCTCAGGGTAACCTGTCCTCATGTCCAATCACGACATCGCCACGCACGCGTGGCCTTTTATAAACCTTGCTTTTTGTACGCATTTAGCTCGTATCAGGGTTCCGATCGCATGCGAAGGCCCTAGACCCGACATTGCAATGGCATTGCAATATGGATGAGAGAAGATCCCGCAACAAGACGTTTGCACACATCGCCAACAAGCCCGCAGAGATCAAGATGCTCGGCTACGAGATCGTCGAGAAGATAGCCATGCCCTGCTCATCATCGGCAAGAATCTTGGTCCCAAAACAATGGGTCGGGAAACGCGTCAGAGCTGTCAGAGTCGATTGCACAAGGCTACTAGCGGAAAAAGACTGATCCGCTCCCCTTGAGACCCAGGGCCGTGGACGGGGGGTGGTCTCGAGCCGAAACCAGATTT
>CAZJVP010000033.1:0-11215 GCA_964549615.1 uncultured Thermococci archaeon | reverse complement strand
GGACAAAGTAAAAAGCCCTGTCAAGTCCTGCCGGGGGCATGAATGGCCGCCAGAGGCTGCTCGCATGTTTGCTCTTCGGAAAGCCCGACAGGGTCACCGTGACCACACACTTCGGGCCCCGCCAATCTACGATCGATAGGTGGCACCGGGAGGGGCTGCCCGAGGATGACTCATACATCCGAATCCACGGGCTGGAGCACACCGAGGGGCTGCAGATCAACTGCGGGCCTCTGCCAGCCTACAAGGAAGAGGTGTTGAGGGAGCTGGGCGACCACAAGATAATCCGGGACAGGATGGGCGCGATTGTCGAGTACGAGAAGAGTCCCGCGACGCCGGGCTTCGTCACGAGAAAGTGGCATGAGTTCCCTGTGAAGAACAGGGAAGACTTCGAGGAGATGAAGTGGAGGTACAATCCAAAAAGCCCCGCGCGCTATCCCGACTTCTGGGACGACAAGGCAAGGTCCTACCGCAACAGGGAGTATCCGATTCACATGACGGTGCCCTCCCTCTTCTGGGGTGTCCGTGACTGGACGGGGCTCAAGAACCTGTCGATAATGTTCTACCGCGATCCCGACCTGGTGCACGATATGATGGACTTTCTGACCGAGTTTGTCATCTCAACGACGGAGAGGGCCCTGACCGATGTCGACGTCGACTACGTAATCCTTAACGAGGACATGGCCTACAAGGGGCGGTCGATGATCGGCCCGAAGATGATGAGGGAGTTCATGCTGCCCGGGTATAAGCGGCTGGTGAGGCACTTTAGGAGCCACGGGGTTCCCATCATCATGATGGACTGCGACGGTTACATCCACGACATCGCCCCAGTTTGGGTCGAGGCCGGGATCAACTCTACCACGCCAATCGAGGTCATGGCGGGAAACGACATACTCAGATTGAGGGAGGAGCTTGGCCATGAGATGTCGTTTCTTGGCGGCATAGACAAGACCAAGATCGCCAAGGGGGGAAGGGCATTGGAGAAGGAGTTCGAGTCGAAGGTTCCCCAGCTTATTGAGGACGGCGGCTACATCCCGTGCTGCGACCACGGGATTCCCCCGGATGTTAGCTACCAGAACTATTGCCAATTCATCTCGCTGTTGAAGAAATACTGTGGGTGGCTCTCCTAGCCCTCAGCTCCGTGCGGGAGAGGCCGCTCGCCGCAAACTGCTGCCAATCGAGCGCTCCATCCCCGTCGGGACCAGCATGCTGCCGTCAGGGGAGTTCGGTGGGACAGCGCTTCGACCCTCGGTTTCCGATACCGACTTTCATCTGTTGAGGCGGGTTCGGCCAAAGGAGCCGCAATTGGCCGGTGGGCAATCTCAACCACGGCGAGCAGCTCGCCCGCTTTGACGGCGTCTCCAAGCGACGCCCTGGGAGGCCTCGCTCCAGTTCATGTCCTTGGGTGTCTCTCCTTTCAGGCCATCGCGCACGCCCGATCTGACATTGCCGCCACGACCGCGAGCATATTGCAGGCGAGGTAGATATGCTGCTCTGTGCGAGCATCTGCTGAGCAGTGGACGATTCGGCACTCAACGTTGTGATCGGCGGATGCAGGGCCTCTGGACGGCATTTTGTCCAACCCTGCAGACTTGAGGAATGTTATAGGATGCTGGTGCGTTCCAAATCGTTCCGACATTCCCGAGCAACACACAACTAGCGTTCCACACAATTCGTGCAGGAGGTGTGACCTTGAAGAGGAAGCTCGTTGCCTTGTCTGTGGTGGCCTTGGCGGTGTTGAGCGCCGCGGCCCTCGCCTTGGGGCAGGAGACGGACGACGCACGGCCGACCGCGGAGGCGGTGAAGGGGATCCGGATCCGCTTCGTGGGCAAAGCGATTCTCAGGGAAAACTGCGGAACGGATGAGTCCAAGTGTCGAACTCTGAAGGTTTCGGGGGAGGCATTCGTTTGCTGCAACAGAGCCAGGGGAACTATGACGATCGGGGAGACCACCTATGCGATGGTGGCTCGCAAGAAGGCTGACGGCTCATGGAGTGGAGCGCTGACCCTGGACGGCATGAGGGTCGGAGTGTTCAAAGGCAGGCGCGTTGGCGAGAGCAGGGTCTTCATCGGCGAGCTCAGACTGGATGGGAAGACGTACAAATTGGTTCTGAGAGGGGTGTGTTCCGCGGTCGCAGCTTCGGAGGCGGAGTAGGCCCCCTCTCCTTTTCTCTTTTCGGCCTCCCCGGTCCCGGTCATTCGGCGTTGCGGGCTCGCCGCTTTTCTCGAGTTCGCGGCATCCCCGCCTTCCACCAGCTTGGACGGTATCTCACCAGTTGGACCCCGCTACCAAAGTAGATGCCAGTCTCGTTCAAGGCAAAGCCAGCCGAGATGGATTCCCAGTACTGGTCCAGCATCCGCACCTTAGCGGCCGCGGGATCGACCTGGAACACCCACCTGCCACAGAGGCCGAAGATCATGCCAAGCCTGTGCCCAAGCGAGAGATCCACAACTGCATCGGGCAGCGTTGCGAGGACTTCCACGCGCCCGTCGTCGGGGTCGTACCTGTAGAGGCTGTTCGATGGGCTGGAGGCTGCAAAGATCGAGCCGTCCACGGCGACGATGGCCCTTATCGAGGTGTCGCCGGCGATGGGGACCGTTTCGATCACCTTCGTCTTGGCCACCGGGTCCCAGGCAAAAAGGCGGGCCTCCTTCTCAATTGGGATCGTCCCCCCGCCGCCGACCGTGGAGCTCCCTCCGAAGACGAGTTGCCTGGTTTCGTCGTGCGCCAGTGAGGCGATGCTCTGATTGGGGATGATGTTTCGGTAGTTCTCAACGAAGCTTTCCGAAATTGGGTCGTAGACGGCCATAGCTCCCCCGTGCTCGCCGTAGGGCGGGTGGCTGCCTATGAAAAGGCGCTTCCCTGGCCCAACGATCATCGCCCGCGGCCTGAGGTGGCCGTCGCCTGCATAGCCTATGCCCCTGGGGTTGGAGTCCTTGGACGTGCCGTAGTTCCATGGCTTTGAGGGGTCGTAAACCGAAAGCCAGGACCCCGGATAGGCGCAGAGGTAGAGCTTCTCGTCAAGGACTGCCGTGGAATAGATCTCGCCGTTCACCGGCGTCGGGTTTCCCAAATCCTTGAGCGCGTTGGTCTGCGGATCGTACTCGAATAGCTCAAGCGGCATGACGGAGCTACCGTAGACGCGCCCCAACGGACCATTCCCGACGTGGAAGATCTGGGAACCGGTTCCAGCGTAGCGGAACTCGACCCTCCTTGTCTCGCCGTTGGGGTACCTCAAGACGTAATACCCGTCGCCTGCCTCCTGCAGGATTCTTCCGTCCCTGAGGCGCTGGTCGGGAGGACCTGGGAAGCGCGGCACGGGAACGAGCTTTGAGTCCTCGCAGCGGAACCACCGGTCGGCGATCAGCGCGTAGGCGTGGCCGTCGCTGCCTACCTGGGTTGAGGCGTTCTTGGCAGCTGCCTTTAGATCGGGCGGAGCTATCGATCTGTGCTGGCCGGTGAAGGGGTCATAGACCACGATGTCGGCTTCCGCCGTCCCTATCCCGATGTAGATCCTTCCGTCCCTTCCGGCCGCAACCGTGCGGGAGTACATCTGGGTCTCATGCATGCGTCCCAGATCCTTCATCTCCCCAGTCTTGGGATCGTAGCTGACGAGCTTCGCATTGCCATAGGTCCCGCCGTACAGCTTGCCGTCGCCGCCCACGGCGAACATCCAGATGTAGGTCTCGGTCTCCGACGGCCTTCCCAGAACCTTGATTCCCTGCTCCGGGTTTCGGGGATCGAAGCGCAGGATCAGGCCTCCGTCCCAGGTTCCCAGGTAGATCTTCCCATCCGGTCCGTAGAGGAATCCCCATGCTCCGGGTCCCTCTGGGGCGTTCCACTGTTGGGTCTCCCCCGTGTCGGGGTCAACCGCCACAAGGAAAAGCCTGCCGCCGATTTGGTTGAAGTTGAAGTAGAGCAGGTCTTTCTTGCCCGTCCTATCCGGGGCGACGATGCATCCGCGGAAACCTGCCCTCTTCACGGGCACGCCCAGGTTCTCGAAGTTCGTCCTTGACGAGACCGACCCTCCGGCTCTTGACGCATCGCCCGACGGCCTCCTAGGCCGTCGATGCTCCACGGTAGGCATGTAATTATCTTATCCGGACCGGCTTCCCCGTCCGTGATGACTCGTAGACGGCATTGAAGAGCTGTACCGACTTTCGGCCTTCCTTGCCGTCGACGGCGACCGGGGTTCCCTTCGTGACGGCTGAAACCATATCCTCTATTATGTTACTGGGGCCTGGCTGCGGGGGCAACGAGTCGAACGTGAGATCCGGCTTGTCCTTTACCTTCAGCATTTCCACGCCGCCTCTGCAGATTGCGGTCCCATTCTGGCCGGTGATCTCCAGCACCGTGCCAAGGTCCGGGTAGCTGCAGGTGGTGGTTTCGATGACCCCCCATGCCCCGTTCTTGAATGTGAGTATTGCGACGCTGATGTCTTCGGTCTTGATGTTGTGGCCAAGGGTTCCGGAGCGGCCGTAGACCTCCTTCACGGGCCCGACCCACCACAGGAGAAGGTCGAGGGAGTGCACGCCCTGGTTCGCGAGTGAGCCGCCCTCGTAGCGGAGGTCCTTCCGCCATCCGGGCGGGAAGCCACCATCGTAGTAGGCTTGGTCCCTGTACCACTTCATCTGCAGATCCGCAAGTATCAGCTTCCCAAGGCCGCCCTCGGAGATGAACTTGGCGAGCCTCCTGTAGGGCTCTAGGTATCTGCAGTCGAAATCGACGGCGAGGATCACGCCGGCCTTCTTGGCCGCCGCGATCAGTGCATCGCACTTCTCGACCTTGATGTCCATGGGCTTCGTGGTGAAGACGTTCTTGCCGGCCTTCACCGCCCTGATCGCAATATCGGCATGTGTGCCGCTTGGGGTCATCACCCCAACGACGTCCACGTCGTCCCTCTCGAACACTTTCTCCATGTCGGTAGTGTAGTCGCATCCGTATTGGGCTGCTATGGCCTTGGCCTTCTCCTCAACCAGGTCACAGACGCAGACGAGCTTGGACCCAGGCGTGCTTGCGGCGAGCTTCGCTCGATTGGCTCCCATGCCCAGCCCTATGATGGCAAATCCAACTTGCTTGGTCATAAGAAGCAACCGGTGACTAGAGCGTCGTGGCGTTGAAAAATGAAAAGGGTGCGTGATTCAGGGTCCCGGCTTCAAGGAGTCTCAGGCTGAAGGCTCCGACCTAGCATTCAGACAGCATCTGTCTCTTCTTCTTGACGTAGTAGAGGTAGTTCTCATAACTCACGTCGGCGGGCACCCTGTGGTCAACATGGGGGACATATCCACCTGCCTCGACCAGCGGCTTGACCCTCTCGATCTCGGCGTCTATCGCCTTGGGTCCGCGGGCCAGAGGCACCTTGTCAACTCCTCCCATCAATAGCACCCTCCTTCCGTAGGTCTCTCTAAGCTTGGCGGGGTCGGTTCCGCCCCTGATCTCCAGCGGGAACATGCAGTTTATCCCCGCGTCCAACCACAGCCCCACCAGCTTGGTGATGTTGCCATCGCAGTCCAGGATGTTGATGTCCACGCCCTTCTCGGCTAGGGGGCCGGTTATCTTCTTGTACTGCGGCACCATGAACTCCTCGAAGAGCTTGGGCGAGATCAGCGGCCCGCTGTTGTAGCACATGTCCTCCCACCAGCTTGAGAAGTCAAGCTTGACCTCTCTGAGGGGCCTCTCTAGCGCCCGCAGGGTCATCTCGGCCCGGAAGTCCATCATCTCCTTGATCAGGTCAGGGTCGGAGTAAAAGGTCTTGACCGTGGCCTTGACCCCCATCATTCCCCTGATCCACCCGAAGAACCCTCCGCCGTTGACTCCAACGGGCCTCTCGCTCTCCTTCCATCTCTCCCTTAACTCGTCCCAGTTGTGTGGATGGGATATGTTCTCTAGGTCAAAGCGGTCCCTGAAATCTTCCCATGTGTCCCGATCCTTCACCGGGAAATCTATGTAGTGGGGTATGGAGTTGGACACGCCGCTCTTCCACCGTCTCTGGACCACGCCGCCGCTGTCCCGCACGGTCTCGGTCCGGTCATCCTCGCTTAGGACCTCGTGTTTGAACGGACGGAATGGCACGTGGACAGGCACGATCTCCCGTTCTTCGAAGCCGAAGAAAAGGTCGGCCTTGTGGTCATCCGTCACCCATAACGGCAGGCCTTCGTTGTGCCACCTGGAAAGGGTCTCGGCCCAGTAGCCGAACTCGCAGTCCGGCACGCGGTCCACATCCCTGAAATGGAAGACCCTGAGGAACCGCTCGCGCGGGGTCATGGCATCCATCTTATCCTGCCCGCTGCTCGGCAAGACGCCTGCGGAAAAATCTTCCCCATGTGCCCGTCCCTGCCCGTCGCGCCTCGTAGCGGATGCTCGGCTGACCTGCGAGCTGCCCGACCAGCGCGTCCCCCTTGCAACCGGGGCTCTCCAAGCAGCAAGTGCGAGGTCAAGACCATGCGGATTGCATCGCCGAGGCCGACCTAGAGGCCCACCGCAACTGCTAGATTGTTAAGCAGCGGCGCAGCCGAGATGGCCGCTAGGCAAATGAGGCCGGCCAGCCTGAACCTTCGTATCCTCATGACGCTGACGTAGTCGACTCGACTCTTGGATCTGATCTCCTCTAGGTAGGTCGCTACGAGGAATGCAACCGTGAAGCCGATCGAGGCAAGAAGCATGATCACGAAGGCTTGGTAGAAGCCCCATTTCTCGATGGCAAGCAACGCGATCGGGTTGCCTTCCATGAGGCCCGGGATGTGTCCGTTCGCCGGAAGGTAGCTCGTCAGACCGTCGGCTAGGCGCAGAACGACGATCAGGACGAAAAGGAAGAGGTCGTTCCTCACGCCCGCATCAAAGGGGGATGGAATTGAAAAACTTGGAACCGGGCCGGGATTCTGTGGCATCCTAGCCGCCGCCGACGCCCTTCCAGAACCGTCTCTAGTATATCCGAACGCTTCGTAGGGTGCATCCGAGATTTTTCGTGAGGCCCTTGCCGGAGCAGGGGAGGGTAGACGTTCAACGATGAAGGCTTGGAACGCATCTCGCACTGCCTGCGGGCCACCGGCGACACAGGCCTGCTTCCCGCTTTCCGCGCTAACACTAAAGAGCCACGGATTTGGAGCCGCAAGCACCTTGTCAGGGGTCGACGCGATCATCGTCCTCGACTGTGGGGCAACGACCCTAAGGGCCATCGCCGTCGGATGCGACGGAAGGCTTCTGGCCCAGTCAAGCTCAACCAATGAGACTGTTGACCAACCCGGCGCGCCCGGGCTGCGCATCTGGCCGTTCGAGCGCATATGGGAGAAGCTGTGCGACGTAACGCGGCAGGTGGTCGCCAAGATCAAGGCCTCGGAGCTGGCAGGCGTCATCGTCGCGACCTGGGGCGCGGATGGCGCACCCGTCGATCGGGACGGTGCCTTGGCCTATCCTGTCATCTCTTGGCAGTGCAATCGGACAGCCGAGCTTGCACGCCGAATCTGCGAGCTATTGTCACCCTGGACCATCTTCAGGATCTCCGGGTACCAGGTGATGTCGATCAACACCCTGCTTAAGCTGATGTGGCTTCGGGAGAATTGCCCGGAGGCGATCAAACCGGGCAACCGCTGGCTGATGATGCCCGGCTTGGTGTCGCTCAAGCTGGGGGCCGAGCAGCACATCGACCCCACAAGCGCCTCGACGATGATGGCGATGGATCTGTCCAAGAGGGACTGGTCGTCGAAGCTGCTCGGGCTGGCCGGGTTGGATCCGAGCTTCTTTCCCGAATGGCGCGAACCGGGGTCGGTCGTGGGAAACGTCACCAAGGAGGCGGAGCGGGCAACGGGCATACCATCAGGAACTCCCATACTTGCAGGGGGCCATGACACCCAGTTTGCTCTGATCGGGTCGGGGGCGATGGCCGAAGAGGCCATACTTTCCAGCGGAACCTGGGAGATCCTCGCTTTCAGGGCAGATTCGTTCAGGCCCACAAGGGAGGGCTTCCGTGGAGGCGTCATCTTCGAAGCGGATGCCGCGAGGGGCCTCTGGGATCCGCAGATCCTCATGATGGGGTCAGGAGTGCTCGAGTGGATTCGGTCACGCTTCTTCAGCGACGTGGCGCAAACTGACTACGATGCCCTCGAACGCGCCGGACGCGAGGTTCCTCCGGGCTCGAGGGGGGTGACGGTGATACCGAGCTTCGTGAGCGACAGCGGGCCCATGCGTCAGTTCGGCACGAAGGGGACCATCCTTGGCCTGGGCCTGAACACGGGAAGGGCGGAGGTGTACAGGGCGGCGCTTGAGGGTCTCTCCTTCCAACTGCGGCAAGCGCTCGAGATCCTCTCGGCCTCGACGGGCATCAGGCCAAAAGGCTTAAGGGTCGTTGGGGGCGGATCGAAGAATGAGCTCTGGAACCAGATCAGGGCGGACGTGACCGGCCTGCCGGTGAGCGTGACCTCTCAGAGGCAGGCCACAGTTCTCGGCGCGGCCATGGTCGGGTTCGCAGGGCTTGGAAGGTTCGACTCCCCTGAATCGGCCATGAGGAGCATCGAGATGGAGATCACGACGGTGCGACCGGGCGACGCGTCGCGCCAGTATGTCTTGGCTTACCAAAAATACGTGCGACTGGGGCCTCGGCTGAAGGGTTTCTACCTCCCTTCGCAATAGATTAATTGGAGGACGTCTTGGTTTCTTTATGGATTTTGGCGTCGTGCTTCCAACCTTCGGGCACCTTGCCCGCGTTGAGAACATCATTAGGTTTGCCACCGCGGCCGATGAGCTTGGTTTTTCCTCCGTGTGGGCCGCGGAGCGCTTGCTGGTGCCGATGCCGCCGAACCAATCCTGGAGCCGGAGGGATCCGACGGCATTCGAGCCGTTGGCTTCGCTCTCATACGTCGCGGCGCTGACGCATCGAGTACGTCTCGGAACGTCCGTGATCATCCTGCCGGCCAGGAACCCCTTGCTGTTGGCGAGGGCAACCGCGAGCGTGGACGTCTTGTCGGGCGGAAGGCTTGAGCTCGGAATAGGGATAGGTTGGATGCGCGAGGAGCTGGATGCATCCGGGGTCCCGTTTCGCGAGAGGGGAAAGATCGCGGATGAATACATCGAGGTTCTCCGAGGCGCCTGGCGGGGCGAGGGGCATTCGGGCAGGTTCGTGCAGGTACCCCCCATGCTTTTCGAGCCCAAGCCGGTCAAGGGCACGATACCGATCTGGGTCGGCGGCAACAGCGACGCGGCCCTACGCCGGGTCGCCCGCCTTGGCGATGGATGGATTCCCATGGGGGCGATCGAGCCGGAGGCGTTGGAAGCCAAGGCTGGGCGGATCGCCGACATGGCGAGGGCACTGGGGCGCAAGGAAAGGATCGGCATCTCATGCAATCACCAGTTCACCAAGCGTTCGCTTGAGAACCCGCAGCGGTGCATCCGCATTGTGGAGTCGTATGAGGACGCCGGGGCCACGCAGCTCATGCCGAGGTTCGAATCCGAGTCAGCGGCCGAGATCCTTGAGATGCTTGCCATGTTCGCGCAAGGGGTTATCCCAAGCTTCAAGTAGGCGGTTCTGCGATGCCGGGGGAGACTAACAGAAGGTGGCTACTGCTTGAGCAACGAAGAAAGCGTGGCGATGTCCTCGATGAAGGGCTCTCGCCTTGCGGGGAAACGCATGGCAGCCGCGGGATGGTAGGTGGGAAGAATCAGGCCGCCGGGCCGCGAAAAGACGCGGCCTCTGACCTGCTCAAGTGCGACATCGCCCATGAAGCCCTTGACCGCAACTCTCCCCAGAAGGACGATGATGTACGGCCTGATTATGTCGATCTGCCTCTGCAGGTAAGGCTTGCAAGCAGAGAGCTCACGCGCCCTCGGTTCCCTGTTGCGGGGCGGGTGGCATTTCACAGACCCGGTGATGAAGAGGCTTTCCCGTCTCAGTCCAGCGGAGGCCAGGACAGAATCGAGAAGCCTGCCCGATCTGCCGACGAACGGCCTCCCGGTCATATCTTCTTCGGCGCCCGGACTTTCCCCAATGAACATGCACCTTGCCGAGGATGGTCCCTCGCCCGGGACCGCGTTCCTCCTAGTCTGGGAAAGGGGGCAGAGCTTGCAGCGCCTGATCTCCTCTGCCAGCGCCTCCAGCGGGTCGTTCAATACGGAGCCTCGTCTCGCCTAGGAAATACTTAAGGGATTCCTTGGGATGGCGGAGTTCGGAATGAGGGTTCGGTTCGGGCCGTCTGGACTGCCCGACCTGGGCGAGCTCCAGGAAGGCCTGAGAGCACTGCATGGGCTTGGATTCGACGCATGCGAGTTCGACTTCGTGAAGGAGTTCTGGATCGACAAGGAAGAAGCTTCACGCTGCAGGGGGCTCGTTGCTCAGCTCGACATCGCCGTGAGGGCGCACGCACCATTCTACGGCGTGCTGAGCCAGGATGACCCAAAGAAGGCGGTCATGGCGGTAGCCATGATGCACCACACCGCGAACCTAATCCACCTCATGCACGGCGACGGGATCACCGTCCACCCCGGGTTCTACATGGGCAGAAGCCGATCCCAGGTCATGGCCGCCGTCAAGAAGAGGAGTAGGGAGCTGGAGGAGAGGCTTGAGGGGAACGGGATCGACGACGTGATAGTCGGGGTGGAGAACATGGGCAACCGGGCCGAGTTCGGGGGGCGATTCGAGGATATACTTGAGATCTGCGAGACCTCGCCAATCCTGTTTCCCATGATAGACTGGGGCCACGTGCAGGCGACGGGCGACGGGTGCCTTCGGGGCAAAGAGGACTATCTGGCCTTGCTGTGCAAGGTCGAGGAGAAGCTCGGCAGGGAGGGCCTCGCAAAGACCCGGCACCAGTTCTCTGAGGTGGAGTTCTCAGGAGGAGCCGAGAGGCGCCACCTCGGCTACGGGCGGGGGAATATGAGGTTGGAAGCGCTCCTAGACGCGTTGCATGATACGGGTCTATCCCAATCCATCATCATCTCGGAGTGTCCGAGCATGGATGACCACATCGCCATGCTCAGGATCGTGAGGGGAAGGTCAATACAGGGAACCTAGCGGGCAAAACCGCTTCTTGGGCGTCCCCTCGTTCCAGCAGAGACGGTGTTCGGGTTCAGACCTTCAGGTTATAAAGCCGCTTGGGGTTCTGGTAGAACCACTTCCTTGCCACTTCGAGCGCTTCCTCCCGCGTCATGAGCCCGCGCTTGACCCTAGTGCCGAGAACCCTCGCGATGTCCTCCCTGGCCATGGTGAGGTGGCCGTAGACTTTCTCGACCG
>CAZJVP010000032.1:0-37187 GCA_964549615.1 uncultured Thermococci archaeon | reverse complement strand
CAAGACGGCCGAGCCGACGATGACATACGTCGGAGGCCAGGTGACCTACACATACGTTGTCAACAACACGGGTGACGTCGACCTCTCCGCAGTCTCGCTTAGCGACGATGCCCTGGGACACATAGCCGGGCCTTTCAACCTTCCCGCGGGAACCTGGCTGACCTTCCAGGTGAAGGTGAGGATCGAGAGGGATACCCTGAACAACGCCACCTTGGTCGGCATCGATCCTCTCGGAGGGACGGTGGAGGCGAATGATACAGCGTTCGTCGATGTGATCCATCCCAGGCTGACCCTCGTGAAGTCTGTGGATCCCAAGACGGCTGGCTACGGAGAGGAGGTCACCTACAAGTTCTTCATCAATAACACCGGAGACGTGAAGGTGACCGCAATAATGGTCACCGACGACCACCTGGGGCACATAGCCGGACCATTCGACCTGATGCCGGCCCAGAGCCTGAGCGTCAGCGTCAAGGCCAAGATATACTCGACGACATTCAACACGGCAACCGCCGTGGGGTTCGATCCGCTCGGGAATCCGGTCCGTGCAAGCGACACTGCAGCCGTGCGCGTGCTGACCCTCAGCGACATGAGGTCGATGGGTTACTGGAAGCACCAGTTCTCGGAGAAGGGCCATAAGCACCTCACCAAGGAGGTTCTGATGGCGTATCTGGCCTTGATACCGGATGAGTCCAGCATCTTCGAGGAGATCTTCCCGCTCTCCTACGCGAATGCAACCAACTACCTATGGATAGGAAAGGCGTCCATGCTGAACCGATCCGTTCAGCAGTGCCTTGCCTGCTGGCTCAACTGGGCAAATGGGGCCGTCGGGATGGACGACATGGTAGACACCGACTGGGACGGGCAACCCGACACGAGATTCTCCGATGCGATGGCGCGCGTCGAGGACCTGATCGCCAACGGCGACGACCAACAGGACTACGAACTAGCCAGGGAGATCTGCGACAGCATAAACAACATGGGCGAGCCGGGGGATGGCGAGGAAGACGAGGAAGACGCTGACCAGGAAGACGAACGCGAAAACGAAGAAGAAGGCGGGGAAGAGAAAGAGAACGGGGAAGACGATCACGAACAGGAACCAGCAGAAGGTCGGGGCCCGCCTCAGAACGTTGGAGAGCCGCAGGGGAGAGGACCCCCTGAGCACAAGACCCCGCCTGTGAGCAGAGGACCACCTGAAGACAAGGGTGAACCGCAGGGGAGAGGGCCGCCGGAAGAGAACCCGAAAGCGAAGCCTGCGAAGAAATGAACCGCGTCCGCCGGAGTGGCTCGCCGAGCTACCCCCGCTTTTTCTAGCGCGCATCCCGTCGCCACTGTCCGTTGCAGTCCGCCATACAGCCAGTCGCTGCTAAGCTACCCAGATCAAAGCTGCCATGAAGAAGGGAGAAGGGAGTCGAGATAGATTCTTATGCCGCTAACCGCTTGTCCGGTGCCATGTCGGAACCCATCCCGGGCATGCTCCTAGTGGCCTTTGCCACATCGCTGGGATGGGGCCTTAGAGGGGAGTGGGGCCACTGGTGGGGCGCAACCGTTCCGGGCGCTCTGTGCGGGATGGCCACATGGCTTGCCTTCGGGGCCATCGAGAGCGGGTGGCAGAGCCTTATCTTTGGCGCCGCGATGGCGGTCAGCATATCCCTGGGCGGGGTCCTCAGTTACGGGAAGATCGTCGGCTACGTGAAGTCCGAACACGACAGGTCCCCGCTCTTCGGCTCGTTGGCGCTCTTCCTCGTCGGCGGTCTATGGGGATTCTTCGGGGGAACGGCGCTCGGCTTGCTGATGAGCGACGCTTCCTACCGAATGGGGGAACTCGCGGTCTGGGCAGTGGTGGCCTCGCTTGGCGCGTTCCTCGCCTACAAGCTCCTCGTCGTGGGGTTGGATTTGCATCTCTCACCGCCAAGGAGCGATGCCTGGGCGGCGGTGCTCGGTGGATGCCTTGCGACGGTGGCCTTCTTCTATTTTGGCCCGCACGATATGGTCGTTCTTAGAACGGCGGCGCTTGGCTGGCTTGGGTTCGGCGGGGGCTTTGTACTGGGCGCCATCATCCACCGCCAGTGCAGCGCGGCGGGCTGGAAGGTAGACTCCTGGAAGTTCATGGAGCACAGCGTAGGGTTCTGGGGAGGATTGGCCTTGGGTGCTTCGGCCTGGCTTATGGGGGAGGAGCTGGCGCCAGTTCCAGCATCAAGCTCAGGGCTTCTGGCGTCGGCGATCGTCGTGCTCTGGTTGGTTCCTTACATGAACATCTCGGACAACTTTCAGTACTGGTTCCTCGAGACCCGCTGGATAGGCAGGCGAATCTTCGTCCTCTTCCAAGCGCTGGCCCTGGTATCCCTCCCGGCCTTTGCGGCGTTCGGGAGCCGCCTCGCGACTGGCTGGACAGCCAGCGGTAGACATGCGTGGCCATTCCTCTGGACGGTCGGCCTCATGACCTTCCTTGCAATCTCGAAGTTCAGATTCGACCGGAGCAGGCAGAGACTGATCGTCGATGCCACCTTTGTGGGCGAAGCGGCTCTCTGCGCGCTCTTGCTTCTCTTCATCTGAGCCGCAAGAATGGCGGACGCCACTTGCTCCATCGATCATCGATGCTCCATCCGAAAACTCTTTATGATCCGAGATCGCCAAGGACCCTGCGAGCTGGTCCCGGTGAAATCGGACGTTCTGGCGGTGCTGCTGCTCATAGCAGGTTCACTTGCTTTGCCTGTCGGCGCAGGTGAGCGAGACGACCCGCTAGAAGTTCTCTGTACCGGACATGCCTCCGGCATGCCCCTAATGGGGGCTCTGCTGAAGCGAGAACCAATGACGGATGCAGTCGTCATACCGACCCGGATCGGAAGCGCCAACATCGACATGACCTCGGACATGGTCCGCCGATACATGAGGCTTTATTTCCCCCGCACCTACCAAGATCTGACGACAAAGTATGAATTCATGCTGTTGGAGCAGATAGACTGCTTCTACTTCACCCCGACGCAGTTTGAGTGGATGAGGCGCTCGATAGAGGAAGCGGGGCTGGGGGGACTCCAAGACAGGAGCGTGATGAGCATGCACCTGCATCTGTCCTCCAGCTGGGCGCAGTCCGTGCTCTCCGATGCCTTCCCAAATGATGCAGATGCTGTGATATCAACCAACTATCATCGGAATGGGAACATGCAAGTCGTCCTCAACGAGGATCCGACCCTCCCGGACGTCGTGAAAGCCTATAAACACGTACTGGTCTTCGACGTCGGATGGTGGGGCAACAACCTAATGATACCCAAGGATGGCTCCGAGACCTACACGTGGTCGAAAACGGACGTCTTCCCGGAATTCTCGTATCCGAAGCCCGGATTCTTCCCTCATATCCTAGGGTGGCGATACGGCAAGGGCTATACGTGGTCGGTCCAAGACATACTGGGCGCCAGCTTCTGGAACGAGGGCGTCAACCCCTATGGCACGGATGTCATGATCGCGATGATGATGTACAGCACCGGCCGGAGGCTGCCGGATGATGTCGTCATGGTCCACGAGCTTCGCAGTGCCTTCTCGAGGTATGCCGAGATGAAGGCCTTCATCTTCTCTTTGATGGAGTTCGTCGACAAGTTCGGGGCAAACATGGCCCCGCTGGAAAGCAAGGTCTTCGGAATGGACGAGCGCTGGCGGGATGCCCGGTCGCAGTACATCGCGCAGGACTATGCCGGATCGTGGGAGGCCATGAATGGCCTACTCGCGGACATCTCCTCGCTGAGGGACGAGGCGCTGAGGCTGAAGGACAAGGCGCTCCTCTGGATCTACGCCATCGAATGGCTTTGCGTCTCGGGGACCTTCCTGGTGGCAGGCTTTGGGGTCTGGACGCTCATGGTCAAGAGACGGCTCTACAGGGAGATCGGCTCAACCAAGCTTGCCCACGCATGAGCGTGCATGACAATAAGAGTTAAATACAAGCCCGAACTTGCATATTCCGCACGAAACATCGTCTTGATCTGAGGCGGGACAATGGCAGAGAGAATCGTCGGGACGGAAAGGCTGAAGCGCGGATTTGCCAAGATGCAGAAGGGCGGCGTGATCATGGACGTCGTTACCGCCGAACAGGCCCGGATAGCAGAGGCCGCGGGCGCCGTTGCGGTCATGGCGCTGCACGCGGTTCCGGCCGACATAAGGGCCCAGGGAGGTGTGGCTAGGATGGCGGATCCGGAGAAGATCGTCGAGATCATGGACGCGGTCACCATCCCGGTCATGGCCAAGGTCCGAATCGGCCACTTCGCTGAAGCGAAGGTGCTGGAGGCGTTGGGAGTCGACATGATCGACGAGAGCGAGGTCCTGACGCCTGCCGACGTCGCGAACCACATCGACAAGAAGAAGTTCAAGATACCCTTCGTTTGCGGTGCCCGGGACCTCGGCGAGGCGCTGCGGAGGATAGAGGAGGGAGCGGCGATGATCCGAACCAAGGGGGAGGCGGGAACCGGCAACGTCGTGGAGGCGGTCAAGCACATCAGAACGGTCAACAGGCAGATCGCCGAACTCCGCGGCATAGTGGATCTCTGCGATGAGATAGAACTCCTTGCCAAGGCCCGGGAGTACCATGTCAGCGTTGAGCTGGCTAGGGAGGTAGCCAAGCTGGGAAGACTTCCGGTCGTGAACTTCGCTGCCGGCGGCATAGCGACCCCGGCCGATGCAGCGCTGTGCATGCAGTTGGGCGTGGATGGAGTCTTCGTTGGGTCCGGGATATTCAAGTCAGAGAACCCCGAGAGGATGGCAAGGGCAATCGTGGAGGCAACCCACAACTACAACGATCCATCCGCGGTCCTTGAGGCATCGAAATCGCTTGGCAAACCGATGAAGGGGCTGGAGATCGCCGCCATCCCGGCCGATCAGAGGCTACAGGAAAGGGGCATCTGAGCCACCCCGGGCCAACCATACGAAGTGGGTCTGCCTTGTCCCGCGCGCACGGTAGGAGTCCGGAGTTCATCGTCCTCGGATTCCAGGGGAACGTGTCCGAGCACGTCGAGGCGATCCACCGCGCCATGGAAAGGCTGTCCCTGCCCGGCAGCGTGAGATCGGCAACGGACGGCCGTTCGATCAGCAATGCGGCGGGCCTGGCCATACCGGGGGGCGAAAGCACGACGATCTCCAAGCTCATCGCGGCCAATGGTCTGAAGAAGCCGATCATCCAGCTCGCCCGGTCGGGTCGACCCATCATCGGCACGTGTGCCGGGCTCATCCTGCTTTCGAGGATCGTCAACGGCAGGGATCAGAGCAACAACCCGGGGTTCCCTTCGGTGATGGATGCATCCGTTCTGCGCAACGCGTACGGCAGACAGCGCGAAAGCTTCGAAACCGAGCTGGAGCTCAAGCTGCCGAGCGGCACGGTGAGGGAGACCGGCATTTTCATACGGGCGCCGGTTATCGAGAAGACTTGGGGTGGCTGCAAACCGATCGCATGGGTCGATGGCAAGCCTGTTGCCGCCCTGCAAAATAACATCCTTGGGACCTGCTTCCACCCGGAGCTCTCCGATAGCTCACAGGTATACGAGTTCCTGCTGCGTAGGGCGATCCAAAGCGGGTGAGGAAGCTGACCGGCTCGCTTTTCCTCGGATACCGATGTCCGCGATGCTCCGGGTTCTTCCGGCTGGGCGCTGTTCCGTTGACCTGTCCGCGCTGCGAGAAGGGCATGCTTGAGGCGACATACGACCATTCGAGCCTCTTGGCATCGGAATTCCGAGAGGGCGTCCCGAAGGTCTGGAAGTATCACCAACTTCTTCCTCTCGAGAAGCCGGAGGTCACCTTGGACGAGGGGGGGACGCCGCTTCACCGGTGCGAACGGCTGCTGGGATTCAAAGAGCTGTTCGTCAAGGACGAGTCGCGGAATCCCACGTCGTCCTTTGCCGACCGTGGCAGCACCGTTGCTGTGAGCGTTGCAGTCAGCCTAGGCGCAAAACGAGTCGCGTGCGCCACGGACGGAGACACAGGGGCATCGATTGCGGCATACGCTTCGAAGGCGGGACTGGAATGTCTGATCTTCGCGCCAGAGTCCGCCGAAGCCGGCAAACTACTTCAGACCCTGGTGTATGGAGCTAAGGTATACCGCACTCGCGGAAGCTTCAGGAACGCGGTAGCAAGATGCCGGTCCGCATGCAGAACTCCTGACTGCCACGACCTAACCATCGAGACCAATCCGCACTCCGTGGAAGGGGAGAAGACCACGGGATTCGAGGTAGCGGACCAGCTTGGGTGGGATGCCCCAGACTTCGTCGTCGTGCCCGTCGGAACGGGGACTAACCTCTACGCGATCTGGAAGGGGTTCAAGGAACTGCGGGAGTGCGGCGTGATCTCCAGCATGCCTCGGATGGTCGCAACCCAGGCGGCGGTGTGCGCGCCCATCGCCCTTGCTTTCAAGAAGAAGAGGCCCATCCGAGCGGTCGGTCCGAGCGAGACGATAGCCCCAAGCATCGCAATCGGGGATCCGATAAACGGACAGGCAGCCCTTGCCGCGCTAAGGGAATCAAGGGGGCTCGCTTACTGCGTCGAAGACGATGACATGACCCAGGCTGTGAACCTTCTCGGATCCAAGGAGGGGATCTTTGCGGAGCCGGCCTCCGCGGCAACCATATGCGCAGCGAGGGAGCTGATCGATGACGGCACAGCAGACGCCTCGGACACCATAGTCTGTGTCGTCACCGGCAGCGGGCTAAAGGTCCCTGAGAGCATTGCCAAGACCCTGGAACCGAGGCTCTCCACCGGATGGGACCTGGTGAACATCGACCAGAAATCTCTCGGTGCGCTCGGCCCGACCAAGATGCACATCCTTGAGGCCCTCGGAGCCCGTCCAACATATGGATACTCCATCTGGCACGAGCTGCATGTAAGGTTCAGCGAGACCATCAGCCTGCAGGCAGTGTACCAACATCTGGGCGAGCTTGAGTCGATGGGCCTCGTCGAAATGAAGGGCAAGAGGGTGAGGGCGCGCGGCCGCAGGAGGAAGTACTTCGCGCTAACCCCGAGAGGACGCAGGATACTGTCCTCGCTGGATGCAATCCGCGACAGCCTTCTACCGATGGAAGCCGGCCACGCGGGCGGCGAGGCTTAGCCCAGCAAAACGAAGATCTTCTTGCGGCCCCGCAGTGGTCACAGAGCCGATGGCCGAGATCTTGCGGTTCCGAGCGAGCTCGAGATCCTTGCCGAAAGCCGGAGAAGCCCTTGATGGGCGGCGGCGGGATCCCGCTCGTTGGAAATCTTTATATTCGGTTGCCGGATATCACGGGCCACCGGTGATCGACGATGGCGAAACTTCCGCTGGCACCTGTCGAGAGGATAATCAAGCAGAACGCGAATGCCGAGAGAGTTAGTGCCTCAGCGGCGAAGGCCTTGGCCGAGGTACTTGAGGAGTACGGCACTGAGATCGCCGCCAAGGCCGTGAAGCTTGCCAGGCATGCTGGAAGGAAGACCGTGAAGGCGGAAGACATCAAGTTGGCAGCGAGATAGCGAAGCTGCAAATGTCATTCTGACTGACAATCCCATGTCTTCGCCGCGCGTCTTAGTTGAGTACGACCTCGCACAGGTCACGGAGTTTCGCCACGGCCGAAGCTCGTCCCACCAAGGTCAGGAAAGCATGTCGATGCTCGGGCCTGTGGGCGTCGGCATCCGTGCGCAGGGTCCATCCGGTTAACGGTTGGAAAGCTCCGTAAGCTGGGCCTCCAGGCTAGATGAGCGACAGTATTATCACGACCAGCAGGAGGGCAATCACCGGTATCAGGATGAACATGAATCTCAGGCTGTAGAATCTGAGCCGCCTTTCCAGCTTTTTCTCGCGTTCCACGCTGGCGCTATTCCGCCCCAACTAAAGAATATTCCTCTGTTCTTTGTGCCGATTTGATCCGGTTGCGACCCTGCGACCTACCTAGCTGGCGCCGCTGCACCGAGGCGAACGACCCAGCTAAATCGTTGGAATGCCCGGTTCATCTGTGACCATGGCACAGTTGTCGGATTCTTCTGCCGCTGCGTTGAACCCTTTGCGGCCTTCGCGTC
The DNA here is from genome assembly GCA_964549615.1 of uncultured Thermococci archaeon. Taxonomy (GTDB): domain Archaea; phylum CAYQAE01; class CAYQAE01; order CAYVLA01; family CAYVLA01; genus CAYVLA01. The sequence goes on along the minus strand of CAZJVP010000032.1, from coordinate 29,174 downwards.
GGTCATCCTACACCCCTATCTTCCCCATCATGTTACGGAATTGCGACAACTCCGTTCGCCGCCAACCCGCCTAAGATGCGGAATTGAGATCATTCTTCGGACAGCATCGCCGCCCGTTCGCTCGTTCGCTCGATAAGGTTATATGGCGGAAGCAGGTCTAACGGATGACGTGGAACGCTCGGCGGATCCGGGCCTCGGCCGCTTCTTCAGCGTCCTGGGCAAGCAAGGCGCCATGGAGATCCTAGCCCAAGCTAACGAGGAGCTAACGAGCGGCAAGGATGCGTTGAGGCGCACGGGCTTAAGCCAGAAGCTATACTATTCGCGCCTTTCCGAGCTGATTAGGCTCGGACTCATTCAGAGGGAGGGGCTGAGATCCTACAGGACGACGGAAAGGGGCAAACTCATCCTGGACATGCAAGACCGCCTGCGCAGGGCACTAGCACAAAACAGGTCCAGTCTACCGCTCGAATCCCGGCTCATATCGACGTACCCCGAGATGGTCAGCACCCTGCTGGACCAGATTGACCGGGCGGCTAGGCGGATCAAGCTTGCAACAAGATACGTTGATCCGACCATAGCGAAGGCGGTGTTTGACGCGTTGGACAGGAACGTCCAAATCCAAGTGCTGTACAAGTCCAATATGACCCACCTTGGCGAGCTGGCCTTGGACCTTCTTGAACTGGTGAGGAACGATGTTCTCAGCCGAGCTCAGGAGCTGTGGAAGAACACAAGAGTGGCCGACATCCCCTTCTCGTTCGCAGTTATTGACGGAGACTGGTCCGGGATCGAGCTGGTCGGCTCGGACAACACCTTCCTCTCGGCAATCGAGTTCCAGGGGAGGGCGGCCGCCGAGGCCGTTGGCCTACTGTTCCGACATTACTACAGGATAGGAAGCCTTTTCCCAAGGTTCTGGTAGGATTCGCACCCCTCTGTTTTTTTCCGTAAGTAAGGCGAGGGGAATCAGAAATATTTATCAACAAAATTTCGGATTATATTTCGCATCGGTAAGTAGGGAGCGCACAGTTGGGGAACGCCGGATGCCAATCAAGAAGAACGAGATCAAGGTCCTGAGGGCCCTCTGCAAGAACGCTCGAAGGACCCTTGAGGACATCGGAAACGAGACCGGGCTAACGGGCCCCGGCGTCGGCAAGATAATAGACCGGCTCGAGAACAGCGGGGTGATCACCAATTACATCGCGCTTCCGGCGCTCGAGAAGATCGGCTTCAAGATCGTTAGCATCTTCCTCTTCAGGTGGGACCATTCGAAGGGCAATTTGGGGGAGCTCGATGAATTCCTGAGGAAGACGAAAGGCATCATCTTCGCGGCGCCCGTCGAAGGCTCGAGGTTCACGCACATCGTGGTCTCGGCCCATCCCGGGTTCACGGAGCTTGAGGATTTCCTCAAGGACTTCAGGACCAGGTACGACGGTGCGATCCGAGATGACAGTCTCCTGCTGATGTCCCCCGAGCGCGCCGCTAGGAACCTGAACTTCGAGGTATTCTAGGCCCTAGACCAGGCCGGCCTCCCTGAGCCTCTCGAGAAGTCCGTCCACGACCCCCCTGGCTTCCGAGGCATCGCGAAGGCCCGCCACCACCAGCTTTCCCGTGCCGAATATTAGCACGGAAACCGTCGACTCGTACGGCTTGTAGACGAGCCCCGGGAACTGTTCCGGCTCGTACTCCACGTTCTCGATGTTAAGGGCGATCTCATCGAGGTTCATCGTTAGTCCCAGGTCAACCGTCGCCACCACGTTCGTGACCGTGATCTTGGGATCCTTCTTGATGTCTATCCCCAGGCTCCTAAGCATCTTGACGAGCTTTGCAACGCCCTCCTCGATCTTGCTGATATGGTCAGCACCGGTGCAGTTCATCTTCCCATTCCGGAAAACGAGAAAGGAGATCTTGGGTTGCTTGAATTTCACGATCAGGGCAGGGAACCGATCCGGGTCGTACTCGCTGTCGGGAAGCTCGAACGCCAGGCGCTCAAGGTCCAGTTCGGTCTTTAGATCCACGAAGGCGACGATGTTTTGAACTTCGATCCTCGGCTTCTCCAAGTTAAACACCCCTTTGTCCTGCTTCTACCCCGTACTAAAGTGGCCCTTATGTTTAAAAATGTCCTTAAAAGTGTACGCCGAACGCCTCGAAGGCGGCCTTGCCAGACATGAAGGGGGATTCATCGCCAAGGGAGGGAGGCGGAAAGCTGAGCACTCCCAGGCCTTCTGCTCCTGCTTGCGCAGCTGCTCGGAGGATGAGATGGGGGCCTTGGATTTCGTCGCCTCAGTCTCTCGGGACATCCGTTCCTCCCTCACGGCTGTAGACGACATCGGCATGGCAAGGATGCACCCTGCAGGAAAGCTCGATAAGGACGTACATTTTTCAAATCTCTGGCTCATGGAGACTGCCGTGCGTCGATCCGTGGAAACCGGACACGATGTCCGCAGATTTCCCCGGGGGTGAGGATGTGGCGTGGGACGGCGAGGATGAAATACCTAGGCGCAAGCGAGACCCCCTGAAGTCGTTCAGGGATCCCCGTGTGGAGCGCGAAAAGCACTACAAGGAGCGGCTGAGGATCGAGGAGGAGAACCGGCGTCGAAGATGGCTTGAGATGATGAAGAAGAAGGAAGAAGACCTATAATCCTCGCCGATCAAGCCAGGCACCGAACGATTCGTAGCCGCGGCCGTGTAGCCCCTCTATCTCTTGGTCAGAGCATCTAGGATGATCCAGATCCCGATCAACAGGAATGCCAACGCGATCCAGTTCAGCTTGATTCCCCTCAGCGTGGCCGCGCCGACGATGACGAGTATGCTGCCGATCCCAAGGCTTCCCTTGGCTATCTTCATCTTCCACCAGGCCCTAGCGATGTTCATCATCAAGAGAATGCCGCCCGCAAGGAGGAAAGACAGCGCCCAGAAGTTGAGATCATAGTAGTCCTTGCAAAGGTAAAGGCATCCTAGGCCGATCAGGAAGCTGCCCCAGCCCAACCTCTCCAGAAGCCGATTTCTTGACCGGGCCACGTAGTCCATGGGCAGCCCTGCCTCTTGCTCGGCACCTATTTAACGGTTGTTGCAGTCCCGCTCGTTTGGACCCGCTCTGGCCGCCAGTCCCTGGTAGAACGAGATGGCAGACCTGTATGCCCGCTCCACCTCGGCGCGTTGGCGATCCGACACGAACCTGCCCGGCTCCTCCCTAAGACCTCGCAGCAGGTCTTCGCACCACCTTGCGTAGTAGAGCGCATCATCTTGGGACGGCGTCATCGGCTGGCAGTCAGCCTCCAAGAAAACCGGGTTTGAGTGCGCGAGGCGCACGGTCCTTTCGTTCTCCTCGAACGCCCTCGCAGCGATCCAACAGCTCTCCTTTAGCTTCAGCTGAACGATCGCCTCGAATTCCCTCTGCCCCTGGAGGTGAAACCTCCTGTACACCTTGCCATTCCTCACAAGATCCACGAACCGGAGTCCGTTCGCGGACAGGGTCTTGATCTTCAGTTCGACGCACGAGAACCTGGGAAGGCTTTCCGTCAACGACGGCGTTCTGCCACCAACCTCTAGAAACAGCATCGGCCCATTCGTTGCAAACCCGCGGCCTGCCTTCATGCCCCGGAACCAACCCTCGTAGCTGAAGCCTTCCTCCAAACGAACGTAGAGCCGATTGTAGCCCAGGGGGTTCCTCAGCACCCCCGATGCTGACCCGGCCGAGATGGGGATCTTGATTCCAAGGTTCAGGTACCGGTAGTAAAGGTCCAGCACGTTCCGGACGTAGCCCATCTTGCCTGGATACTTTCTTCTGTCACGGGGGCGTCCCCATGCCTCGTGGTCCATGACGTCCGCTCTCTGCATGTGATTGTTGACGATCCCGATGACGTCCACAACCCCCAGCGCCACGTTCACCGGAGCCTCCAACCAGAACGGCTTTTCCTGCTCCACCAACGCCCCCTGCCTCTTCCACCTTTTCGCGTATACAACCTGAGCAGGATACCACCTTGTCGTCCTCATCCTGACGGGCCGGACTAGGTCGAATCCTATCAAGGCACCGCCACCTCTTTCGTCCTCCTGGCTCAGGACGCCGTAGGCACGGCGACCCCTGGTTACAATCCGACGCCTCCCGGGCAACTTGCCGTGCCAAGCATCCCACTCATTCCAGACCGTGATGACCGGGGCGACGTTGAGGTCCTCGGCCTCCATGAGATGGAGCATCTGACGAATGGGCCGATGGACGTGAGTGTCCCCAGAATACCACCCGAGCCGAGCCATGTCGATCCATCGATGAAGCTCATACCTCCTCGAGACAACCTTACCCCCTCGCATCGTGAAGGAATCGGTGATCGGCTCCCACTCCTTCCCCCTCTCTATCGTGATGGACGTGCTCCCAACCGGAAGCGACAGGGCGAAGCTGCCCATCGTTGTGAAATGCTCGTCCTTCTCATATGGGATGCAGCCCGGAGGGCAGCGCCACCTGCCGTCCGATGCCCTGAGGTGGACCCTGGCGGGAGCGAGCCGACCACCCTCAACGATCTGGACCCTCAGCAGCCCTTCTCTCGACGACACGGATTTCACGCCAACTGCCTTTCTCTGCTCGATCACTTGGATTGCAATCGGACGCTCACGAATATCAGGACGAGCGTCCCCCGACCGGTGTTCCTTGCCGCATGCTCCTCGTGGCGCGGAACATAGAGAACGTCGCCCTGCGAAATGCGGACCCACTCCTTTCCAAGGAGGAACTCCCCCTTGCCCTTGAGGACGTAGAAGACCTGCTCACAATCATCATGGGAGTGGGGCTCGTGAAAGCCGCCGGGCCGGTAGTTCTGGACCAACACCGTCAATCTCTCCGACCCCGCGATGGCGCCCCTGGATCCCGGCGTGATTAGATCCTGTCCATCCAGCAGGGTAGCTATCGGCCGAGGCTCGCCTTCCTTCGGAGCCCTCCACACGTTGATCGGCACGCCGTCGATCTTCGTCACGTATTCCATGTAAGCCAGCCTCCCAAGGCCTCTTTTTCCTTGCCACCGAACAGCGCCACCGTTCTTAACTACTACGAATTCTCCGACCCCCGGTCCCGTCTGCCTGCGCCGGGCGGGCATGTCGAGACTCAGCCTCCGTAAGCATTATCGTTCCGGCCTGCCCCCCAAAGGCAAGCAAGGCGTGTACTCTTCTGGCCAAACTCCTCCCCGATCGTCTTCACCGCACACAAGGCAACCGGCAGGAAGTCACTCAGACCAACCCCCTAGGTACTTTCATGATGGCCCTTTGGGTCCGTTCCTCGGCTGCTTAGCCACCTGGGAGCAAGGATCACCGCGGAAATGAGGGATAACGTCCCGGACGTCGAGAACAGGGCGGCAAGACCCATCCTGTCCAGGATGAGACCCCCAAGGAACGGCCCCGCGACTCTTGGGACATTGGTGGTCAGGACGACGTACACCCCCTGGGCCATTGCCTGCCGGTTGTGCGGAGCGATGTCGGCCATGAAACCGACCGAGGCAATGTGCGACAGCCCGAAGGATATCCCGCTCAGAGACATCAAAGGCACCGCTAGGACCGGGGTCCGCACAACGGAGTACGCGTATCCCATCGCGCTTGAGCAGGCAAACCCCGCAATGAGCAGCGGATTCCTCCCGATCCGGTCCGAGGCCCGGCCGGCGAGGACCATGATCGGGAGTTCGGGCAAGGCCGAGATCGCCCAGGCCCATCCAAGCAGCCAGTAGGGGGTCCCGATCTTGTCCAAGTAGATCGAAAGAAAGGCATAAGCAATTCCCACGCTCAGTTCTCTGATCAGGGTCGCCGCGAGGAATGAAACCTCCCTTCCCAGGCGGGTCGCCTCTCGCCGTCTGCCGTTCGCGCTTCCAGAGCCATGCGGTTCGCTTCCGAATTGCTGGACCACGCAGAGAGCCAACAGTGCCGAGCCGAAGAAGAAGGAGAACCTCAACTCGATTGACTGGACCAGGGCACCCCCGACTGCAGCCGAGACGATCCAGCCGACGGAGCCCCATACCCTGACCAGAGAGTACTCGGTTCCCTTCCTAGTTTCGTCGCTCCCTGCTAGGACCACCACGTTCAGCAGCGCCTCGAGCGGGGGCACAAGGATTGACGCGAGGAGCATGAGGAGCAGAAACGCCCAGAAGCCGGATGCCGCTGAGATTCCCAGCCACAGGGCGATCTGCGAGATGAAGCCGAAGGCGATGAAAGGTCTGCGTTTGCCCGCCCTGTCGGACCAATTCACCCAGAGCAACCCGAGAGGGATTGCTGCTGCGGCTGCGGCCGATCCGATCACGCCTATCTGGGTGAACGAGAGACCCTTTCTCTCGAAGAACAGGACCTGATATGGGAGCACGGCGCCAAGCGCAGCGAAGTAGGTGAAGTAAAGGATCTTGAACCTTCTCTGCGCGGCCATCGGGCCTCGCAGGCGGGGTGGATCTGAAAACGCTTTTGGGATTCCTCAACCCCGAGCAAGACCGCGTCCGCTTGCTGGGAAGATCGCCCTATTGCATTAATAAGCGAATTGGCAGGGATCTACGATCGATAGCATGCGCGAACTCTCAGTGGGTTTCATAGGTGCTGGCGGAATTGCCAGGGCACACGCAAAGCCGCTCAAGGAACTGGGCAACGTGAGATTTGCCGCCTTCTGTGACATCGTCGAGGAGAAGGCGAAATCCTACTGCAAAGAGTACGGCGGCAATCCCTACACCAGCTTCGCGGAGATGTACGAGAAGGAAAAGATGGACGCGGTCTACATCTGCCTGCCACCCTTCGCACACACCAACGAGGTCGAACTCGCCGCAGAGAAGGGCATTCACATCTTCATCCAGAAGCCGATCGCGCTGGATATGCGACTCGCGAGGCGAATGGTGCGGTCGGTGGAGAAAGCGGGCGTGAAGAGCCAAGTCGGCTACCAGCTGAGATTCGGCAAAGGGGTTCAAAGGGCAAAGGCCCTTCTCCAAGGAGAAAAGCTCGGACCGGTCACCATGGCCCTTGGCAAGTACGTGTGCAACTTCCTCGGCGGATCGTGGTGGAGGAAGATCTCCATGGGAGGCGGCCAGATAGTTGAGCAGTCCACCCATGCGGTCGACTTGCTGAGATACCTCTGCGGAGAAATCGTCAGGGTGCACGCGGAAATGGATCGTCGCTACTGGACCGAGGTGCAGGACCTGGAGATAGAGGATGTGAGTTCGACCGCCCTCAGGTTCGCCTCGGGTGCGGTCGGGTCGATGGTCGCAACGACGGGCGGCTATCCGGGCAAGTGGATAGTCGATCTCTCCATCTTCACGAAGAGGGCGGTCCTAGACCTCCAAGACCCCCATTCGCTGAAGATAACCTGGAACGAGAACGGATCAAGGGAGGAGTATCACAGCCAAGCCGTCGACCTTAACAAGGTCGAGGCCAAGCACTTCACCGAGGCAATATTGAAGGACAGGCCGACGCTCACGCCCATCTCGGAAGGGGCCAAGACGCTAGCGGTGACGCTTGCGATCAGGGAGAGCGGGCTCAAGAAGGCCACGCGGCAGGTCGCGTGAACAGCGCCTGATAGGATTAATAACGAAAAGCGCCGCCAGCAATGACTGGTGAGGCAGTGCGTTACCTTTGGTCGGGCTACATCACGTTCGGGCTCGTCACGATACCGGTCAACATGTTTCCAGCTACGGAATCCAAGTCCGTAGCCTTCAACTATGTTCACGCCCAGTGCGGCACCCCGCTTAAGTACGACCGAGTCTGCCCGAAGTGCAACGCGGTCATAGCGTGGCAGGACGTTTCCAGGGGATACGAGTATGAGAAGGGCAAGTGGGTGACCCTGGACGAGAATGACCTAAGATCCGTCCCCTTCCCGAAGGGCAAGAACATCGACATCATCCAGTTCGTCGACCTGAGCGAGATCGACCCCATCTACTTCGACAAGTCCTACTACTTGGCGCCCGAGGAGGGGGCAGAGAAGGCATACGCTCTCCTCACGCAGGTCATGCAACTGACCAACCGCATCGCCGTGGCGAAGATCGTGATCAAGACCAGACAGCGCCTCTGCTGTGTCAGGCACTTTCAGCGAGCACTGATCCTTGAGACGATGTTCTATCCGGACGAGATAAGGAAACCCGACGACGTAGTCGCGGGCCTCACAAACATAACGCTTCGGCCGAACGAGCTCCGGATGGCCCAGCAGCTCGTGGATGCCATGACCGAGAGCTTCAGGCCCGAGGCGCACGAGGACGAATACAGAAAAGCGCTCATCAGCCTGATCGAGTCGAAGGTGAGCGGGATCAAGGTCGAGCCGCCGCCAACCCCACAGCCGGAGGAACCCAAGAGCCTGATCGAGGCCCTGAAGGCCAGCGTCGAGACGGCAAAGGCTAAGACCAGGCCGGCCACGTAGGCCCTAGATCCCCGGAGTCTTTCCCTTCAGGAAAGCCTGCCTCAGCCGCCTGCCCACAGGGTAACGCTGCCGCAAGACGTGAAGGTAGTGAAGATCCGGGTAGGGGAGGCCCTTTCTCCTGCGTTTCTTCGCGGGACGAGCGCGCTCCTGCAGTCTCTGGCGAACGGAGAAGTAGATGACCAAGATGACCCCAAGGACGGCCAGCACCTGGCCAACAACGATCAGCAGGGCGGCATAGCCCAGAAATAGCTGCATGCCATCGTTTCGAAACGGAGATCTTAAAACTATTACCGAGGAGGGGAGGCCCGGAAAGCCGGTCGCCGTGACGATGCGTCGCCCGAAAAACTGAGCATTTCCACCCTGTCTTCAGCATGCCAGGAAGGTCCGCCAGGCACGGCCCGGCTGTAAGATTTTTATATAACTGGCAAATAACCACAGCCGTTGAGTTCGAGGTGACCCTACATATGGCATCTCAGCTAGGCGGAACACCCGTTTTGATACTGAAGGAAGGTTCGGAAAGAACCAGAGGTAGAGACGCCCAGAGAAACAACATCATGGCCGCGAAGATAATCGCAGAAGCCGTCAGGACCACGCTGGGCCCACGCGGCATGGACAAGATGCTCGTCGACACCCTCGGCGACGTAGTGATCACCAACGACGGAGCAACGATCCTCGACGAGATGGACGTCGAGCACCCAGCCGCCAAGATGTTGGTCGAAGTCGCGAAGACGCAGGATGAGGAGGTCGGCGACGGAACCACATCCGCCGTGGTCCTCGCAGGGGAGCTGCTCGCCAAGGCCGAGGAACTCTTGGACCAGGACGTGCACCCGACTGTCATCATAAAGGGCTACAGGATGGCCCAAGCCAAGGCCTTGGAAATCCTCGACAAAATTGCAAAGCCCGTCGAGCCCGATGACGTCAAGGTTCTGACCAACATCGCGATCACGGCGATGACCGGAAAGGGCGCCGAGGTGGCGAGGGAGGAGCTCGCCGAGTTGGCGGTGAAGGCAGTCAAACTCGTGGCGGAGAAGGTCAACGACAAGTACGAGGTCGATATCGACCATGTCAAGCTCGAGAAGAAGGAGGGCGGCGCAGTCACCGATTCTCAATTGATCCACGGGATACTCATCGACAAGGAGCGAGTGCACCCGGGCATGCCGAAGCGCGTCGAGAACGCCAAGATTGCGTTGGTCAACCAGGCCTTCGAAATAGAGAAGACCGAGACCGATGCCAAGATCAACATCACGTCCCCGGACCAGCTCCGCCAGTTCCTCGAGGAGGAGGAGAACATGCTGAAGAAGATGGTCGACAAGGTCAAGGAGACCGGAGCAAACGTCCTCCTCTGCCAGAAGGGAATAGATGACCTCGCCCAACACTACCTCGCGAAGGCGGGGATACTGGCCGCGCGCCGAGTCAAGGAATCTGACATGGAGAAGCTGAGCCGAGCGACCGGCGGCAACGTGGTGATGAGCCTCAAGGAGCTGAGCAAGAACGACCTCGGCACCGCGGGCCTTGTGGAGGAGCGGAAGATCGCGGGCGACGAGATGATATTCGTTGAGAACTGCAAGAACCCGAAGGCCGTGACAATCCTCGTTAGGGGCGGGACCGAGCATGTCGTCGACGAGATCGAGCGGGCCCTCCACGACGCCGTTTGCGTGGTCGCCCAAGTGCTCCAGCACCCGAAGATAGTTGCGGGCGGGGGAGCGAGCGAGATAGCGATCTGCAGAGAGCTCGATGAGTATGCGAAGACGGTCGGAGGCCGAGAGGGCCTGGCCGTCGAGGCATTCAGCGAGGCTCTGAAAGCGATCCCAAGGGCCCTGGGCGAGAACGCCGGGCTTGACCCGATCGACACGATGCAGGATCTAATGGCTGCAAGCGCCGAGAAGGGCCCGGCGATGGGGCTTGACGTTCTCACCGGCAAGATCAAGGACATGTACAAGCTGAACGTCGTCGAGCCATGGTCGGTCAAGACCCAGGCCATCAAGTCGGCCTGCGACGCCACCATGATGATCCTGAGGATCGACGACGTCATAGCTTCGAAGGAGCTGGAGAAGCCCAAGACGCCGCCGAGCGGTGAGTACGGGCCAGAGTACTAGGATCGGCTGGCCCCATTTTTTTCCCTTTTTTCTCCTTTTTCATCCATCCATGCCTAGGCTTTCCAGTAACGCCTCGTTGCCTCGTAGGCCCCGCTCGCGCGGATCAGATCCGCAATGAACTCATCGTCCTTGTCGTGCATCTTGCTCAGGATCCTCGAGGCTGTCTGTGGCCCTATGCCCCTAACGGAGAGCGCGATGACTGCCTTCCTGCCATAGATCGAGATGAGGTCGGCCTTCCACTTCAGCCTGGATATTGCCTCGCGGCTTTCGATCCTAGCGCCGGAGACCTTTAGGTCCAACATTAGCCTCTCCTCTGCCCCGGATGGCATGGTCAGGAACCTGGAGCCGCACGAGCAGCTTGGCATCTCGTCCAGGTCGGCGATCCTTGCGCGTGCCGCGCGGCCGCAGTCGAAACAGCGCAGATGAACGGTGCGTGCCAGGAGCCTATTCCTCACCTTCTCCACTTCCTCCCTCGATGTCCCGCGGCCGAGTTCCGGGACTTCCGCGAGACGGTTAAGGATGCGCCTGGCACAGGTCGTCGGGCCCTCCTCGTCCGACCTCTCCAAACAGCGAACCTTGATCTTGCCCTTGCAGATGGCCTGAACCAGCTCCCTGGCTCCGTCGATGTCGAGCTGCTCAACGCTGCCCTCGCGGATCCCCTCAAGGTAGATCGGGGTATCCCTGTATATCCTTTCAAGATCGCGGGACCTCGGATCGAACAGGTGGATGCCGCGCGGTATCGCGCCGAACCGGGCCGCGATGTGCTTGAGCACGAAGGGGAATTCTGCCTCGATCTCCGAGCGAACATACCTTTCGACCTCCTCCCGCGTCAAGCTCCCAAGAGCCGCCGCCATCCCCTGCACGAATGAGAACTCCCGGGCTCGTGCGAACTGCATCAGGATCCTGTATGGGTCGCAGCTTGAGGCCACCAGTGATCCACCATTCCCTGGTGCTCCGGCTCGCCGCGAGAGTTGTTTCAAGAGGAAGAGCAGGGTCCGGTTGATCCTGGTTCCGAAGCAAGAGTGAACCACGAGGAAGCGGTCGAAGACCTCGAACACGATCTCCTCGGGGTCGGGCACAACGCCGTCCGCCCGCTCGGATCGAATCTCGGCCTCCACCGCGTACATGGCCGCATCGTCCGCATCGATCCCGGGCTCCAGCAGGTCCATGTGCCTTCGCAAGAGGGCCGCACGCTCCGCCACCTCCCGCGGAACGGGAGGAAGCTCCCCGTCCCAGCCGGGCACGGCCCCGACGTCGTTCCCGCTCGGCGTGACGTAGACGACGCCATCCTCGCCCAACCTTGCGACGCGCCACACCTTGCCCCGGCATATGAAGTCCAGGCCAACCTTGCAGTGGAGGGCGACGAACTCTTCTCCCAGGCTTCCCACGATGCCGCCGGTGGAGGTGTCGACGATGGGATACCTGCGCTCATCCGGTATCATGGACAGGTTCTCGTAGTAGTAGTCCAGCGTCGATCCGGTCTTTGAAATCCGGTTGGCCGAGACCGAGAGTATGCCCAGGCCCTGCATGAAGTCTAGCACGGCCTTGAACTCCCCGAAATCAAGGGTGGCGTAGGGATGGGCCCTGCGCAGGATGGCGAATGCCTCCTTCGGCCCGATCCGCAGCCCGTCCATCACGAGTCCGACCAGCTGATGGGCGAGCACGTCAAGCGCGTTCTTGTGCATCTTGAGGGGCTCAAGTTTCCCCTCCAGGAAAAGCCTGGCGATGGCTATCGATTCAAGGATCTGTTCCGGGGTGGTGCAGATGATCGATCCCTTGGAGGTTCGATCCAGACGGTGGCCTGACCGGCCGAACCTCTGGACCAGCGACGAGACGGCCATCGGCGACTGATACTGGACCACGTAGTCAACGAAACCGACGTCTATCCCAAGCTCCAGCGTTGAGGTGCAGACCAAGACTCGCAACTCGCCTTTCTTGAAGGCGTCCTCCATCGATTCTCGTTCCGACCGGGAGACCGACCCGTGATGAACCCCGGCGTTCACGAGCCTGGAGAGCCTGTGGCCGAGGAGTTCGACGATCGTCCTCGCATTCGCGAAGATGAGGACGGAATCGTGGGATTCGGCAAGCTCCTTGAACCTGCGAACTCGCGCGGCCGCCTCGGGCGATGAGAACAGATCGTCTGCGAGCTGCAGGTCCTCAATCCGCGGCTCGGGATACTCGATCCTGAACTGATAATGCTTGGGCATCTTGGTGACCTGGATCTCAAAGGGCCTGGAACCGAAGATCAGCCTCGCAGCATCCTCCGGATTCGCGAGCGTGGCGGAAAGCCCGACGCGTTGGAAGTCGGCCGAAGTGGCAATCGCCAGCCGCTCAAGCCCGACCGAGAGCTGGACGCCGCGCTTGTTGGACACCAGCGCATGGACCTCGTCCACTATGACCCATCTGACGGATGAGAGGTTCCTGCGCATCATCTTCCCCGTCAGGAGAGCCTGCAGGGTCTCAGGGGTGGTCACGAGAAGCTCTGGAGGCGACTTGGTCTGCTCCCTCCGCCTGGGGTGGGGAGTATCCCCGTGCCTGACATCGACCCTGAGGCCGAGATGTTCTGCCCACTGGGAAATCCTCCTCACTATGTCCCGGTTGAGGGCCCTGAGGGGGGTGATGTAGAGGATCGAGATCCCGCTGCACCGGTTCCTAAGGTACCTGGCCAGGATGGGGATCATCGCCGCCTCCGTCTTTCCCGACCCGGTGGGCGCAACGATGAGGACGTTCTTCCCCTCCAAGATGGACGGAATCGCCCGCTCTTGAACCTGGTTAAGCCTGAATATCCCGGCGGCCTCCATGACTGGTGCAAGCTCCGACTCCAAGGACGGACCTACCTCAGCCATGTAAGCTCGCCCCTGCGAACCTCGGGCGGGATCAGCCTGTTAAGTCGCCGCAAAGCGTCCATCTTCTCGTTGCTGCCCAGCTTGGCCTCCTTGATTGCGTTTGTGAGCACCTCGATGCTTTCGTCGTAGGACGCCCTGTCGACGGGATAAGGTACCCCGTCCTTGCCGCCTAGACAGTAGGAGTACTTGACAGGATCCTTCCAGTCAGGGGATTGGCCGTAGATCAGATCAGAGATCAGGGCAAGGGCCCTCACCGTCGATGGCCCGATGCCCCGGACGAGGATGAAATCCTCGTAGTTCTTCGGACTGAAATCATAAACTCTCTTCATGGCCTCCCAGTCGATCTTGCAGGGGAGCGCGCTTCGCGCCGTGGCGACATGGCCGACGTACTCCATGAGAGTCTTCTGGGGACCAAGTCTGACCTTCGCCAAATCGTCTTGGAGCTGCCCGGGGCCCTGCAGGGCGAGGTCCAGGCTCTTTTCCCTGCAGCCCCTGCTTGCCGAGGACGTCAGGTTCAGCACGCGCTCCATCCTCTCGTCGCACGCGATCCCAGAGTGCGGCTCCTCGACGAAGGTCTCAAAGCCCCAGGACAACCAGTGATACCGCCTTGCGGTCCGGGATTCGGGGCGCATGCCCTGTTGGACTACCGCCCAGTGGCCGCCCTCGGATATGAACATGGTGTGGTGATAGAGACTGAAGCCATCCTGAAGAAGGGCCGTGTCGACCTTGGCGGAGAGCCTGCTCGCCCTGACCAAGGCCTCGACCTTCGATGGGTGGAGGGAAAGTGCTTCACCGACCTCAGGAATCTCCTGCACAGCTTGCCTGGAACGAATCCCTTTCCCTCCAACCGCCGCCACGCCATGCTCCTGCGCATCCAGCACCTCCTTCAACACGCCACACAAGACCGTCGTGGTACCCGAACTGTGCCAGTCGAAGGCCAGCACGCAGCTCAGCGCCTGGAACCAGTCCGGGTTCGAAAGCCTTAGAAGCAACTCCTTCTGCCCGTACTGGTCAACGATGACATCCGATATGGCCTTGCCCAGCTTCTTCATCCGCTGCACCAACCATTGCGGCGCAGCGCCTCCGTGGAGCGGCAGGTCCATCGTTCCCGTTCTCTGCAATCTCTGCCCCATCCAGGATCTCTAGCCGTGGACTTAAAGACTTGATTGGACCCCCAGGCTGTTTCTTGGTCTGGGGACTTGCTTGCGTCGCCGAGGGGCGATCGTCTTGGCCTTCACCTGCGCAGCCCGGGAAGCTACCTTGCCGCTCCGACCCGATCGAAGGAGTTAAGAACCTGCGAGGGGCCGGCAACTCCATGGAAGGGGAACATCGCCCAGTGGAAGGGATCAAAGTCAAACCTCGGATGACCGTAGCGGACATGCTGGGCCAGATGAAGGGCACTGCGTTCCAGGCCAGAAGCTTGGGTAACGCCGCCAGCGTATGGTCAAACATGCTCTCGGATGAGGGCACAACGATCTTTCTCGGTCTCGCCGGGGCAATGATCCCCGCCGGGATGAGAAGGCTCATGTGCACGCTCCTCGGCAAGAAGATGGTCGACGTCGTGGTCTCCACGGGAGCGAATCTTTACCACGACATCCACGAGTCCCTCGGAGGATCGCACTGGCAGGGAGACTTCATCGCCGATGACCGGGCCCTGGGGAGGAAGATGATCGACAGGATATACGACGTCTTCGCTAGCGAGGAGGCGTTCGAGCAGACAGACGCAATCATCGCGGAGGCATCGGCTGCCATCGGGACCTGCCGGCTCACCACGAGGCAGTACGTAAGCCGCCTCGGAAAGTCCCTTCTTCCCCGGTTCAAGCGAGAGGGCCTGGTAGGCACGGCAGCGAAAGCTGGCATCCCGGTCTTCTGCCCCGCCATCGCGGATAGCTCGCTGGGAATGAGCCTTCTCTTGGCCAGGGAGCGCTACGGGGGATGCCCCCAGATTGACGTCGTCGCGGACATCGACGAGATCACCCGGATCGTCCGCCAGAGCGAGAGCACGGGGGTGATCTACATCGGTGGAGGAACCCCCAAGAACTACATCCAGCAGACCCAGGTGATGGCCAAGCTGCTCGGAGACGACAAGGGGGGCCACAAGTATGCAGTCCAGGTCACAACCGATTCGCCCCAGTGGGGAGGACTCTCGGGTTGCACGCTCGAGGAGTCCATCTCGTGGGGCAAGGTGTCCCCGCGGGCGAGGATGGCGACCGTCCACGCGGACGCCACGATCGCACTGCCGTTGCTGGTTGCGACCGTCTCGGACAGTTCATCACAGGTCCTTCGAGGGAGGAAAAGGCGTTCCTTTCCCTACCTCGAGCCATAGTGGTAGAGCTTGGCCCACTCCCCGTTCTCCAGCCAAGAGTCGTATGCCTCGTCCAGAGCGGGCGAGACCATCACGTAGTTCCGCAGGAAATCCAGGTGGAGTTCCACGAGGTATCGCACTCTCTCATCGGACGGATCTCCCTCGGCGAGCTCGGCAGAGAGCGCCTCCAGGGGAGTCCCGAGGTAGGGTCTTCCGAGGAGGACGGCCGCGCTCGGATGTCCGTGGGAGCGCAAGGTCTGCTCCAGCCTTCTGGCATAGACGCCCGCGATGCACAGCCACCTGCCTCCCTCCCTTATGGCTTTAAGAATCCTCCTGCCCTGCGCCACGACGGACTCATGCAGATTGCGGGAAGCCTTCCTCAAGGCCTCTCGCCACCGCGAAACAACGACCCGGCCGACCATCGTCCTGTACTCCAGCAGGGCTAATGACATGCGGTCCTCCATCATCCTGCCCTCCTCCTCAAGCCGGCCGGTGCACACCACCTCAGCCTCGGGCATGTCTCGGAGAGACTCAAGCACGGGGCGGTTCCTGTACAGCCAGCTCTTGGAGTATCCTCCCAGCAGCTGATCGACGGCCTCCTCGGCCGCCTCCAAGGGCGCGCCGCTCCTGAGAGAGTCAACGGTCCCCTCCAGTTCCTGGGGAAAATCCAGGAGGAGTCCGTCGTAGCCGCCCTGCAAGATCATCCTGCCCGCCTCCGTTCCAGACCTGGCGAGCGTGGTCGTGAGCCCGAGAATGACGTAAGCCAACCCACCACCTCACGCCAGCGAAAAGATTATAGTGGTCGCGCTTCCGGATATTCCGCTGCCATGGATGAAAGAACCGACAAGATCCCCGAGTCGTTCATGAAGTCCAGGATAATGTCCTATCCGCTCGATGCCCTAATAAAGTTCGCCGCATCGAGGGGAATTTCCTACCCACCTGACACGCCGAAGGAGGACTTCGTGGAGCTCATAATCAACAAGGCGAAGGATGTGGCGCGCGAGCTCAGCGAGGCCGCCGAAATCGGGAGGAACGTCTCGGAGGATCTCATCTTGGAGAGGGCAGCCGACCTGGAGCGGCTCCCCAAGCAGGGCGCAACCCGGCAGGAACTCGTTCTCTCCCTGATGGAGGACAGGACGAGACAGATCCTCTGGGATGCCCAACTCTTGATGGCCCAGGAGAGGGCGAAGACGTTCAGGAGGTACGTCCTCTCGAAGGGCAGAATCGAGGCCGACCTCGAGGGGCTCCTCGACCAGGATTCCGCGGCCTTCGAGGATCTGCGGGGCGCGGTCGAGACGCGCCTGAGCTTCACCGCAAAAGTTGCCACGCTGGAGAGGGTGTTGCTCAGGGGAGAATCCTACCTCATCTTCATCAAGTATGTGGACAAGATCAGGTATGCGGAGGAAATGGAGGGCCGGCACTGGGACACCTTGGTGAAACGGGTCATTGCGGTCCTGCACCCACCATCCAAGACCCTTGAGATAGGCACGCCGGACCCCAACAGGGAGGCGAGGACCCTCTCAACGCTTTCGCGCTTCATCGCGGGCAGCGACGAGGCTTTCGACGTCTGGACGATCTCCACGGAGAACATCCTCTCAAGCATCTCGGATCCAGCGTGGAAATCGGATGCCGCGGGCTCGGGCCCCGTCGGCGTATCCTACGTGGATTTCACCAATATCGACCTTCAGGGCCGCCCGCAGAAGATGTCGCTGCTCGGAGACGACGTGCTCCTCACCCTCCGCTCGCTTTCAAGCGCCGGCCTGGACCTCTCCAAGATCGGCAGGCTGCACAAGGTCAGGTTCGTCTTCGGGGGAAGGAAGATAGACGTTTTCCCGGAAGAAAGCAAGTTCCTTTTCCTTGCGTACATGGACGAGAAGGAGAGGATGGCCTTTTACGACTGGATATCCGCGATGCGATGGACCTAGCCCGGCTCCTTGGCAGGCTTGGTCCGGGGCTTCGCGGCTAGGAAGAGGCGCTTCAGCTCATCCTGGTCGATCTCAGCCAGCGACCTCCAAGACAGGCTGATCATGCCCTCCGTCCGGGCCAGGTAACCAGCCTCCACCATCCTGTCTATCCTTCGAGCCGAGATGTTCTTGGACTTGAGGACGTTGACGAGCTCGATCTCCTTCGCCCTTCCGCCGCGGCTCACGAGATAGCTCGCGGCGACCGCGAGCGCCGCAAGGGATCTCCTATCCCAGCCGCAGAGCTTGAGCTCCTCCCGGTGCAGCGGGGCCTTCGACCTTATGAAAGCTCGCCTCCTGCCTTCCGAGAGAAACTCGTCGGACTCCTCGATGGTCACTATCTCAAGCCCAAGATCCCCGACCTTCTCGTTGAGCCCCGCAAGGACCTTCTCCACAGGCTCGGTGCAGACCTTCTCGAGCTCCTCAAGGCTAGCCCCAGGCCGCATCCCGCGCCGGAAGAGCAATAGCCTCAGTGCCGAGAGCTCGTCATCGGTCAGCATGCGCGCCTTGCCTCCTCTGCCTCAGGATGACCGCGACGCTCTGCGTGGCACCGGGCTCGGCAGTGGCTCCCGATAGCACCAGCGCCCTGCCTTCTCCCCTCAGGCTCAGCCTGCGCTGCGACACGAGGAAGCTCGCCAGATAGCTCCTCGTCACCATTTCGGGGAAACTCGCCGATCCTCGTTTTGAGATGAAGGCTTCGTACGGGAGGTCCGAACCTCCGCCCATGGACAGGAACTCCTGCATCATCTCGTCCAAGAGCTCCTCGAACCTCACCTCGGTAACCACCTGCAATTCCACCTCGGACCCCCTCCCGTAGGTCGCGAACGCTTCCGGGGCGGCGAACTCCTGGAAAGGCCTGCCGGACAGTTCCTCCCAGTGCTTCCTCCCCGCATCCAAAGCCTTCAGCGTCATCCGCTCCATCTCGACCAGGGGGTGGAAGCTCTTGGCAAAGATCGACCGAAGGGTCCTTAGGGAAAGCGAATGTATCTTCTCCCTGGCCATATCCGCGTCGATGAACAGCTCGTCCGCCTCGTATCGCAGCCAACGGCACTGCAGGCGAGCAACTCCAACGATAAGCCTCAGAAGCGTCGCGTAGAGCAGGTACTCCTCTGGTCCCGAAAGCCTGTCCGAGGCCTCGGAAAGCGCGCGCCAAAGCTCCCAGGCGTTCACCTGGTGCGGAAGAAGCTCGCCGCTCAGCGCCCTCTTGCAGGTTTCGATTCCCCGCCTCAGGGCGTCGGCCTGCTCCGTCATGCGGGCGCCTCCAGCACGAGGCTGCCTACCTTGCTTTTTCCCTCGACGCTCTGCACCACCACCACGTTCTCGGCCCCCTCCAGATCCTTCCTGGGAATCTGGGATGGCGTTATGGCGATGTACTGCTTGCCCCCGCCGCGCCTCACCGCCGATCTGAGCAGACGGGTAACCAAGTCCTTGTTCATCGGATCCAGATGCACGTCGTACTCGTCAACGGCCCTGAAGGGGGACTTGACCTGACGTTGCAGAGCAAGGAGAAATGACATGGTCGAGAGGCTCTTCTCTCCCCCGCTCTGGGAGAGCGTGCTGATCGAGGTTAGCTCCTTCCCGGCGAATCCGACCTCGATGTCCAAGCCTACGCTGCGAACATCCCCATCCGTCAGGGAAACCCTGCCCCTGGCGCCGATCTCCGCAAGTATCTCGTTGAAGTCCCTGTTGACCTCCTCCAGGTGGCGAGCCATTATCTCGCGCCATCTCTCAAGCCCCTTCCTCAGCTCGGCCTGCATCTCCTCCTTTTTCTCTATGATCGACTGCAGGCTCGTCCTGAGGGCGTCGTACTCGCCCAGGTACTTCTTGTAGACCCCCTCGATGTCGTCGGGAACGTCGCTCAGCTCAGCCAACGACCCGCGTATGTTGCTGATCAGCCTCTCAAGCTCCAACAGATCCCTGGGGGAAGGGATTCGCGGCGAAAGATCCTCCGCCTGATCCACCAGTCTCTGCGTCTCCTCCCTTTTGCCCGAGATCCGATGCTCGATGTCGCGCAGGGCGGCCCTCATCGAGCTCATCTGGTCAAGCAGCACCATCCTCTTGCCCTGCAACTCGTAGTAGCCCTGAAGCTGCCGCTCGAGGCGTTCTCTTGCCCTCTGGTACCTAAGTTCGGCCTTCGAAAGCTCGGCATCCGCCGAGGAGGCGGCCTTGGCAGCGGAGGAAAGATCCCTCTCGACCTGTTTCAACTTCCTATCCCGCTCCTCCAACATCCTCTCCTTCAACTCCGCGAGGGCCTGTGACCTCGTCAAAAGCCTTTCGGCCTCACGCTGCAGAACCGCCTCCTGCGGGACCGCCCTTGACCTGATGAGTTCGATCCTTGAATGGAGAGAAAGCATCTCCTGCAACCTAAAGCCCAATGTCCTGTCCCTATCGGCCCGCGCTGCCTCCAACTGCCTCGAGAGGTCGGCGACCTCGCTCTGGACCCTCTGGTACGCCTGCGTCGCTTCGGCAAGTTCCGCCTCCAGCTCCCTCGCCTCCGCCCGGACCTTGGTTCCGACCTGAACGATTAGCCCGCGCACGAACCCGGCCCGCTCGCCATCCCTGTTGACCACGGTCGTCTGAAGCGACCTGGCTAGTTGCTGGAGCGAATGCCCGGGTGCGGCGAGCACCGTCCCCCCCAGCACGGTGTGAAGAAGGGCCTCAACGTGCTTTGGGGCCCTGATCCGGTTGACGGCCCAGTCCAGGACGCCTTCCTCCTCGGGGAGCTCCTTCTCTTCCAGCAGGACCAACGCCGAGTCGGGGACCGTGAAGACCTGCGAATCCAGGCCCCTCTCCTTCAGGAGCTCGGCCACCTTTGCCGCATCGTTCTCGTTCGTGGTTACGAATGAGCGCAGCAGCGAGTCGCCCAGAAGGGATCTGAGGACGTCGGGCGAGAAATCCTCGCTCTCAACGCACATGTATAGCGGCCCGTAAACTTCGCCCGCAAGGCCCGGGATCGACTTGACGGCTTCAGCCGCCGTCTCCAGGTCGCGGCCGAAGGGACTTGCCAGCCGTTCCTTCAACGAGGAAATCTGCCTCTCAAGCTCGCTGATCTTGCAATTCTTCGAACCCAGCTCCGACTGAAGCTCCTCCACCTTTCGGGACTCAGCTAGGCTGGAGATCTCGCTCCTCAGTTGCTGCAGACGCCTCTCCAGCGACTCCACCTCGCCAACGCCCTGCTCGGCTCCGGCCCTCAGGCGGTCCAGTTTCGCGGCGGCCGACTCCGCCTCCGCGCGATCGCGGGCCATGGAGTGCCTGAGGCGCTCAACCTCGGCCACCTCGTCCTCCTTCAGGCGCCCCAGTATCTCAACCTTTGAAGCTGCGGCCGCTTGGGCGCTTGCGACCTGCACCAGCGACCTTTTGGATGCTTCAAGGTCGGCCCAAGACTCCTCAACCCGGACCAGCCTCTCCTTGATCCTGCCATCCAGATCCTCGACCCTCTTGGCGAGGCGCTGGAGCTCCTGTTCGCGTTCCGCCTTGCGCAACTCGAGCTGTTGCAGCTGCCTCTCCGCTTCAACCACCCTTGCCCAAAGCGATTCGGCAGTGAGATCTTCAAGCTCGTCCTCGAGCTTGCGCTTTCTCTGGTACCTCTCGTACAGCCTCTCCCACTCAGTAACCCTGCGGCTCTGGCCCTCGAGGATTTTGCGGGTCTGCTGCTCCTCCTCGAGAAGCGCTCCGAGCTCCTCTCTCGCCTGGAGCAGGTCTTTTCTGTAGGATTCGAACTCGATGACCTCCTCCAGCATCTCGAGTTTCTGGGTCGGCGATAAGAGGCTGAACTCCTCCACCATGTCCTGCTGCATGATTATCAGCATGTTGTCAGGGTTGATCCCCTGCCGCCTGATGAGCGCGGTTAGTTCCTCCTTGGTGGAGGGCAGCCCGTCGATCTTCAAGGGATAGGACCCGGATTTCGTCAGCGACCTCTCGATCTCCAGTTCATCCGTGTCGAACTCGGGCCAAGGTCGAACGCCGTCCACGGGGCTGTTGTCGAGGACCAGGCGGATGAGAGCCCTGTCGCTGCCCCATCTGATCAGGTCCGAAAGCTTCCTTCCCCGCTCGGTGCGGGAAAGCCCGAGGGCCAGGGAGATGGCGATCAGGATGCTCGACTTCCCTGACCCGTTCGGCCCGCAGACGAAGTTGACTCCCGGGGATAACGGTATGTCGGCGCTCGCATATGACATGAAGTTTCTGAGGCTTAGTCTCTTGATCATTGCCGCGCCCCTTAATCGTTAGGGGCCCCCGGCCCTTACAAATATTGCCGTGAAGCCAAACGCGAATCCGTCGCTACACCTCTGCCGATGGAGAACCGGCATCCGGCCCAACGGCATTACCGAGGGTCGGCGTTCCGATCGCGCGAGCTCTCCAACCTTGCCCTGTAGGGCCGCGCCACATTTATTATCGTACGTTACCTGCATGGAGCTGGTGCGCGATGCCTACGGCCGGCAGTCCGGAAAGCGTCGTTGAGGCTTTCGCCCGGGCCTACAGGGCAAAGAGATACGACGAGATCTATGACCTTTACGCGAGCGACAGCGAGATCAGGAAGAACTTCACCAAGGAGTCCTACAGCTCGAGGATGAGGAGCACCGCGCAGAGAACCAAGATGGAAGTCCAAGACGCCAAAGTGGCTGGATGCTACGTCCTCGGCGAAACGGCAAGGGTAGTCCTCACAAGCACCACGAGAAGCATCGTGGGGGACTGGCACTTGGAGGAGGAATTTGATCTGAAGAGAGAGGCCGGGAACTGGAGGATAACTAACATCCTCAAGCTCAGGCAGTGGCCGGCCAAGCAGGGGGGAGTGGGCTTCAGAAGTGGGAAGTGAGAACGTGGCCGAGGTTTACGTGGTCGCAGGGCTATCCGGCGTTGGTAAGTCGTCGGTTGTCGAGTATGCCCTGAAGAAGTCGCCGGGGGTGAAGAGGGTCAACTTCGGGGACGCAATACTTCGGGAGGCCACGGAACGGAACCTCGTCGAGGACAGGGACCAACTTCGGTTCTTGGACCTGGAAACCCAGAGGGCTCTCCAGGCCAGAGCCGCACGGCGGATATGCAGGATGCACGGCAAGGTTGTGGTCGATACGCATCTGACCATACCGACCCCCGATGGGTACGTGCCAGGATTGCCTTTGGACATCCTGATCCAGCTAAAGCCCAAGAGGATAATCATACTGGAGGCGGACCCAGGCGATATACTCAAGAGGCGAATGCTCGACAAGGGGAGAGCCAGGGTCGACGAGAATCTGGAAGAGATCCAACAGCATTTCGACTTTGACAGGGCAGCAGCGATCGCCATGGCCATCCAGGTCGGAGCCCCGGTCAAGATCATAAAAAACGATGTCCTTGAGAAGGCCGGGGAGGAGCTGGCAAGGCTTCTGGCCTAGGGCGCGCCAGTCTCGCCTTCCGAAACCCGGACGGAGATCAATATAACGATTCGAAACACTTCTTCGAGCTTCTTTTAAACTTCAGCTACAAGCCCAATGGCGCTAGGGGAACCCCGGGTAGGGGCGTTGAGCAAGCTATGCCGAGGGATGACGACGAGGTGCAGCGATCGGAGCTGAGGACGGGCTCCGTGGAGAACGTCAGGCTGACGAGGGAGGGGGCATACCAGATTGACCTTGAGCCCCTGATGAAAGGGATGCCCCTGGTCCTGAAGGTCGACGAGGGCATCTACCGCATCGATCTTTCACCCTCTCCGAGGATCCCTTGAGACCTCGCTCGCCTGATTTGAACGGCAACGTCCAGCTGCGGGCCTGGAGCTGCCACCAAACAAACGGTTCCCACGGCTGACTGCATAACCCTTTTCAGTGCCCGAGAATGAAGATGTAGTGTGGAGGACAAAACCGAACGACTTGCCGCCAAGATCATGGAAACCCAGGACTGCGTCAGTCGCGCGTACGATTGCCTTGCACGGGAGGACATCTTCGGGGCAGCGCTCCAGCTTCACAGGATGAGGACGATTCTTGCCTCCATATCCGCAGAGCTGCCGCAAAGACGGCCCGAAGGAACCTGCGATCTCGACCACGAGTGGCGAGTTGTCGATCCGTACGTCGCCCAGTGCAGGATCTGTGGAAGACAAAGGCCCCTGGACGCCGTCTTCTACCGACTCGACCCGCTCCTTCCCCTTACGGCAACGTGAAGGGATGCGGGATGCCGCCCGAAGCCTACAAGACTCGGAACGCGATTTCTAGCGCCGGAGGCGTCCGGAGCGGCCCTGCTTCTTCATTCCCCACGATCTTCAAGGGCGACCGCCCTTATCCAAGACGAATCGATGTGCCGCATCCTGATGGGCAGCCCGATGTAGAGGACCCTCTTCCCTCTGATCTTGTCAAGGTTCTGCAGCCCCTCCACGACCGGGATGTCGTTCAGCAGAAACGCCTCGTGGTTGGCCGTGGAGCCAGGAGCCTCAAGGCCGATGCCCTGTATTCCGATCATCTTCGCGCCCGCCTCGAGCAGGTGCTGGGCGGCTTCTGGGGAGATGTACGGGCTCTCCGCGTCCGCATACGGGCTCCACATCAGCACTATGTCTCCTTTCCTAACGCCAGCCAGCCGGGAGGGGGTTATGGGCCGCCCCTTCCCCCCGATGGGCCTTAGATCCGAGAAATCCAGCACGATCGCCTCGCCGATGAAAGTCTCCAAGGGGAGGTCCGCGAGGCATCTTTTGGACCGCGGGTGATGGTTGGGCCCCTCGACGTGGGTCCCGATATGGCTTTCCGCATCAACCCAGTGCATGGTCATCCCGTCAGGCTGGAAGATGAACTGGCGCAGTTCAAGCCTCCTGCTCTCGGTTCCGTGAAGGTATTCCCCGTTCACCTTGGCTACGCCGGGGTTCAGCTCCTTCGACAGGTCGATCAGCCTGTACCTTGCCAGATCGATCACCCTTTCTCACCGCACAGCCCAGCCCATGTGATTGTGATAAGTATGACCTCGCGCCCGAAACAGCCACGGGTGAATGGAAAGCATTTTTCAGAATAGGGGGCGCCCCTAGCCTGGTCCCGCGGTAGCTCAATCTGGCAGAGCGGACGGCTGTAGACCCAAGTCCGCGAACAGCCACCGTCGGCTCATGGTTGCTCAGCCCATGGCCGGGAATGGTTGTGAGTTCAAATCTCACCCGCGGGACCATCTACGTCGCGGCGCGCAGCATTAAGAGTTATATCTGGCCATCCATAAGCGTCCCGGCTGATTGGCCTGTCAAGAACATTCACAGCCGCCCTCTGCTCTGCCTTCGCCGCCGTCGTCATCGCATCGGGATGTGCGGTGGGTAGCAGGGACCCTGAGACGGGGAGGATTAGGGTCTTGTACGTGGGTGAACCCACGGGATCCAGTCCGTACCCGACGCTGGAGTCAGAGCCGCTCATACTCCCCTACCCCGTGAAGGCCTCCACCGTCGTGTACTCGATCGATATCGCAAGGCGCTCCGTCAGGCAGTACATGCCCAGAACCTACGCCAGCCTTTCGTCCTACCAGGTCTTGATCCTGAGCGACGCGAATGCGGATGTGTTCACGCCCAACCAGCTCCAGTGGTACAGCGACGCGGTGAAGCAGGGAGGATCGGGCCTCGTCATGATCGGCGGGAATGAGGCCTTCGGAGGCCGCGGGGGACACAGGTCGTGGGGAACGACGCCCGTGGAGGAGGTCCTTCCCGTGAACTCCCTGTACGAGCGATGGACGGAGGGAAGGGTCGTGATCGTCGATCCGGATCACCCGCTGGTCTCGAGCATTCCTATCAGGCCCAACCTGGAGTGGATGAGGTATTACGACGGCAACGAGGTGGAGCTCAAGATCGGCGCAAGCGAGCTGGCACAGATGGTGCGCGTGGCCAAGCCTCCGGCCCCTTTCTGGGCAACGTGGAGGTCGGGGAAGGGGATAACCTTCGCCATGGCCGGCGACTGGACGCCAGCGGGGGGCGTGGTCTTCATGAGGTGGGAGTACTACGGCGACTTCGCCGTCAACCTGATGCTCTACCTGAGCGACAACGAACTTCCCAAGGACTTGGAGACCGTACACAAGGCGAGGGGAAAGTTCCTCGAGTACAGATGGGCCAAGTCCTACCTCTTCACGGTCATGGACTTCGGCGAGAAGTTCGGAGCGAACATGAACCCCATCGCCAAGATGATCGATGAAGCCGAGTCTAGGTACGGGGACGCTACCCGGGCCTACCTGGATCAAGACCTTGCGAAGAGCTTGGAAGCTCTGGACGGCTCCCTCGATTCCCTGTCCCGCGCCACGAGGAAGGCGATCCATCTCAAGGACCAGGCCATGATGTGGATCTACACGGTTGAATGGACGACGTTGAGCGGGACCTTCGCCGCAAGCGGTTTCGTGCTGTGGACGCTCATGGTGAGAAGGAGGCTCTACAGGGAGATCGAGACCACGAGGTTTGGAAGGTAGAAGCTATGGAAAAGAGAACAATCGCCGGCATACTCATGACATCGATCGTGGCCTCCACGATGGTCACGTACTTCATGCAGGGCAAAACGAAGACCTCGCTCGAAATTCTCGAGGAGAACGTTCCGGAGGCGATGCCGTCCGGAGAGGCGACGACCAGGGAAATCTCCTATAGCTTCGTCCTGCGCAAGAACGTCCGGATCCTGACCGTGGATCTCGACTGCCTGGCAAACGCGACCGACAAGCAGGGAGATCCGACGAGCACCGTCGAGCGCGCCTTGGAGGCGTGCATCAAGCTCTGCGACGAGATCGGGGCGCCCTTCGTCCACGAACGGGTCGATGCCCAGGGACTGGATTGCGATCTCTATGACTTCTCCGATGCCTTCTTAAGTCTCGCCCCCGAGGAGGCCACCATTTCGGCCACGACCGTCTACGCGATCGTCCAGGGCGCCCGGGGGAAGCTAGCATTCCGGGGGGTGTCCGACTTCTTCTTCAACAGAAACAAGAGCCTCGCCTCCCTCACCCTCTCCAAGAACGAGGATCCCGAGACCTACCTCACCATGGAGGCATCCGAGGCACAGAGCCAGAACAAGCCACCCATAATGCAGGCGCCGATATTGGGCCGGAAGGAGTACCAAGCAAACAGGGAGGACGACCGCTTCTCGGTCAGGTTGATGGTGAACTCCCTGGGTGTGCCGGCACACTACGGCCTGATGATGGTCGTCAGGATCCATTCTGACGCGAAACTCGAATTCTCGCGCGGATACTTCCTGCCCGCGTCAAGGGACTAGACACATTTCCTGGTGCGGGTCGGCCTGCGTCCCGCTAGATACATCGCACACCAGACATTGGAAGGTTGACCGCAAGAGCTTACAGGCCGGACATCCCATTGTATGACCATGAAGGCGGTCATTGGTCGGACCTTGGTTGAGCTGGTGGAGGGCGACATAACGGACCTCGACACGGAAGCGATCGTGAACGCCGCCAACTGCAGGCTCCAGATGGGCGGAGGCGTTGCGGGTGCCATCCGCAGGAAGGGAGGTCCCGCCATCCAGGAGGAGTGCAACAGGATAGGAGGAACCCATGTCGGCGGAGCCGTTATCACGACCGGCGGGAACCTGAAAGCCCGATACGTGATCCATGCAGTGGGGCCGAGGATGGGGGAGGGACAGGAGGACGAGAAGCTGAGGCAGGCTACCCTGAACTCCCTAAGACTGGCCGACGAGCGCCGGATAAGGAGCATCGCATTCCCGGCGATATCCACGGGCATCTTCGGGTATCCGCTGGACCGATGCGCCAAGGTGATGCTCGGCGCAGCTTTCGAGTACCTCCGGGGCAGGACGGGTCTGGAGAGGGTCCTGTTCTGTCTTTACGGCCACGAAGCATTCGAAGCCTTCGCACGGGAATTCCAGCGGCTCCTCACCCCTTCCGGGGCTGGACGCTGATCTTCAGCAGCGCAACCGGACGCTCAGTTCTTCGGCTTCCTACGGGGGTCCCCTCCCTTCGGATGGCCTAGCGGGAATGCGTATTGCGACGGCAGACAGGAACAATCTCACCTCCAGGACTGGTTTCGTCATGCCTTGGAAGGGCATCGCATAATCATGTGCAGGGAGTGAGATTGAGGTTGATCGGAGTTATGGAGAGGTCCACAAGAAGACAGCACCAGGATACATCCAGACCTCAGACACGAGATCGTGAAAAGGCACAAGGCGCATACAGCAACGATGGACTATTGCCAGGATCTGCCAGCACCACAGGACATGCAGAAGAACCGTGTGCGAGTGGCACACAACACGGTCTGGCATCCCCGAGATCCGTTGGAGTCATGGGAGCAGCCATCAGCGACACCGAGGAGAGTGCGATGTTGACCAGGCTGGTCGACACGCTCTTAGCACAATGTGAGCCGGGCTTGTGCCGGTGGGCCTGTGGCCAACGCAGATATGGAAAGTCACGTGCATGGTGATTCCATTTTTCAATAGCAGCGTCTAGCAGCGATAAGATCTTTGGACGGTAGGTGAAAGGAAGCGATCCGCTTGTTGAAGAGGGGTCGGGTTTTCGGTTGTTGTTAGAGCTGCTCTTCCCACGGCCTTGCTCATGTCCATGCCGGCCCTCGACGGGAACATTCTCGTGCTATCATCCCTGGACCTCTTAACGTTTGATACCGCAGCCACCGTGGGCCTGACGGTCATCTCTGGCCCGGGCGCGCTGATCTCGGCTGCAGTCTCACATCCTTGCCAGAGGACGAGACTACTGGCCGCTCTCGTGGCATGCATCGTGGCAACCTTGGCGGTGCTCGCCGCGGCCCTGTTGGGCCGCGCAGCTTTGGACTTTCTGAATCTTACGGTGCTAAGACTGTTCGCAGGTGCGGCGATCGTTCTCATTGGAGCACGCGTAGCCGGGTTCGATGATACAATTCCTTCCTACCTTCCACTTGCAGTGATCTTGATCGGGATCTTGCTTTCTTGGAGGCTGAGCTAGGGCGGGGCCCTGGGATCGAGCCCAACGCGCGTGTTACGCCTAGGTGGAGCTAGATCCAACCAATCCTTTAGTCCGCACTGCCGCAGGGCGCGCGGCCGGTTAGTCCGGAGTAAGTCTCCGTCGGCGAGTAAGTCTCCGTCCGCGAACTTGGTGGTGTGGACTCCGAACAGCCTATCCTAACCGGGATCGGTCGGAAACGAGCTGGAAGACACTCAGGGCAAGTGGATCGACACCTGCCTGGGCGGCCCTGAATCCTGGCTCAATCGGTCTGGCCTCAGTGACCTCACAGAATATCTCCAAGACGGGTTGCGAGGACGGCGGCAGCCGCGGGGACGGCACTTGGGTGTAACTAAAGTCAAGTCCAGGACGCTGGCAGGATTGGCCGTCCCCACGGCACCAATAACCCGTGCATGAAGCCCGTCAAAAGAATCCGGATGGCCCAGCCGTGTAGGCTCAAATGCTTGCGAAGCGGTCCCCTATCTTCCTGATCCTCTGGATGTAGTAACGGAAGTTTTGGAACGGTATGTCCGGGGGCGCGGCGTGGTCCAGGCTCGGGATGTAGCCGCCGGCCTCAAGCATGGGGGCAACTTTCTCCAGCTCGGCATCTATCTCTCTCCTCCCGCGGGCCAACGCCAGTTTGTTGAGACCCCCGAAGATCACCAGCCTGGGGAATCGGCGCCTGATCTCGAGGATGTCGTTTCCGGCCTGGACCTCGAAGGGGATCATCGCGTTCACCCCACCTTGGACGAAGAGCGGCAGCAAAGCCTC
>CAZJVP010000031.1:0-1691 GCA_964549615.1 uncultured Thermococci archaeon | reverse complement strand
GCCGGGCAGGCCGGCCGCCTGCACGGAGGGCTCGATCGGACGGCCCAGGGCCTTCCGGACATGGAGGGCACCATTGCAGGTACAGATTCCCCACGAGTCCGTCCCTACGTAGGCCATCCTCGGGATCCCGCGAAGCAGGAGAGGCAAAGCCTCCTGGTCGCCGACGTAGGCGAGGATTCCGGCCAAGAAACCAACCAAGATTGTCTGGGGCAGCGGGATATTAACCGGCGCTTGTCCTGCAGTTCCACGCGGTCGGGCGGCGAATGTACACCTATCCAATGATTTTGATCCGTCTCTCTTGGGACTCGAACGGGCCCTTCACAAGCTCTCGTACTTTCATGGCCTCGGCCTCCGCTCGATCGAGTCGAACGTGAACAAAAACGGAGAGTCGCCGAGACGAGGGGCGCAGAGAGATGCGGCATGCTATGGTGGTACTCACCTCGTATCCTCGAAGAAGAGCTGCACAAGAAGGCCCGACGAGAGGTCTCGACCACGCATTGGAGCGAATACGGGTAGAGGCGGGCCTAGGATCTGGGCAGGGCGTCCCATGTCTGCTTCAGGCTGGCGAGACTAGCCTCGTCTGGGCACGAGTCCGTCGAAGCCTGAGTCAAAGCTCATTATCTCATCTATGCCGTTCCGGCTCATGAGGACAAGCGAGGTACAGTCGGTGAAGCTCAGTGAACGCTCCTTGAGCGTTCTGAACTTGTCCCAGGCCTCCGAGAAGGACTCCTTCGACACCCACAGCTTAGCTATCCTTGACGAACGAAGCACGAATTCGCCCACATCTACGGCCAACTCAGGGTTCTTGGTTCGCACGAGCATGAGGGTAACGGCCTCATCGATGACATAGTCAGACGTGTAGGCGGGGCCGTAGTCTTGACGCAGGGCTGAGCGGATCAACTCTTTCGCGGCGCGGTGCCTGTCGTCGTCGGCATTCCTCGCTGCCACCAATACGCCTGTGTCCAGGAAAACTGCCAACTAGGTTCCCCCGTAGAGCCACCTGTCAATTCCTTCTGAGAGGTCCCTGATCCCGGTGCGTTTGGGCCTGTCGAGCATCTGCCATGCGTAGTCTTCTTCCAGCGAAGGTGTGCCGGCCAGCTTTTGAACGAACCCCTCGTCCTCAAGGGCGTGGTCAACGGCCCGGCTAAGGGCCTCTTGGAATGAGATCTTCTTGTCCCGCTCGATGAGCAGCCTGGCTAGGAGCCTCTCAAGCCTCTTCTTCTGCTCCTCGCCAATCTTCACGGTCTCCGCCACGGTCTCACCTTGATTCCACGATAATACTAGTAGAAAGGTAGCTGATATCTGTTTTCTTCACGAATGCGACGTGTGGTAAGCCTCTTCCGTCGGGGTCATCGCACGCGGAGGCCCTGGGCTGACGTGGACCGAAGGAGCCTTACTACTCGTATTGCAATAAGATTGCACTATGGATGAGAGAAGATCCCAAAACAAGACACCTGCACACATCGCCAACAAGCCGGCAGGGGTCGAGATGCTCGGCCACGAGATCGTCAAAAAGATAGCCATGCCCTGCTCATCATCGGCAAGAATCCTGGTCCCAAAACAATGGGTCGGGAAACGCGTCAGAGCTGTCAGAGTCGATTGCACAAGGCTACTAGCGGAAAAAGACTGATCCGCTCCCCTTGAGACCCAGGGCCGTGGACGGGGGGTGGTCTCGAGCCGAAACCAGATTT
>CAZJVP010000030.1:0-75111 GCA_964549615.1 uncultured Thermococci archaeon | reverse complement strand
ATTCGTGGATTACGGCGTGTTCAACGCGACAAAAGGATGGATGGAACTAGGCGTCGTTGCGCATGAGATTGGACACACGTTTTACCTGTGGCATCCACACGATATAGGTCCACCGGTCTGGCGAAGTATCTGTTACTGCGTGAGTTCAAGGATATATGAAACGGAGATGAATACGTTCATGAGCTACGTAGGTCCACCTAACTGGATAGACCCTGGACGATATTGCACCGACCCTAGGTCTCTTATAACGCTCACAGGATACCAGTCAACTACGCGTTGGAACTTGTTAGACCAGTTTAAAACCGCGGAAGACCCAGAAGTAATAGTCATCAGCGGCATATTGTTCCGCAACCAGACAGTTAGATCCGACTACCCATGGTATTACGTGAAACAGGGAACGGTTGATTCAACTCTAGGTCAAACTGGAGAGTACTCCATAGCGATGGTTGACGGTCAGAATCAGACGTTGGAGTCCTTCTGGTTCAGCGCCAGCTTCGAATACTTGATCGATGTTAATGGATCCTTGATCAAATCAACCACGGACGCAGTGCCGTTTGTTTTCAACGTACCCTACCTTGCTGGAACATCGAGAATAGAGATCAGAAACGCTGCGGGCGCGATTTTGGCCAGCAGGGTTGTAAGCGCCAACTCACCAAGGTTAAGGCTCGTGTACCCGAACGGTGGAGAAACGATTTCAGTTGGCTCAGTATGCACCATTGAGTGGCAAGGCTCAGATCCTGATGGGGATAAGTTAACGTACGGAGTAATGTACAGCAAAGACGATGGAGAAACTTGGATACCGATAGACCTTAATATCGAGGGGACCGGGTATTCCTGGGATACTACTGGCTTGGGTAAAGGCACAGAGTACCGAATAAGGATTCTGGCTAGCGACGGCATCAACGTGGCAGAAGACATTTCAGACCGGTCATTCTCGATATTTGATCAGCCTCCGATAAATCTTGTCGCGCTGGTAATTGCATTCCTAAGCAAAAAGATGAGAAACGGTTACCGCAGTATAAGTTCGTGAGATAGGAAAGGAAAATGCTTGGGAGCGCGGCCGGACCGAATAACAGGATCATTTCAGACGTCTTCATTGCCTTCATCCGATATGAGCGTTATGGCGGTTTCGGGCTGCGGCTTGTTTGCTTCACGCGGGGGGGTCGCTCGGCTTCTCGACGCTAAGGTGAGCTTGGCGGCGGTGGGAGTGCCTCATGACCTTGGCGGTATCCGGACTACAGAAGGCAGCATCGACTGGACGTGCGTGTTACCCGGCTTGCACCCTTCCCCGGCTTGCAAGATCGTCCCTTCCAAAAACCGCCACGAGCAACCCTGCCACCAAGACATAGATCGTCGTCAGTGCAACGATGGACACGCCTGAGATTACAGCGCCAAGCGTGTTCCCGAGAACGTGAAACAGCGTCACAACGAGCAGGCTGCCCTGGGTACTGTTGTACAACCACGTATAGATGAAGCAGAGCGCAACCGTGCCAATGGACCATGGGAGGAACGGATAAGCGGA
The DNA here is from genome assembly GCA_964549615.1 of uncultured Thermococci archaeon. GTDB lineage: Archaea > CAYQAE01 > CAYQAE01 > CAYVLA01 > CAYVLA01 > CAYVLA01. Next base: position 73,589 of record CAZJVP010000030.1, on the reverse strand, counting down.
CATCGGGTTTTCCTTCCAGAAGAAAAGCGGGAGGTGCCACAAGCACCACAAGACGCCTACGGCCAGCGTTGCCACAAGTGCACTATGATGCTTCTGCAATCGCGGCAGAGCAAATCCGCGCCACCCGACTTCTTCCCATGTGTTGGAGAATAGTGCTATCACGAGAGCCCCGATTGCCACTCCAATGATGTTCCTACCTTGTGGTGGGGCTGTCGGGGCTAGGCCCAGCGCTTGGGTTACTATTTTCCCTGCAACAAGAAGCACCGCAGGAGACGAAATGGCAATGATCAGCCAGACCTTTCCAACCCGCCATTGCAAAAGCGGTTTGAACAACGGGTTGATGGCTGCTCTTCCATCGCTAGCCGCAGTCACAACGACGGCCGCCAACGCAGGACCTATGGCTGGCAGGAGGACCAAGGTCTGGAATAGCGGATTGTCAAATGGCGAAATTCCCCGCGATCCAGCCACCACGGGCCACCAGCCAAGCCACGAAATCCCAAAAGCCAAGACATAAAACCAGAAGACGGGGTGTCTCTTCATTGCTCAGTCCTCACGCGATCCGTTCCGCATTCGCATCTTCATAAATCAGATCGTCGAACCACTTCTAGTGAGGTCGGGTAGAATCTAGAAGCATCTTTGTTGGATTATTAGTATGACGCCAATGAGAATCATGAGCGCGAAAAGAGTTGCTCCGAAAGGATTTTGAGACGCCAGATTTATCGCTGCTCCAGAAACTCCAAAGACCGCCATGAGCAAAGCAGCAATTGAGATTCCTTTTCAACATGCTTCGCCTAGTGGCCTAGTGGTGTGCCTATATCTCTGTGATGATTTAGGTTTACGTAACCACTTCTTGCAGCCGTTTCCGGCTCAAAGCCTCCCTTATTTCCCGTGCGATACGTCTTCCCGCGTACATGTTCTCGCCGTATCTCAGATAAGCGTAGGGCGAAGTGCCTATCCCAGCGTTTGTGCCAGCTACGATCCGGGCTGAAATCTCAAAAGTGTAGATTTCTAGCTGATCACTTATCACAGTTTCAAGGCAAAACGGTCCGATGATGCCTGGGGGGGCTATCTCTGCGGCAGCTTTCTGTACGTTATCGCCCATGTTCAAGAGCTCTGGAAGCAGCGATTCCCTGAGAGTTAGGGGGATGTTACCGACAACAGTATACGTTGAGCCCATTCCTGCTTCTATTTGCTCGTCTGCAGGAACTCTGCCTATTCCGTCCGCCGTCGATTCATAGCGCTTATCCACGCCTAGGAACTCCACATCATCTCTAATTATGGAGGAGAAGTAGTGAGGGTAAACGTTAACCCCCAGAACATACTCTTGCAGGTGAATTCTCTCAACATCCTCGACGCTTAGGAGACCCCGGCCTATCATCTCGCGCACCTTTTTCTGGAAGCCTTGGGGAGAGTTGGCTAGAAAGTAACCTCTACCACCTTTGGCTCCTGGCAGCTTAGCAATGACCAGCCTGTCGATTTCTTCAGGGCTTTTGAAGGTTTCAGGGAGTCGAAGCCCGGCCTTTCTGAGCCATTGTTCCTGGCGTTCGCGGCTGGCTTCCCAATGGAGAAGCAGCCGGTTTCCTAAAATGGGTACGTAAAAGCTGTCAGTCAGCTGCTCCGTGCTCAGGTAAGCTGTGAAGGAGCCGTGAGCCACTACAACTGTGTTTGCAGCTCTCAGGTTCTCCTGCACACGGTTCCCCAATATTTCCGTGAAATCGTCCACCACGATGATCTCGTCGGTCAAGGGGAACTTCTTGTAAACTATAAGGTCCTTTTCCTTGCAGATGCACACGGTGCGGAAGCCCTCTTCCTTAGCTCCTTTGAAGATGTTTAGAGCTGAATGGGAACCTATAGTGCCTATCGCCAACCTATCAAGATCATACTTGGCCACGAGTTCAGCTATTTCCTCCCGAGTTATCATGTCACGATGTCCTCAAGCCTACCTTCCTTAAGGGCGCGTTTGATCTCCATGGCAACCCTTCTTCCGGGGCCGACTTCCATTCCGTACTTGTACTTCATGTAGGGCGAAGTGGGCTCGACGCATGGGCAGCCAGGCACCCTTGGGCTGACATCGAAAACGTAGAATTCCAACTTCTTGTTTATGGCGCCTTGAAGGGCGAAAAGTCCTATCATGCCGGGTGGGTACTCATCCCTGCAAGTTTCCGCGAAGCGCTCTCCTGCTTCAAAGATCTTCTCCAGTTGGCTTTCCCGGATGGTGGCGCCCATGTGCCCTATCTCAATGTTCTGGGTTGCGATTCCAAGCTCTAGCTGCTCCGCGGCAGGTAAGTCAAGCACGCCGTCCAGGTCTGTTTGGATGCGTCTGTCAAAGCCTAGAAGATCAAGCTCCCCGGTCAAAGGTGACCAGAAGAAGTTAGCATTAAACTTCGCTCCTATGACGTATTCTTCTATCACTGCCTTCTCAAGGGCCTCAGGAGTTATCATGTTCTTTCGGATACGCTGCTCAGCTTTTTTCCTGAACTCCTTGGGCGACGAAGCATAGAAAAAAGCCCTTTCTATGGCACGTTCTTTCTCTGGAACCTTCACTATGACGAGGCGGTCTATTTCGTCGGGGCTTTGGAAAATCTTGGGCGTGGGGATGCCTGCCTGCTGGAGTAGGTAGTACTGGTTTCGGGGTGCGTCCCGCTCCTCTGCTCTCAGTATGAAGCGGTTTCCAAAAATTGGCACCGTGAAGCGGTTTTCAATGTTATCGTACCCCACGTAAACCGAGAAGGAGCGGTTGGGCACGAAAACAACATTGAGGACTCTAAGCTTTTCGAGGTTCTCCTCTTTAATGACGTCAACGAACCTGTCCAATAGCAGGACGTGATCAAAGAGTGTGCGGCAGTACTTCGTGTAGGTCTTTTCGCGACCCTTCTGACATGCCACAACGGTTTCGAAGCCTTCCTGCTTGGCACCATAGGCGATTTCTAAGGCTGAGTGGGAGCCCAAAACTCCAATGCGCAGGTTACGTTCATCATACTCACTCGCGATGCTGCGGAATATGTTCCGATCTGTCATGAGTTTCTACCCACGTATTCCTCATACTTCTTGAGGGTTTCCGCAAGGCTTGGGACATCAAATAGCTTGCGGTTTGTTAGTGCATTGGCCGCTGCCATATACATCTCGTCCATAATCCTCTTAAGCTCAGCGTCAAGGTTCGGCGGCTCCATCCTGCATAGGCTCTTCCAGTCCTTAATCCCTTTTTGCGCCGCTTCCTTTTTGGCTTCCTCAACGGCCCGGTACCATTCCGTCCGCCGGTAGTAGATTCGGGCGACCTCCTTGCTAACGTGAAAGCCCTCATAGGTGAACCGGCACTCGTCCAATGTGCCGACAACATCCACCACCATCAAACGCCTTTGAGGGTCGAAAGCCAGCTCTATTTTCCCGTCCTCGTTTTCCAGGCCGGCTCTTGAGGCGACCTCCGTTATGGTTTCATCGACCCTTAGAAGGACCTTGTTGATTTCTTCGAGCTCCTCATCCCTGAGGCCTGCGATCTTTCTGGCTTCTTCCCATGTTATGTATCGGTCGCCTTCCTCGAGTTTGGTGCTCACGTCGAAAATCGGCTTGGCAAGCTTCTCGCCTGGTTCAGGCATGTGGTCTAGACCCAGGTCCTCGAGGGTTACGAGACCCTTCTCAAGCCTCTTGAATATGGATGAGCCTTCAGGAAGCCCATTGCGGTAAATGATTTCCAGTGGAATTAGGTAGTTTGTTAGGTTGGGCGTATAAACGCCATAATCGTATTTTAGCATGCCGCGTTCCACGTAGGCTTTCGGCCTGTAAACATTTACCAGTTGGATTTCCATGATGTTTGTGGGTTGTTCAAGCTCGTCGAGATGGACAAGCCTACCCTCAGAGTTCACCAAGCCCCGATAGTGCGTTAGCATGCCTTTGTCTTCTAGCCTTTCAAAGCAGTACGCTCCCATAAGACAAAGAGCAGCCCCCTTTTGCTTGATTGAGTCTGGCATCTTTCCCCAGTCGAAGACAGAGTAGCGATCGGAGAAATGGAACCGCCCTATGCCCATCTCGTCTCTCGTTGGTCTCTTTCGAACCTCTAAATCCTTCACGCTTCCCATATCGCGTTCCGCCCCTGACTATTCCCTACCCTAGATAAATTCATCCGCAACTTCAACTTCTGTGTCCTTCTTCCTTGGTGCTTCCTCGACTTTTTCCTCAGGCCTGCGATCCTTCAAAGCAAGAATCTTTGTAGCCGGGATGGCGGCGCCTGTTGCCCTCCGAAACGATGACCAAGAGTCGTTGCACAATTTGGGGGATTCGACTTCGCCTTGTCGACCCAAGGTTTCTCCAAGATCTGTTGAATCATATCGGCAAGAGAACCTGAAGGCCCCCTTAGGTATCGCAGCTTTCTCTCAACGGTGCTCTCCCTATTTCCCTTCCTGATCAACCAGAGGGAAAACTCGACCAACCCGCTCGACGCAGATCCAGATGCGCGGGTTCCAAAGAGGTGCGGGGGGTGGGGTTCGAACCCACGCAGGCCTTTGCCACTGGATCTTAAGTCCAGCCCTTTTGACCGGCTCAGGTACCCCCGCAGCCTGTATCGAAGTGTCCCGCGGGCTGAAAACTGTTACAACGAGCCGAGCCCACGGCAAAGAGCTTTATCTGTCCAAGGCCCCCAGCTCGACAGAGGAAGGAGTGCTTGTTGATCCTGGGACGGGCGCAAGGGCTGACGGACATCCTGTTGGTCATCATTCTCATCGTCTTGGGGATTATGCTCTTCAAGGTCATCAAGCACAGGTGAGGCCCGACGTTCCAAGCAGGGCAGAAGTGAGGTGGACACGCTGGTCAAGCGGACGCGCTACGGGTCGTACCTCGTTGGCGATCTGCCCGAGGGCTGCCGCCTCTGCACGATGGGTGCAAAGCTCGTGCTCTTCGTCACCGGGCTCTGCGGGCGCAGATGTTTCTACTGTCCGCTTTCTCCGGAGAGGAAGGGAAGGGACGTGGTCTATGCGAACGAGAGGCCGGTCCGCCTACGATCCGACATCTTGGAGGAGGCACATCTCATGGACGCCTTGGGAACCGGGATGACGGGGGGTGATCCCTTGACGAAGCCCGCCCGGACGCTCAGGTTCCTCGCCCTCATGAAGTCGGAGTTCGGACCTGAACACCACGTCCACCTCTACACCGCCCAGTCTAGGATAAGCCGGGCCCTCCTCGCCTCGCTGAGGAGGCGTGGTTTGGACGAACTGCGGTTCCATGCAACGAGGGCCCATCGGGCTTCGATCCAGAGGGCAGCCGGAACGGGCATCACGACTGGGGTGGAGATACCGGCCCTGCCGGAGAGGGTCGAGCAGATGAAGGCGATCGCAACGATGGCCGATTCGGCCGGTTGCCGCTTCATGAACCTAAACGAGTTGGAGATGTGCCAGAGCACGAGCGAGGCATTCCGAAAAAGAGGCCTCAGGCTCGTCAGCGATGTGTCCATGGCCGTGGCCGGAAGCATCGAGGCCGCCCTCGAGGTTGCCGAGTTCTGCGAGGAGAACACCTCTCTGAACGTTCACGTATGCCCATCGAGGCTGAAGGATGCTGTGCAGCTGAAGAACAGACTTGGCCGCATGGCCCGCGGCGTGAGAAGGCCCTACGAGTGCATCGACGAGGACAACCTCCTCGTCAAGACCACGCTGACCCCACGTGTTCCCATGTCGGCGCGGCAGATGGAGGAGCTTGCCGAGCGTCTCAGAAACGATCTTCGCATCGATCCCGAGCTCCTTGTCTACAATCGGCGCCTGAACCGGATAGAGACCCTGCCCGAGCTCGGCAAGAGGATTGCCCGCCTCGTGGACGCAAGAGAGATCGAGGTCGCGCTGACTGAGGAATACCCGACGTGGGATCGCCTACAGACCGAGAAGAGGCCGTTGAACTAGAGGGGGATGGAAGGCCTGACGACTCCAGGGGGGGCGGATAGATGGTGCGCAGGGATGGTCGTTGGGCTCTGCCTTGCCGCAGCAGCAACGTCCATTCTCCTGATTCGGACGGGGGATGCCAGGATCGATCCGGCTACGGGCAGGATAAGGCTGCTCTTCGTTGGACAGTGGCCGTATTCAGGTCGGCCCCAGTACCTCGTGGAGGATCCGCTCCTCTCAACCTCCGTCGTGCCCTACTACGAATTCGGGGCCCAGCTTGAGCAGATCCGTCGATACATGAACATCAGGTATCCGAGGACTTCCCAGTTCCTGAGGGAAAACTACGACGTCGTGGCCTTCTCTAACGTCCAGCTCCCGGCGTTCACTCCCAGGCAGATCCAGATGGTGAGCGAGGCAGTTGTGAATGATGGTCTCGGCTACATGATGTCAGGGGGGCACACCAGCTTCGGCGGGACGGCCGGCAGCTACCCAACATGGAAGGGGACGTCCATCGATGAGATACTGCCGGTCGATGTCGTTGACGGCATCTACCTGAAGGTGGCCTACAGGCTTGTCGTGCACGACCCGGACAACGCCTTGATGAAGAGCCTCCCATGGGGCCAGTTGAGGCCGTTCACATACACCATCAACCCCGTCGTGATGCGCCAGGCAGGACGTCTTCTTGCGGAATCCGATCTGGGGGAAAGGTGGCCCATCTTGGCAAGTGGGGAGTTCGGAAGAGGCAGGTCGCTTGCGTTCATGACCCCGCTTAACACCTACGACAACCAGAACCTCCTCGAATGGGGATTCTTCGACGACATGTGCGCGAACATGGTCTACTTCGCATCCCAGGCCGAGCTTCCCACGGATCCGGTTCAAGTCCATGAACTCAGGCGTCTCTTTCGGGACTACCATGATCAGCGGCTTCTATATCTGTCGATGGTCGAGTTCGTGGACAGGTTCGGCGCAAACACGGCGCAGCTTGAGGATGAACTGGCCAAGATCGAGAGCGTCAGGAGCGAATCCTACGCGGCGTACACGTCATGGGAATTTGACCGATCGCATGAGCTCATGATGCAAGCCTTTCAGATGCTGAAGGAGGGCCAAAGCCAGGCGCTGCGCATCAAAGATGTCACCTTAGCCTGGATCTATCTTTTCGAGTGGCTCACGGTAACCGCGACGCTTATGATTGGAGGTTCCGTGCTGTGGCTTCTGATGGTCAGGCGAAGGCTGTATAGGGAGGCGCGGTCAACCCGAATGCTCGGTCCCGGGTGACCCCGGCGGGTGCCAGATGGATCCATAGAGCACCTCGCATATCTGGGCCGGACATCGGCGGGATCGCTGAGCGCTGCCGGACGGCTTTTTGCAAACCTGGTTGGGCGGCCTGCCAACTGGCACGCCGACCGTCTCGCTCACGATTAGAGATATTAGCAGCGTCCAGATCTCTAGGTGGGACGTAGCTTGCCGAAAACTGAGATGAGGGTTGAGACGCTTGACTACGGCCCGGACGTTCTACTCAGGAGGAGGGGCCTCCGCGACCAGATGGTCGAGGCCGTCCTGGGCCTGGACGTCGTGGTCGAGACAAGTCCGGGGCTCGACGAAGATTTCTGGGGGCTTCTGAAGTCGGAGATCGCAAGAGCTGGGCTGAACTGCGACGAGATGCCCAAGCCTGCGGGGGCGACGGCGCTCAACGCCACTGGTTCGTTGATCATTTTCGATCAGGCCAACCTCCAGAGGGTCCTGAACGGGGTTCAGTCGGCGGTCAATCACTGGGTGGCGCGCGGGCACTCGAGGGAGAGAGTGATTGAGCTTCAGTTCTTCGTCGCCAAGGGAAAGGGCATGGAGCGCGCAGAGTTCCGCGGGCCAGCGCATTCCATAGGTGATGCGCTCAAGGTGGGGAGGGGCGGCTTTTCAGATCTGGGCACCAATCGGCATAGCTAGCTCCCCCGTAGCAGGGTGATTTAGAGAGCGCCAATACCGCCTATAGATTACGAGTCGCCTTTATATCAAGTCACATTTTTATATACAGGGGCCGAGGCGTGGACGCCACCGGTAGTTACCGTGGAGACCAGGCGCGTTCAGCTCATCGGCGGTTCGACCTATGTCGTGTCCCTTCCCAAGCGGTGGGTCCGCGAATCCAAGATCGCCAAGAAGTCTGAGGTAGGGCTGATCTCCCAGAAGAACGGTTATCTCGTCGTCGTTCCCGAACCGAACGCCCTTGAGAGTCAGAAGGATGGAGTGGTCAGGGTCAGGGATGGGGACGATGACAAGTTCATATCGAGGTCGATCATCGCCAGGTACCTCAACGGGTGCGACGTGATCAGGGTGGTCTCCGACAAGCGCTTGACCGTCGCCCAGATCGAGGAGATCAAGTCGACGTCCCGCAAGTTGATAGGCTTGGAGACGATCGAGGAAAGCTCAAACGAGATAGCCCTCCACAGCCTGCTGAACCTTCAGGAGCTTGAGATCATGAAGGGCATCCGTCGGGCCCATGCCATAGCCTCCTCGATGCAGAGCGATGCCATAAAGGCCCTCCGGGAGTCCGACCCGGAGCTTGCCCGGAGCACCATACAGAGGGATAGCGACGTGGATAGGCTGTACTTTCTAACCCTTAGGCAGCTCAGGCTTGCCTGCCTCAACCCGGACGTAGCCAACAGGCTCGACCTAGAGCCGGTCAACTGCCTCGACTTCGAGTCAGTCATCAAGCGAATCGAGCACATCGCCGATCACGCGGAGCGGATCGCCGGGCACGTGCTCGAGCTTTCGGATGTGGAGGTGAACGACGGCATCGTCGAAGCCCTCGTTGACGTGAACAACGACTCGCTCCACATCCATACGGGCGCGATGGAAGCCCTCTTCAACGGGAACGTGGAGCTTGCAAACGAGGTCATAGATCTTAGGGATGGCATAACGCAGAAGAGGGGCGGGCTTGGCAGGCACCTGTCGAAGGCCTCCGTGGTTGTGAACATCAGGGTCAACGCCATGCTGGATAGCATGGAAAGGATCGCCGACTACGGCACGGACATAGCGGAGGTCGCCATAAACCAGCTGCAGGGCTAGCCAAGCTTCCTGATCATGTCCGCATACGAGCACTTGAGCGCGTCCTCATCCTCGATGCCGAAATGCCTCATGAGGTCCTTGACCCTGCGAACGGCGCTCCGATGTTCGCCTTCTCTGACTCGCGCCTCGAACTCGATGAAGCAACCCAGCCTTTCGACCTCGTCTAGGTTGATCTTGATGCCTTCGAGCCAGTATACCTCCCGCCTCTTGGCTACGCGCACGTCAAGGCCGAGGGCGGAGGTCAGGACCGCTCGGAGCCCCGATGGGTCCGAGACTGTTGCGATCTGGTAGGCGCAGTCCATTCTCGATCGGGACTCATCTCTGCGGTAGTAGATCAGTTGCGCTCTGGCCCCCGTGATCTCGCGCATCTTCAGCCTCCCCAGAGGCACCTTGAAGTATGTATCGACCTGATCCTCCAATCCTCCGAAGGTCGCCCCAAGATCGTCAAGGGCCTGTCTGGCTTCCCTCAGGGTTGGCAGACGAGCTTTCACTTCGACGTTTGATCTCGTCAGGACTTCCCCCAGTCGGGCCCTAGAAGCCGGGGCTCTTTAGATACTTGAAGATCTTGTCTATGTCGCCAAGAATGGCGTTCATCCTTTCCACAGTAGCCTGAATCTCGTGTATGTCGCCGTGGGCGGAGTGGAGCTTGGTCTTGATCGCTGGCATATCGGCGAGCTTGGAACCCATCTCATTCACCGCGATCTCCATCGCGGCAACCCTATTCCTCATTTCCTCGAGCTGGGCCTTCATCTCAGACGTCATCTGGTCCACGGCCGTCGTTCGTTCGTCCAGCCTCAGGAAGATGCTCTGCAGCGTTTGGTAGTCCTGTCGGGCCTTGAGCAGCTGTTCGGTCACATCGGCAAGCTTGGCCAAGATGTCGCCCGCGGTCAGCTCTCGGAGCTCGGTTTCCTCCGCCTTCTTTCGGCCCAACCCCAGCGGCATCAGCGATCCTTCCGGCCCCTGATGGATAAAAAAGTTTCTTCGCGATGTAGGGCCGTGAGGTGCTGTTATGCGAGGGTCCTTGCCACGGCGCAATAATGCAGTCGTCCGGCCGCGGAGCAACATATATAGCGCATCCCGGAGCTGATGGGTGAAATGGCGAGAGAGATATCGCTCCAGGAGCTTGTTAGGGGGCTCGCGCTCCGGAACGCGCTCGATCACGGCGGGCAGGCAAGGCCATCCTCGGTTCTAGGGGCCGTCTTCTCGGCAAGGCCGGAGGCCCGGGCGAACGTTGGCGAGGTGGCGAGGCTTGTCAACGAAATCGTCGATCAGGTCAACGCGATGGGCCCGGAGGAACAGAGGAAGGAACTGAGCACCCTCGAGCTGCCAACGCTTCGCAGGGAGGAGGGCAGATACACGTTGCCGGACCTTCCCGGGGCCGTGAAGGGAGGCGTGGTCATGCGGCTGGCGCCCTATCCCTCAGGCCCTCTACACCTTGGAAGGGCCCGGATGGCTATCCTCAACGACGAGTATGTGAAGCGATATTCGGGAAAACTCATCTTGGTGGTGGATGATACCGCAGGGTCCGCTGACAAGATACCGATAGCGGAGGCGTACGAGAGCTTTCCTAGGGACATGGAGTGGCTGGGCATCCGGGTCCACCAGACCGTGTACAAATCGGACAGGCTTGAGCTCTTCTACTCCTACGCTAGGCAGTTCATCGAGAGGGGTTGGGCATACGTATGTACGTGCAAGGCGGAGGACCTGAGGAGAAATAGGTCTGCCGGCAAGGAGTGTGCATGTCGGGGAAGGTCGCCCGGGTCGAACTTGGAAGAATGGAACAGGATGCTCTCCGGGCACTACTCCGAGGGAGAGGCGACCGTGCGGCTGAAGACGGACATGAAGGATCCGGATCTGGCCTTCAGGGACCGGGTCCTTCTGAGGATCAGCGAAAGGCCCCATCCGAGGGTCGGGACCAAATACAGGGTGTGGCCGATGCTTGAGTTCTCGTGGGCGGTGGATGATCATCTGCTGGGGGTCACGCACATCCTGCGTGGCAAGGACCTCATGATGGAGGACAAGATGGAGCGCTTTATGTGGAAGCTCCTCGGCTGGCCGGAGCCGGTCATCGTCCACCACGGCATGCTCAGCATCGCAGGGGCCAAGATCAGCAGCTCGGAGTGCAGGAGGAGGATACAGTCCGGCGAGTACGAGGGCTGGGACGACCCCAGGACCTGGACGATCGGGTCGTTGAGGGCACGCGGGATCCAGCCCCAGGCGATCAGGTCTTTCATCGTTTCGTGTGGCCTGACCCTTACGGATGTGCAAGTCCCGGTGGAAAGCCTCTACGCCGAGAACCGTCGTCTCATAGATCCCATCGCCAATCGCTACAACTTCGTCAGGGATCCCGTCAGGGTGGCGGTCGCAGGAGGACCTAAGATCGATTCCGTCAAGCTGAAGCTCCACCCGGACTTTGAGGACCGTGGATCGCGACCAGTACCTGTCTCGATGGATTCGATATTCGTGGACGGGGAAGACTTTCGGCGTTTCAAGGGTCAGGAGGTCAGGCTAAAGGAACTGGGCAACGTGCTCTTGGGCGAGACGGCTCAGCATCTGGAACCCGATCTTTCGCCCTCGATCCCCAAGGTCCAGTGGGTTTCCGTTCCCAACGTCAAGGTTGAGGTGATCATGCCGGATGGATCCAGGGTGATGGGAATTGCCGACCCCGGGGTAGAGGGCCTTGAGATCGGGGCGCTCGTGCAGTTCGTGCGCTTTGGCTTCTGCAGGCTCGACTCCCGCCGCGCAGGCACGCCGGTTTTCAGGTACGCTCACAGCTAGGTCGCTACGGTCTGGACCCCCTTCAGGTAGGATGCCAGAGACTCGACATGGATAGCCCCTTTCTTGGTCTTCTCGATGGCACTAACCGAGGCGCGAGCTCCGGCCAGGGTGGTCACGTACGGGATGCACAGGTCGACGCTTTGGCGTCTGATTTTGTAGCCATCCCTGAAGGCACTGCCGCCCTTGGTCGGCGTGTTTATGATCATGTCGATCTCGCGCCTCCACATCATCTCTAGTATCTCGGTGCTCCCTTCGGATATCTTGCGAACGACCCTGATTGGTATGTTGGGGTACTTCGCCTGGATCGCTGCGGCCGTGCCGTCGGTCGCCAAAAGCTCGAATCCAAGCTCGTGGAACTTCTTGGCGATCTCCGGGATCTCGGCGAAGTCCTCCTTCTTGACCGAGATCAGCACCCTGCCCGACGTCGGAAGAGCCATGCCGGCCGCGACCTGCGATTTGAAGAACGCCAGGCCGAAGTCATCATCGATCCCCATGACCTCGCCGGTCGACTTCATCTCGGGCCCTAACTTGGGATCCACTCCCGGGAGCTTGATGAAGGGGAAGACAGATTCCTTGATAGAGAAGTGTTTGATCTCCCGGCGGCCGACTAGGCCAAGCTCCCTCAGCGTATGGCCCACCATCAACTTGGTCGCGATCTTGGCGAGCGGGATCCCCATCGTCTTTGCCACGTAGGGTATCGTTCTGGACGCCCTGGGGTTTGCTTCCAGCACATAGACCACCCCGTTCCTCACCGCGTATTGTACGTTAATCAGGCCGACGACCTTTAGCTCCAGGGCAATTGCCTTCGTGTACTCCTCGACCGTGGCGATGGTCTCCTTGTCCAACGAGCACGTTGGGATGACCATTGCCGCGTCGCCCGAGTGGACGCCTGCCTGTTCTATGTGCTCCATGATCGCGCCTATGAAGACATCCCGTCCGTCGGCAACGGCGTCTACGTCCAGCTCGATCGCGTTGTCTAGGAATCTGTCAATGAGTATGGGGTGCTCGGGCGACACGGATACTGCTATGTCCACATACTCTTTGAGTTCCGCTTCGTCGTGGACTATTTCCATCGCTCGTCCGCCCAAGACGAAGCTTGGCCTGACCAGGACGGGGAACCCGATCCTCCGGGCGACCCTGAGAGCGCCCTTGCGATCCATGGCCGTGCCGTACGGTGCTTGAGGGATCTTCAGCTTGCTTAGGAGCTTCGTGAACGACCTGCGGTCCTCGGCCCTGTCAATGCTTTCGGCCGGCGTGCCTAGGATGTTGACTCCCGCCTTCGCGAGCCTTGAGGCGAGGTTTATGGGGGTCTGGCCGCCGAACTGGACGATCACCCCCCAGGGCTTCTCCAGGTCAACTACGTTCATGACGTCCTCAAATGTGAGCGGCTCGAAGAAGAGCTTGTCCGAGATGTCGAAATCGGTGGAGACCGTTTCAGGATTGTTGTTGATGACTATTGCCTCCAGTCCCTCCTCCTTCAGCGTGGTCACGGCGTGGACGGTGCAGTAGTCGAACTCTATGCCCTGGCCTATCCTTATCGGTCCGCCGCCGATGATGAGGACCTTCTTCTTGGGGCTTTCGGTCGTCATCAGGGCCTTGTCTGAGTTCGGTTCGTACGTCGAGTAGTAGTAGGGCGTCTTGGCCTCGAACTCGGCCGCACAGGTATCAACCATCTTGTAGGATGGTAGTACGCCCTTCTCCTTCCTCATCTTCCTGACCTCGTCCTCGCGTTTGCCCAAGGCATAGGCAATCTGCGCGTCTGAGAAGCCAGCCCGTTTGGATCGGAGAAGCAGAGACCGTGAGATCGTGTTCTTTCCTGACTGTCGGACCAAGCTCCTTTCGATCTGCAGAAGGTTCTTGAGCTTGTACAGGAACCACCTGTCGATCTTGGTCAGCTGGTAGATCCTCTCAGGCGAGTATCCCCTCCGCAGTGCCTCGTGGATGTAGAAGATCCTCTGATCCGTCGGCCGTGCCAGCTCCTCAAGAAGCTCCTCTTCCGTCGCCTTGGCGAAGTTGGCCTGCTTTGCCTCGCAGCCGAAGCCGGCCCTGCCGATGTCCAGACTTCTTATCGCTTTCTGGAAGGCCTCCTCGAAGGTCCGCGCCAGGCTCATGACCTCGCCCGTTCCCTTCATTTGGGTCCCGATCTGGCGCTCGGCGGTGCGGAACTTGTCGAACGGCCACCTGGGGATCTTCACCGCTATGTAGTCCAGTGCCGGCTCGAAACTGGCCGGCGTCGTGCGAGTGACCCTGTTTGGTATCTCGTCAAGGGTCATCCCCACCGCAATCTTCGCGGCGATCCTTGCTATCGGGTAACCTGTTGCCTTGGAGGCCAGGGCGGAACTTCTGGAGACCCTGGGGTTGACCTCGATGACGTAGTACTCCCCGGTGTCCTTGTTCATTGCGAATTGTATGTTGCAACCGCCCTGGATCTTCAGCGCCCGGATTATCTTGATGGAGGCCGTCCTAAGCTTCTGATGATCCGGGTCGCTCAGCGTCTGAACGGGCGCGACGACGATGCTGTCGCCGGTGTGTATGCCCATGGGATCGACGTTCTCCATGGAGCACACTATGTTGCAGTTGTCGGCGGCGTCGCGCATGACTTCGTACTCTATCTCCTGCCAGCCGATCACCGACTGTTCGACGAGAACCTGGTTGACTATGCTTGAGCGCAGGCCGCGATCCACTATCTTCCGCAGCTCGGTCTCATTATAGGCCATGCCCCCTCCGGTTCCGCCGAGCGTGTAGGCGGGACGCACGATCACAGGGTACCCGATCTCTTGTGCCGTGAAGACGGCCTCCTCCACGGTGGCCACCGCGCGGCTCCTCGGTATCGCCTCGTTTATCTCCAGCATCAACGCCCTGAACTTGTCTCGGTCCTCCGCTGCTTGGATCGTCTCAAGCGGCGTTCCCAGAAGCTCGACGTCGTACTTCTCCAGCACGCCCAGCATCCCGAGCTGGGCCGCAAGGTTTAGCCCGGTCTGGCCGCCCATCGTCGGCAGCAGTCCGTCGGGCCTCTCTTTTTCGATTATCTTCGTGACGATATCCGGCACCAGCGGTTCCATGTACACAACGTCGGCCATGTCGGTGTCCGTCATTATCGTCGCTGGGTTCGAGTTCACTAGGACTACATGGTATCCCTCCTCGCGCAGTGATCTGCAGGCCTGTGAACCGGAGTAGTCGATTCCGAGGGAAATCCCTATTCGGCGGCTTGTCCGATCACAATCGGCCCGGATCCGATGACGAGGATCTTGTGGATATCCTCTCTCTTGGGCAAGGCTGTTGCTCCTCCGTGGGATCTCGGTCGTTCTGGCGGTGCGCTAGAAAATGAGAATAAAAATTGGTCTGATTGCGCGACCCAGATAGGGTTGCCGCCTGAGGGGAAGCCGCGCGGTTGGACGTTCTCGTCGGAGTGCAGCATGCTCCTTTGGTTTGAACAACCCCAGCATGGAGTCGCACCATGCGTGCCTGCGGTGCATCTTCGCATGGATGCGAGCTTCTTCGCCGGGAAACCGAAATGGGCCGAAGTCTAGGGGGAGACAGGAGGACCCGATGCCCCTTGGCTCTAGGAGAACGCCGGATTGGAGCAAGGGCCTGATTATACTTATCAGCATGCCTTTCTCGTTTACCTCCAAAGGCGATCCCCAAGGGACTACCCGTGAATCCGAGGGAAGCATGGAGAAAGGAGTCGGTCGTCGCGCTTGTCCTCCTCATGGCCTACTTTTCCGCCGCCCTTGGAAGCTCAGACCGCCGGGAGGCGGCGATCGCTCATTTTCACGATCTCGCCTCGCTGGAGAGGCGACTCGGCATCTTCGTCGAGCTGGATCTCCAGAGAATGCTCTTGAGGACGCCGTTCGTTGCACTGGTAAACGTCTTCTATTTTCTCCTCCATTCGATGATAGTGCTGGGCTTCGTCTTGGTGCTTTTCCTCAGAGGGAGGGGGGAGTACGCGCGCGTGCGCAATATCTTGGTGTGCTTTTCGCTCATCTCCTTTCTAATATACTGGCTATATCCCCTTGCACCTCCGCGGATCATGCGCGAGTATGGCTTCGTTGACACCGGGGATCAGAGTCCCGGAATGGACTACGAGACCGGATTCCTCAGTAGGTTGGTGAACCCGTATGCAGCCATGCCGAGCGTCCACATGGGCTATTCCCTCATAGTTGGCGGCTTCATCTACCTTAGATCCCGTGCCAGGCTCCTCAGATTGCTCGCCCTTGCCTATCCCGCGTTGATGCTGCTGGCCGTGACATCGTCAGGCAACCACCTCTTGATCGACTGCATCGCGTCCGTTCCTCTTCTGCTCTTGACGCTCTTGATCGTCGATCGGTTGGATCTGCAGGGATGGTTGGCGAGATATTTAAGACGATGAATGGAGGCAGCAGGTCGACCCGAGGGGGCAAGGCTTGGCGTTCCACATTGCCTCTGAGTCGGAGATAAGGAGCGGCGGCACGACCGACATATACTTCCGGCGCGCCCATGAGATAGTCACGAAGAAGAAGTGGGATGCGAAGGTCGTTGCTGAGGTTTCGGCTTCATCTTTTCCCAAAGGATGGGGATGGGCGGTCCTTTCGGGGATCGAGGAGGTGGCCGAGCTTCTCCGGGGAAGGGACCTGGACGTGCTGTCGATGCCGGAGGGGAGCATCTTCTACCCGATGGAGCCGGTCATCAGGATCGAGGGGATGTACTCCGAATTCTGTGAAATGGAGACCCCCTTGCTCGGGCTCACCTGCCAGGCTTCAGGGATCGCAACCGCGGCGGCACGGTGCAAGATCGCGGCCGGGCTCAAGCCTGTCTACAGCTTCGGGATAAGGAGGATGCATCCAGCCTTGTCTCCAATGATAGATCGCTCCGCCTACCTCGGCGGCTGCGATGGCGTGTCGGGCATATCGGGTGCGAAGCTCATCGGCATCTCGCCCTCGGGCACGATCCCTCATGCCCTCATCGTACTCGTGGGGGACCGGGAGGCCGTGTGGAAAGCCTTTGACGAGGTGGTGGAGGAAAGCGTGCCGAGGATAATGCTGGTCGACACGTTTTCAGACGAGGTTGTGGAATCCCTGTCCGCGGCCCGGACCCTCGGCAAGAGGCTGTACGCGGTCAGGCTGGACACCCCGGGAAGCCGCAGGGGCGATATGAAGCGGATCGTGCAGGAGGTTCGTTGGAAGCTCGACGTGGAGGGGTATGACCATGTCAAGATCTTCGTTTCCGGCGGTCTGGACGAACGATCGCTGTCCGAGCTCTCGGGCGTTGCCGATGCCTTCGGCGTCGGAACGTGGATCAGCTCGGCGCGCACTGTGGACCTGGCGATGGATATCGTTGAGGTCGAGGGCAGGAAGATATGCAAACGCGGGAAGCTCTCGGGAGCCAAGAACGTCCTGGAGTGTCCGTCATGCTTTAGGAGGAGTGTGACCCTTGCTCGCGAGTCCAGATGTGAGTGCGGGACGCAGATGGTCAGCCTCCTTGAGCCGCTGATCCAGAAAGGAGAGGTGTCCAGGCTGCCCACCGTGGGCGAGATCCGGAAGAAGGTCCTGAGGACGCTCAAAGAAAGGAAACTAAGTCTGGAGCCTAGAGGTGCGGAAGATGGATACGTGTATAACCGAGGTTAAGGCTAGGGAGATCCTCGATTCGAGAGGCAACCCGACGATCGAGGTGGATGTTCGCACGAGGAAAGGGTTCGGGCGGGCGGCCGTCCCATCGGGCGCTAGCACCGGCCGGCACGAGGCGCTTGAGCTCCGCGACGGAGATCCGAGGCGTTTCGCCGGAAAGGGGGTGCTCAAGGCAGTTGAATCCGTGAACCAGATCATCCGGCCCGCAATCGTGGGGAAGGATTCGGCGGACCAGAACGGGATCGATTCCCTCTTGCTGAAGCTGGATTCTACTCCAAACAAGTGTAGGCTCGGCGCCAATGCCGTGCTCGGGGCGTCGCTGGCTTGTTGCAGGGCCGCCGCCGATTCGCTGGATGTACCGCTCTACGAGCACATCGCCAAGATCGCTTTCGGGAGATCTTTCCGCGAGTATCTCCTGCCGCTGCCCATGTCCAACGTCGTCAACGCCGGCAAGCATGGCGGCGGGAAGCTGGAGCTCCAAGAGTTCATGCTTCACCCGGTCGGCGCGCCCAGCTTCTCCGAGGGGCTGAGGTGGATAGCCGAAATCTACCAACAGCTGAGGAGCGTGCTCGTCTCAAAGTATGGGATCTCCATGAGGAATGTGGGAGATGAGGGGGGCTTCTCGGGTCCGATAGACAGGGTAACCGATGTGTTGGATTCGCTGGTCCAAGCCATCGAGAAGGCCGGCTATGTTGCGGGAAAGGAGGTCTCGATCGCCTTGGATCCGGCGGCGAGCGAGTTCTATTCGGCAGGTAGCTACACGGTGGAAGGCAAGCCCCACAGCGCCGGGGAGCTAATCGACCTGTACGCCCGACTGGTGGACTCCTATCCCATAACCTCCATAGAGGACCCCATGTCGGAGGATGACTGGGGTGGGTTCGTCCAGATCACGCAGCGGCTGGGGAAGAAGGTCCAGATCGTTGGGGACGATCTCTTCGTCACTAACTGCGCGCGGCTGGAGACGGGGATCAAGATGGGGGCTTGCAACGCTTTGCTGCTGAAGGTGAACCAGATAGGAACGCTTACGGAGGCGATCCAGTCGGCGAGGATGTGCATGGAGAACGGCTACGGCGTGGTGATAAGCCACAGGAGCGGTGAGACGGAGGACACGACCATAGCCGACATCGCAGTTGGGCTGAACGCTGGCCAGATAAAGACGGGGGCCCCCTGCAGGTCCGAAAGGACAGCCAAGTATAACCAGCTGCTGCGGATACAGGAGGAGCTAGGGGAGAGGGCCAGGTACCCGGGCCGCGATTTCCGAACGGCCTATAGGGATTTCATCCAGCCTTCTCCTTCGGGTAGACGAGCGAGGAGCAGATGATCCCTACCTCGTAGAGCAGGTACATCGGGATCGAAACGATTATCTGGCTCACCATGGTGGGGTCCGGCGTAATCACTGCCGCTATGATGAGTATCGCGATCAAGGCCAAGGCGCGGTTCTTTCTGAAGAATTGCGGCGACACTAGTCCTATGCTGGAGAGCAGCGTCGCCAGAAGCGGGTATTCGAAGATCAGCCCGAAGACCAGAAGCATGAGGAAGACGAAGGAGACGGTCTGGTCGACGGACCACAAGTTGACGATGAGGTCCTCATTGACGACGGTTTTGAGGAAGTCCATCGTGAATGGGACCATCACGTAGTAGCCGAAGGCAAGGCCAACCAGGAAGAGTCCAACCGCCGGGAGCGCCAGCTTGAATACCATCTTCTTTTCCTTAGGCTTGAGAGCTGGGATTAAGAAGGCGAGCGCCTCGTACGCAATCACGGGGGATGCAACTGCCACCGCGACGACAAGGGAAATCTTCATGCGAGCCAGCGCAGCCGCGAGCGGCGTCAGCGCCGTTAGCTTCATGCCGCCCAGCATGTTTGCCTCTATGGCCAGCAGTATCTTCTCTGCTAGGTAAACCCACCCGAGAACGAACCCCGCGCCCACGGCGATTATGCAGACGATCAGCCGACGGCGAAGCTCCTCGAGGTGATCGAAGAAGGACATCTCCTTGGCCAAGGCCCAGATCAAGGAAATCGGATGCCCAAGGGCCTTAAATCTGGCATGTTCAGGCACCGCCAGCCAGCCTTCCGGCCGCCCAACCGACTGCGGGATCACGACCGGCTCAGACCGCTGGCGGAGGGCCATCACCCAGCTTTCTGCCCAGAGGCGCTCGATCGGGCTCCGTCCAAGCTCACCCTCGAGACTATCTCGGCGCGCAACTGGTCCTCGGTCTTGCCCTCAACGCTCAGGCCCAGCTTCCTTGCCGCCTCAGCCAACTGCTCGTGGGTGAGGGCCTTGACCTCCTCCCCGGCGGGCTTCTCGGCCGGATGGCCCCTTTGTGGTGACAGTTGAGTTTCTTGGGCTTTCTTGGGAAGGGGGGGCTTCTCCAGGTCGACCTCCTTAGTCAGCTCTCGCATGAGGTCATCGCTTGCTGACCTGAGTTGGTTTAGGGCGGCGCCCAGCGTGCGAGCTATCTCGGGTATCCTCTTTGGGCCGAAAAGGATCACCGCGATGAGGATGACCAGGATCTCCATGGTCCCCACGGGTGGCAATCTGAACCCTTTCCCGATTGAGGGGAGGTCTTACGAACAAGAAAAATCTTTGGACCCGGCTCGGCTCTGCGCCCTTCTAGGGGGTCTTGGAGTCGTAGTAGTAGAGCACGAATAGGCTTGCCACCATCGCCGATCCGGTGGCGATGATCCCCAGCTCCATTTCCTGCAGGTAGCCAAAGAACTGTCTCTGCGAGACACCGCGGACGATCCAGGCGCTCTGCCCGTATGAAGTGATCTGGCTCGAATCTATCCGAGATTTGAAAAAGCGCATGCTCCTTGCGTCCTGGATGAGGAGGGTTACTGCGTAGTCGCTGCGGATGCTCTTGTCCGCCAGGATGAAGGCAGTCGGGCTGTCCCCGTATGCGGATCGATAGTAGGCCGACATGGTCAGGTACCCGCCTCTCAGGAACCCTCCCCCTCCGCCGATCTGGTACATACAGAGGAAACTGGTTACGAGGAACAGGAATATGCATACGGCTGCCAGGGTACTTCTCATCAGGCTGCACCCCCGGGGGAACCTTCAAAAATGTTAATCGACCTTCTCCGGGCGCGCTGGAAGAGCTCTTCCCAACGCGATGTATCCCGTGTGGACGGTCTGCGTCGTCCTTGGACGCGTGCCGTGGCTTGAGACCTCGTAGTCCCGGTGTGAGACCTCCACCATCCGGACGTCGAAGCACTTGAGCGCCTTGAGCTTCCTCACGCAGCGTGCACCTTCCTCGAGAAAGGGGACGAAGGCGCAGATCATGCCCCCTGGCTTCATAGAGGAGTAGGCAGACTGGATGTACTTGGACGGCGAGGCAAGGTCGAGGAAGAAAAGATCTGCCTTGATGTCTTCGGCGATGTTGCGGACGTCATCGTTGATGAGCTCGACGTTGCGGCATCCGAAGCCTTTGAGGTTTGCGAGCGCTATGCCGTGTATGTCGGCGCGAATCTCGAACGAGTACACCTTCCCGGCCGGCCCGACTGCTTGGGAGAAATAAAGCGCGCACGCGCCGCTCCCAGTTCCCGCCTCGACCACGGTCTGTCCGCTGCGGAGCCCGGCGAGGGCCAGCACGAAGCCGATATCCTCAAAGTACGGGACCGAGGTGGGCCGTGCCATCTTCTCAACATAGTCGCGCACGTTGGGCTCCAGGGCGAATGCCTCGTGCCCTAGATGGCTTCGGAGCAACTCTCCGGAGGCGTACCTGCGAGGAAGGTTGAAGATGCCGAGGTCCGTCTCCAACCTGTCGCCCGGGACGGCGAGATGTTTTCTGCCTCGCTCGTCCACGATCACCAGCCTGCGTTCCACTGCCCTCCCCTCCCCGATGCTAGCAGCACCGTTTGAAATCGGCGTGCGGCGGCCAAACGAACGCGGGGACTCGGCATTCGTCCATGGCAGGATAGCGCTAAAGAAATAGGTTTGCGTTACCGATCCACCACGGTCTGGGGATCTTCTTCGGGTGGAAGAGTCGTGCCACCGAGCCACGCCTTTGGCGGCCTGGTGACGAACTCGTGATGAAACCCGGCGGCAGCGCGCGCCGCTCCCGGAAACGTTTATCAACCATCCATCTGCGGCAAGGACCCAAAGGATGGCGTATGGCAGACACGGCAAATCCTGCGCCGCTTGGGCTTACGGGGTTCGGCATGACCACCGTCCTGCTGAATCTTCACAACGCGGGGCTGTACCCATTGAGCAGCATGATCCTGGCGATGGGCGTGTTCTACGGTGGCCTAGCCCAGGTCATAGCCGGCATCATGGAGTACAGGAACGGCAACACCTTTGGGACGACCGCCTTCACGAGCTACGGACTTTTCTGGCTCTCGCTCGTGGGGCTCCTCGTATTCCCAAAGCTCGGGTGGGCGGATGCCCCCGATGCCGCTGGCATGGCAGCCTACCTCGCGATGTGGGGATTCTTCACGGGATGGATGTTCGTCGGGACCCTCAAGCTCAGCCGCGGGCTCCAGGTCGTGTTCGGCACCCTAACGGTCCTGTTCTTCCTGTTGGCCGTGGGGGAGTTCGTGGAGTCCGAGGTCTTCCACACGATCACAGGAATCGAGGGCATCGTGTGTGGGTTCTCGGCGATCTACGTTGCCATCGCCAGCGTGTGGAACCAGCTTTACGGCCGCACCGTGATCCCAGTATAGATCTCTGGTGAGCATCATGTCTGCCACTATAGAAGCCCTGATGAAGGAGAAGAGGTTGTTCGAGCCCCCCAAGGAACTGGTGGAGAAGAGCAACGTCAAGAAGTTCATGGACAAGCACAAGATAAGGACCGTGAAGGAGCTCTACGAGAGGGCAAAGGACCAGGAATGGTTCTGGGGAGAACTAGCAAAGGATCTCCACTGGCACCGAAAGTGGAAGACGGTTCTCTCCGGCAAAGCCCCCTACTTCGTCTGGTTTGAAGGCGCAAGAACGAACATCGCCTACAATGCCTTGGATAGACACATGGAGGATGGTAGGGCGGACAAGGTCGCCTACATCTGGGAGGGCGAGTTGGGCGAGGTTCGCAAGATGACCTACCGGGAGATGTACAAGGAGGTCAACCGGTTGGCCAACGCCCTGAAGAGCCTCGGGATAAAGAAGGGCGACAGGGTTGGCATCTACCTCCCCATGATACCCGAGCTTCCCATAGCCATGGTCGCGTGCGCGAAGATCGGGGCTGTGCATTCCGTGGTCTTCTCGGGTTTCGGCTCCAAGGCGCTGGAGGAGCGTCTGGTGGACGCCGAGTGTGTGGCACTCATCACGGCTGACGGCTACTACCGAAAGGGCGAGCCTCTCAATCTGAAGGCGATGGCAGACCAGGCCGTGGCCGCGTCACCCACGGTGAAGAAGGTGGTAGTGGTGAGGAGGCTGGGCGACAAGATCAAGGTCAACATGGTCAAGGACAGGGACTACTGGTGGGAGGATGTCACGAAGGGTCAACCCGATGAGTGCAAGACCGAGGTCATGAACTCCAACGACCTGCTCTTCATTATGTACACCTCGGGCACGACCGGAAAGCCAAAGGGCGTCATGCACGTGCACGGAGGGTACCAGGTCGGGGCCGCGTCAACGCTTTCGCTGGTCTTCGACCTCAAGGACGATGACGTCTGGTGGTGCGCTGCGGACATCGGCTGGATCACGGGCCATACATACATAGTCTACGGGCCCCTGATGCTGGGCGTTACGTCGGTTCTTTACGAGGGCGCGCCGACCTATCCCGAGCCCGACAGGTTCTGGCAGATAGTCGAGAGATATAAGGTCTCCGTCTTCTACACTTCTCCCACGGCAATCCGGCTCTTCATGCGCTTCGGCAAGGAATGGCCGTCCAAGCACGACCTGAGTTCTCTGCGCCTCCTCGGATCGGTGGGAGAACCGATAAACCCGGAGGCATGGGTCTGGTACCATGAGGTGATCGGCGGCAAGAGGTGTCCGATCATGGACACATGGTGGCAGACCGAGACCGGCCATTTCATAATCACGCCTCTGCCCGTTACGCCTCTGAAGCCCGGGTCCGCAACCTTCCCCTTCCCGAGCCTTGAGGCGGCCGTCTACGACGACACCGGCAAGCAGGTCATCGGCCAGGGAGGAAACCTAGTACTCACCAGACCGTGGCCAGGCATGTTCGTTGGATTGTACAAGCAGAAGGAGCGGTACGAGCAAACCTACTGGTCAAGATTCCCTGGCGTATATCTTGCTGGGGACGTTGCGCGTGTTGACGAGGACGGGTACTTCTGGATTCAGGGCAGGGCGGACGATGTGCTCAAGGTTGCCGGGCACCGAATAGGCACGGCCGAGGTTGAGTCGGCGCTCGTCTCGCACCCCAAGGTCGCTGAAGCCGCCGTGGTCGGAAAGCCCGACCCCGTCAAGGGCTCTTCCATAACGGCCTTCGTCATACTCGTGCACGGCACGGAGCCGACGGATTCATTGAAACAGGAGCTCATCAGACACGTCTCGAAGGAGATCAGCCCGATAGCGCGGCCGGATTATGTCATCTTCGTGCCGGATCTGCCCAAGACTAGAAGCGGCAAGATCATGAGGCGCGTCATATCCAACATGGTGAGGGGTGAGCCCACCGGGGACATCACCACGCTGGGCAACCCGGAGGTCGTCAGCGAGGTGAAGAAGATCATCGACCGGGAACTTCTATCCCGGCCAGAGGTTTGATTCCGACCCGGCCTTCTCGTAGGGATCGGCAGAGAGCCGAGGAGCGTGCCGGCCGGCTTATCCCACTGGGGCTAGATCAGCACGGCTCAGCCACAGTTGGGTCCGGACGCCGTTCCGGCCGATCTGGGAAAGGCTAATTAAGCACCCTGCGCGGGCGGATTTGGGTTGGTTATGTCAGACCTCTCAATCGCTTTGCCACTGGCAACGGGGCTCCTCTCAATTGCCTACCTAGGATACCTCGCTAGGCGAATCCTTGCCGTTGGCGAGGGAACCGACAGGATGAAGGAGGTCTCGTCGTACATCAGAGAGGGCTCCAAGGCTTACATGAGCAAGCAGTACAGGTTGATCGCAGCCATAGTTGCCATTGTCTCGGTTGCAATCGGCGTCTTCCTCGGGCCGCGCGTTGCTCTAGCGTACGTGGCAGGAGCTGCCTGTTCCGCGATTGCCGGGTTCATCGGCCTGCACATCGCAATAAGGGCCAACTCAAGGACCGCGAACGTTGCCAGAACGGAAGGTCTGGGCAAGTCTCTGGACATCGCATTCAAGGGGGGAAGCGTCCTAGGCTTCGGGGTCGTCGGGGTTGGGCTGACTGGGGTCGTGCTGCTCTACCTGGCGTATGGTGGCATGGATCTTGGAAGGGCCTTGGACGTCGTCAGCGACATCGCGGGGTTCAGCTTCGGCGCAAGCACGGTAGCGTTGTTCGCCAGGGTTGGAGGCGGAATATACACCAAGTCAGCCGACATCGGGGCAGACCTCGTGGGCAAGGTCGAGAGGAACATACCTGAGGACGACCCAAGGAATCCGGGGGTCATAGCCGACAACGTCGGGGACAACGTAGGCGATGTGGCGGGCATGGGCGCCGACCTGTTCGAGTCCTATGTCGGCGCGATGATCTCCACCATGATACTGGGGGCTGCAGTCTACGGCGAGCGTGCAGACGGACTCAACTGGGTTCTCTTGCCGCTCGTCATCTCGGGGATAGGCATACTGGCATCGATCGCGACCTCGTTCACCGTTAGGGGCGAGCCGGAAAGAGCCCTCACGCGAGCAAGCGTCATTGGGACCGTGATCGCAGCCATCGCTTGTCTCTTCGCTGCCTCCGCGCTCATGGGACCGGACTGGCCCGGGCCCTACACGGCCATGCTGTGCGGACTCGCGGTGGGGGTCGTGATCGGCCAGACATCGGACTATTTCACCTCCAGCAGGTTTTCCCCCGCAAGGACTGTGGCTAGCTCAGATCAGGGTGGCCCTGCCCTAGGGCTGCTTGCGGGTTTCTCGATGGGGTTCTACAGCACCTTCGTGCCCATCGTGTGCGTTGCCGTGGCCGGCCTCATCTCCTTCCAGGCGGCAGGGGTCTACGGCGTTGCCATCT
This sequence comes from uncultured Thermococci archaeon, assembly GCA_964549615.1. Lineage (GTDB taxonomy): Archaea > CAYQAE01 > CAYQAE01 > CAYVLA01 > CAYVLA01 > CAYVLA01. The sequence goes on along the minus strand of CAZJVP010000030.1, from coordinate 48,256 downwards.
CGGCAGTCGGCATGCTCTCGATCGCGGGGGTAATAGTGGCGGCAGACGCATACGGGCCCATAGTCGATAACGCGGCGGGAATAGCCGAGCAGGCCGGGCTGCCGAAGGAGGTCAGGGACATCACGGACAGGTTGGACTCGGTCGGGAACACCATGAAGTCCGTATGCAAGGGTTTCGCGATAGGCTCGGCCGCGCTCACGGCGATAGCGTTCTTCGTCGCTATCACCCGGATACCGGCGTTCGTCACATATGCTGGAAAGGTGGGTGGGCTGGACAAGGTCTTGAGCCTCCTGAACCCCAGGACTTTCGCAGGCCTTCTCATCGGTTCGGCGCTTCCCCCCCTCTTCACAGCCATCGTGGTACAAGCTGTGACAAAGGGCGCCTACGCGACCGTGGATGAGATAAGGAGGCAGTTCCGGGAGATTCCAGGCTTGATGGAGGGACGAGCAAAGCCCGACTACGCCAAGTGCGTATCCCTGGTCACATCGAACGCGCTCGGACATCTGGTTTTGCCCGGGACGCTCGCGATAGCAACCCCGCTTCTAGTTGGATTCGTCATCGGCCCGGACGCTCTGGTGGGCATGATGGCGGGGTCGATCGCGAGCGGCCTGCTTCTTGGGCTCTTCCAAGGCAATGTTGGAAACACTTGGGATAACGCGAAGAAGTATATCGAAGCGGGCAACCTGGGCGGCAAGGGAAGCCTGGCGCATTCCGCAGCCGTGATAGGGGACACCGTGGGTGATCCGATGAAGGACTCCTCCGGCCCCAGCCTGAACATATTCATCAAACTGATGTCGATCACCGCGCTGCTTTTCGTTCCGCTCATACTGAAGTTCCATCTGTGACATCCACGCGCTTCGGCCCAGGAAGGGGGTTGGAGCCGGGGTCCGGAAGGGACGGGGGCTGCGGGACGGCGAGACGAAAGTATTTAAGAGGCCAATTATGGAACTGGCGCTAAATGGCCAGGGAAGGCCAGCGAAACCAAGCAAGGCAAAGCCATCGTACCTCTTGACCCTGGCGGTGAACACTTGCGACAAGGAACGACCCCGGGCAGTCTCCCTTCTTTCCTGGACGTCACGCGTCTATCTTGGAAGCAGATGCTCGTCGTACCCTTGGCGTTGCTTCTCGTCTGTGCTACCCTGCTAGCCTGGAACGCCGCCAAGACGGGCAGCCTGTTCAACTATGGAATCGACTTCACGGGCGGCACCCTGATCAGCTTTCCCGGGTCATACGACCTGTCTGCGCAAGAGATCGAGGCGAAACTCAGGGAGAAATTTGCGATCAAGGAGATATCGGTGAAGAAGGGCGGCGGGGTTCTCAGCGTCGAGACCCAAGGAAAGGCGGATGACATCCTTGCCTATATGAAGGCAGAATACGGAAAGGAGGGCACGACAACGGCGCTCGATGTGCCCCTTGCCGTGACCTTCAAACGCCAGGCGCCCGCCGTTCTGGTTGCCGCGTACATTGGGATGTTCGTCGTGGTCTACGTGGTGTTCAGGTCGTTCTTGCCATCGGTGCTCGTCGGAGCCACGGCGTTTCTGGACATGTTTGCGGCTGTGGCATTCATGACGGCCTTGGGCGTCAGGCTTTCCCTTGCGACCGTTGCGGCGCTGCTCATGCTCATAGGGTATTCTGTGGACGACAACATCATGCTGACGACGAGGCTCCTCAAGAGAAGGGAGGAGTTGAATGAGCGGATCCGGGACAGCATGAAAACCGGACTCACAATGACCATGACGACGCTGTGTGCCCTGATCGCCCTTTACGCCTTCACGACATCCGATGTCCTGAGGGACATCTCCATCGTCCTCATACTTGGGATGAGCGCGGACATCGTCAATACTTGGTTCTTCAACACAGGGGTCATGCGCGGCTATCTCAGCAAGAAGTACAGGCTCCTGGAGGAGAGGGCGAGGAGAAGATGAGGCTGCCAACCGATCTGTTCAGGGACTGGCGAATCCAACTCCTCATTTTGATAGATATCGGTGCGCTGGTTCTGCTCATGCCGATGGTCACTAGGTCTACCACTGAGCTGACGGTTGAGGACGTGAACTCCTCACAGATCGTTGAACGCATGCTGAAGGCCAGCTACCAGAACGTGTCACGCCTATCGTCGACGTTTGATGAGGGTTTGTGGGTTCACAGATTCTCCTTCTCGGTTGTGACGCCAAGGGAAAACGAGACGATCGTCAGCGAATTGAAGGCCAAGTTGGCGGGCATGATACCCAGGGGCATTCCGCCCGAGGTCACCGTCTTGAACGGTACCTTCGTTCGCGCGAACGTGACGGTCACCGACAGGGACTGCATCGTCACGCTGATCGAAAGCACCCTGGGGCCGAAGGGCAAGGTCACCTACGTTGAGGTTCTTGGGAGCTCGATTTCGATGGTGGTCGATAAGAGGCTCGACCAGGCTGAGCTGCAGGAGTTCTTGGGAACTTCGGCAAGGATAGTGAAGTTCAACACCCCGCGGAGCCTTAGGACGAACCTCAAGTTCGGGATAGACTTTGTGGGCGGCTTCTATTACAACGTGAAGCCCGTCGGGGTTACCTTCACGGTCAGGGTTGACGCCGGGAACGTCACGCAGGCCCTTCTGGGGCAGTTCCTGAACACGACGGTCACCCTGAAAGACAAGGGGGAGGCGGGACTCCTGACCGTCGAGATCGCGACCATGGGGGCAAATGCCTACTTGATGGAGCTTGCCGTCGATGACTTCTTCTCGACGTATTCGAGCCTGAGCAAGATATCCTTCGTCTTCGGAAACGAAACCTCCGAGCTCGTGTTGAATGCCACCAACTACCATGCCCTCGAGGCGGTCCTGAACCTCAGCTTCCCCACGAGATACGACATCGTAGGGGGCAGCGAATCGTCCGGGATCTTCCAAGTCGAGGGCAGAGGCTCCGAGGCGACCAGGGAAGAGCTCGAGGCAGCCTTTGGGAGGTATCTGAAGATCCTCTCCTATGAGACGAAGGTCTCTGCAGAGACCATGAGCGAGGTGGAGAAGATGATCGAGTCAAGGGCGGACTTCATGGGCGTGTCCGACCTCAGGATAAAGAGGGCGGGGGGCGAGTACATAATCGTGGAATCCCCGGAAAGGATCGCCGGCAACAGCTCCGTCCTTGAACCCCTCGACTTCGAGGCGCGCCTCTGGACATCCGGCAACATCACGGTCAGGGCGTTCACCTCGGAAGACGTCGCTAGGGTTGACCATTACTACTATGCTTCCGAGGCGGGTGGTTGGGCGGTTCCAATGACGCTTAAGAAACCAGCGGCGGAGCGGCTGCGCGACCTCGCCCTACTTCACGGCGCGATAGACCCAGATGAGAGCGTTCGGCGGAAACACCCCCTCGGGATGTTCTTCAACGGGATCGAAGTGTACAATGCATCTTTCTCCGCCGATCTCGCGGAGAGCATGAGGGAGCAAGCCGTGGTCAGCTTTCTGGCGATCACGGGCGGTCCCAGGGATAACGACCAGGCCAGGAGGAGGGCTGAGGAACTCTACATCAACTTGGAGGCATCCTTCCCCACGAAGCTGAGGACGGCCGGCGAAGGGCAGATTCCGGCCGTCCTGGGCAGGGATTTCGCGAGACAGGTAGCTTCTGCCGGGGCGGCAGCGGTGATCGGGGTGCTGACGGTGATATATCTAAGGTACCGAAGGCCGAAATTGGTGGCCGCGGTGATGGGAGTGAGCTTGAGCGAGGTACTGATAATGCTCGGATTCTCGGTGCTGATCCGGCAGTACCTCGACCTAGGAAGCGTCGCGGGCATCGTCGCGGCAATCGGAACAGGGGTGGACGAGCAGATAGTTATAACGGACGAAGCCCTATACCAGGGGCAGGGAAAGAGAAGGCTCGTGATGTCCACGCGAATATCGCGCGCTTTCTTCATAGTCTTCACGGCTGCCGCAACCACCATAATCGCCATGGTTCCGTTGGCCTACGTGGGGCTCGGCCGGCTACGCGGCTTTGCGATAATGACGATCGTGGGGGTCTTGGCTGGCATTACGATAACCAGGCCCGCATATGGCAGAATGGTGAGGTATCTCATCGAGAGGTGATGTGAACGTACGTCATAATCATAGGGGCGGGCAGGATCGGGTACAATCTCGCGAGGATGCTCATCGAAGCCGGGAACGATGTCACCCTGGTCGAAAAGGACGAGCGGAGGGTTCGCGAGGTCAGCTCCCTCGACGCATTCGTGTTCCATGGCTCAGGCACAAACCCAGCCCAGCTGCAGTCCCTCAACGTCGAAACGGCAGATGCCATCGTGGCGGTGACGGGTGATGAGGCGGTCAATCTGACGTCCTGCCTCGTCGCCAAGAGGCTTGTTGCAGATGCCAAGAGGGAGAGGCCCCTGATGACGATCGCCCGGGTCTCCAGCCTGGAGATGGAGAAGCCGTTTCTTGAGCTTGGCATCGACCGGGTCATCAGTCCGGAGAAGGCGGCTGCCGAGTACATTTCCCGCCTAATAAGGAGCCCCGGGGTCGTCGACGTTGCGGGCCTGACGGGGGTCAGGGGCGAGATGCTCGAGCTACACATAGATGCGAAGTCGCCCGTTGTCGGGAAGACCCTTGCCCAGGTGTCGGCGATGGGGGACATGTCTCACGCGACGGTGTTTGCGGTGGTCGAGGACGGTGAAACGGTGATACCGCACGGCGACACCACCATGAGACCGAACATGACCGTTCTGATCTTCTGCAAGACCGAGGAATCCAACAAGGTTAGGAAGTTGTTCCTGGGCCCCACCTAAAGGGGAGAGGGCGGCTCGGTCTTGTATTATCCGAAAATCCTTTCGCCGCCCTGTTTTGGGCGTGTCGGTGGCCAAGCTAACCGACTCAAAGATCCGGTGGATGATGCGGCGCTAGGAGGAGGGCGGGAAGAGCAGGATGACCAACGGAAATATCGCCGGGGTCTACCAGATCAGCACAAAAGACTCCAACAGCCGTGGGCCCGCTACAGATCCCTACGGATCCGCTACCGATGACAGGTCCTCTACAGATCCACCGGACAGATGCCCACCCTCCGCAAACCGGGCAGACCCTGCAAAATGCACGACCCAGAACAGGAAGAGCCGGTCTTGTAGGCCTGGAACAAGCACCATGTCTGCGCAGTCATACTGGAACACCTCATCCAGAAAGAACACAACCCAAGGATCCCTCACAACACCACACGGATGCCGAGAGCCTCGCAAACAGAAGAGGCGCGGGTGGATCAGGTACGAGCGCAAACACTCCATGTCGCTGGGGCATCTGGACTGGTGCGAGGTGAAGAAGATCGATCCAGGGCTTGGTGAATGGCTTATAACGGTTCAGGACGACGCCTGCAGGAAGGTCATCGCCTGGGGGATCTTCGAAAACCCTACCATAACACAAGGGCGGGCTCGGTCTAGAAAAGACTAAAAAGGCAACATCCCTGCGTGGGTTCGGAGGACACCTTATTGATTCCTGAAATAGCCTTGGTCGGACTCGCGATAGCTCTTGCGGTCGCCGTCCCAGGCATAATGGCGGCCATCGGCGTCTCGATGACCGGCGTCGCCGCCGCAGGGCTTGTGTCGGAGGATCCCAAGAAGTTTTCGAAGGCTTTCATTCTTGAGATCGTTCCGGGCACGCAGGGATTCTACGGGTTCATATCGGGCATGCTCATCATGATTGCGACCAAGATGCTGACCAAGCAACCCTCGGTGGTGGCCGGGATGGGCATCACCGTGATCGTTGCCGCGATCCCTGCCATCCTCCAGGGCTTCACCGCATACTACCAAGCTCTGGTGGCGACGGCGGGGGTTTCGTCAATAGCGAAGAAGGAGGAGACCTTCGGTAATTGTGTGCTGTTGGCCATCATGGTCGAGACCTACGCCATCCTCGGATTCCTCAGCACATTCCTGCTGCTGATCGGACTTGGGATCTGGGGGGTATAGGCGCCAACCCGTGACTGCAATGGCGAGGGTGAACGATTGGAGGATGAGCTTAAGCTCGTCTTTGAAGCAGAGCAAAGATCCAAACAGATACTGGCGAGGGCTCAGAGGGAAGCGAGCCGTCTCAAAGCCGAAGCCGTGGTCGAGGCGGAGCGTCTCATTCAGAATGCAAGGGAGGAAGCCCAGAAGCAGTCTGAGGATCTGATTTCGCGCAGGACCTCCGAGGCGGCCGAGGTGGGTCAACGGCTGACCTCAGAGTACGAGGGCCGGATTGAGCAAATGAGGCGGCATGCCGCATCGAGAATGAAGGCGGCCGTCGATCTCATCGTTCGCTCGATCCTCGAGGAGGGCTAGGATGTTCAGGCCGGTGCGGATGAAGAGGGTCAACGCTCTCGTATTGGACGAGGACCTCCAGACGCTAACCCGAGTGCTCCACGAGGAGGGAATAATGCAGCTTTCCGAGCCGCCCCCGGCCCTCCCTCTGCAGAGACAGGCCTTGGAGGAGTTCGAGAGGAAGGCGGAAGGAATTGGATCAAGGCTTGCCAGCATGATCTCACTCCTAGAGGAGGCCTCAACGCCACGCGGTGAAGCCAAGAGCCTCGTCGGCAGGATTGCCGGCCTCCTGAGGGAGAAGCCTGCCCCGGAGCCCGTCGATCTGGGCGAGGCATGGGGCGAGGAGCTTATGGCTTGGTGCAGCGGAGAGGTCGACTCCGTGTCCAAGGAGCTCGACCAGCTTGCGGCGACCCTTGGCAAGGATACCGAGAGGATGTCCGAGCTGGAGGAGCACCTGCGGCTACTGCGGGATCTTTCGCCGCTCAACGTGCCTCTGAGCAGCTTCCGCAGGTCCGAGCTTACATGTACGCTGTTTTTCTATCTCCCGGAGGACCGCGTGGCGGATTTCTCCCGCGCCTGCAAGGAGGAGGTAGACCCAGTTCAGGTGTCCGTGATCTCGGGCAGAGCCCTGAAGCTTGTCATGGCGATGTGCTTGGCCGGCCAGAGGACCAAGCTCTTGACCCAGGTGCACCGCTTCGAGGGAGAGCTGGTGGAGCTTCCACCGTATGACCAGGTGCCCCGAGTGGCTGAGGAGCACGTGCTTAGCGAGAAAGCCCGGCTGGAGGGCGAGATCAGGGAGACGAGGGATCGGATCGCGCTGATCGCGGAGAAGCATCTCGGCATGCTCAGGGTCATGCATGAGGCCCTCGCGATCGAGTTGGAAAGGATCAGGGCGTTCAGGCTGTTTGCCCGAACGGAGAACACCGTCTTTCTCAGCGGTTGGGTTCGGGAGCAGGACGTGGGGAGGTTGGACGAGGCGATCGCGTCTTGCACGCGCGGCCGCTACGTCCTCAGAACGTGCGACCCGACGGACGACGATCTGGCCCGGGTGCCAGTCAGCCTAGCCAACCCTAGCCCTTTCAGCAACTTCGAATGGATCGTTAAGATGTTCGGGATGCCAAATTACGGCGAGGTAGACCCGACGCCCTTCGTCCTCCCCACGTTCGCGGTCTTCTTTGGTACCTGCCTAACCGATGCCGGGTATGGAATCGTGCTGACCCTGATAAGCTTCTTCCTACTGCGTAGGTTGTGGGGAGAGAAACTGGGCGGGGCTTTCACCATTTGCGGCCTCGCAACGATACTGATGGGTTGGCTGATGGGAGGATGGTTTGGCGACTTCCTTTTCAACCGGGAATATGGGCCCCGGATAGCCTTCTTCCGAGCGGCTTGGAGCAACCCGCTGGAGAGCCCGACAAGCCTTCTTGCCCTCGCGCTCACCATGGGGGTCATGCACTTGATGCTGGGGCACATCACCGCCATACTCACTGCCGCACGCAAAGGAAGGCTGGCTCAAGGAGCTGTGACCCATTTGGGTTGGTGCTTTACCCTGGGGTTCGGATCCATATTCGTCCTCTGGTACCTAGAGATAACGAAAAACACATCTCCTGCCTGGCGGACCCTCAGCACGTGGGGGTTGGCAATAGGCATCGCGATGGGAATCTTGGGAGGGGTCTGGGAGAGAAAGGGTTTGATGCGGCTTGGTGCACCGGTACAGTTCATTTACAGCATCCTTTCACACACAGCCGATGTGATATCCTACTCAAGGCTCTTGGCTCTGGGAATTGCGAGCTCGGTCAACGCCATGCTCATCGACTACATCATCATCGGGACGGCCTGGCCCGGCCTCTCAGCGGGGGCCTCGCCCCTGAGGGTCCTGACCGTCGTGCTGGTTTGCACCGCGCTTGTGATAGGTTTCGTGTTTCTACACCTAGCCAACATGGGGCTGAGTTGCCTTTCCGGGTTCGTTCACACGATGAGGCTGCATTTCGCGGAGTACTTCGGCAAGTTCTACGAGGGAGGCGGCGAGGAGTTCGCGCCCTTCAAGTCCAAAAGGTTGCTGACCAAGGCAAGCATGGGCGGGGGTAAACCTTGAGCTTCCAAGCCATCCAGAACAGCATACTGGAGAAGGCCATGCGCGAAGCGGCGAGGCTTGTGAAGGAAGCCTCCGACGAGAAGGCCCGAAGGCTCACGGAGGCGCGGCGCGAGGCAAGCATCCTTGCCTCCCGGATGCTTGAAGAGGCGAAGGCCGAAGCGGAGCTGCGATACCAGGAGAGGCTCGGCGCCATCCGGACGGATCTGAGGAGAAGAATGTTGGTTGCGAGGGAGGAACTCATAGAGCAGGCCTGGGCGCAGGCCATGGAGAGGCTGAGGAGCTACGTGCGTACCAATGAATACAAAGTTCGTATGAAAGAACTGGTCATCGACACAGCCAAGCTCCTTGACAGCGATGAGTTCAGGGTGGATGCCAACCCGAGGGACCTGGACGCGATAGCGGGGTTCAAAGAGGAGATCGAAAGTACCCTCGCTGCAAATGGCTTCCGTAAGAGACTGATCCTGGGACGGGGCATGGACTGCATCGGCGGCTTCGAGCTCTCCGACCCTGAGCGGAGGGTGGTCTTGGATCGAACCTACGAGGCCAAGATCCGGAAGCTGAAGCCCCTGCTAAGGCCAAAGCTGGCCCAGCTGCTGAGCGGAGGAATCCCCGAGTGATAGCGGAGTACCAGATCTTGGCGACGGTGCTGGGGATCGTGGCGGCCGGGGCGGCGGCGGTGGCAAACAACGCGCGCCGCGTTGCGCCCTACGCGTACCCGATGGCCAAGATCCGCGCCTGGGAGGCTAGGATGCTGGACGAGTCGAAGATCGAGACGCTTCTAGAGTCGGCTTCGCTACAGTCCCTTGCGCTTGGCCTTAGGGGCACTGATTACGAGTCAGAGCTGAAGGAATCCGTCGAAAGCGTCGAGCAACTGGAATCTGCCTTGAATCGTCATCTCCTCGGCGCGTACGAGGAGCTTTTCAGCATAGCACCCAAGCAATGCGTGCCGTTTCTGAAGAAGTTCGCGGAGAGGCTGGATCTGGCCAACTTGAAGTTGGTGATCAGGGCCGCATCCGGGCTGGTGGAACGTGACCTAGCCATAGCCCATCTCGGTGCCGGCATGATCTTCTCGAAGGCGCGGCTTGAGGTGATGGCTCGGAGCGAAAGCATCAAGGACTTGATCAAGCAGCTCAGCGAGACGGAGTACTACCAGCAGCTGAAGAAATACCTGGAACCCGGCGAGTATGACCCGCTTGATCTGATGAGAGCCGTCGAGCAGTCCTACTACGCCGCAGTGTGGAAGAGGGCGAGCGATTTGGGCAGAGCGAACTGCAGGATAGCCAAGAACATTCTCGGCAGGGAGGTGGACTTGACGAACGTCAAGCTGATCCTAAGGCTCAAGCGCCTGGGAGTTGAGCCGGATCTCATACTCAAGAACTTAATCCCCATCGAAGCCGAGGTCAGCCTCAGCGTCCTGCGTGAGTGCGCGAGGTCAGAGACGCTTGAAGGCGTGAGGAATTCGTTGTCCGGGACGCGCCTCAAGTCGATCCTGATTCCCATACTTTCGTCCGCAGGGGAGGACATCGCATATGCAGAGAAACTCCTTGATGAGTCGCTGCTTGATTTCTGCAAGAGCGTCTCGGTGTTCAAACCCTTGACGATCGCCACGCCGTTGGCCTACCTCTATGCCAAGCACGCTGAGGTGCGCAACATCAGGGTATTGGCCAGGGGGATAGCGGATCGGGTGCCCAGCGTCGAGATGAAACGCATCCTGTTGAGGTCGGCTAGGCTTGAGTGAGATCGCCGTGATTGCAGATGAGGATACGGTTGTAGGATTCCGCCTAGCGGGCGTTGTCCGAACGCACGTGCACTCCGACCCCGCGAGAACGGAAGCATTCATCCGCGACATGATGACGAAGAACGTTGGAGTCGTGGTGATAACGCATGCTGTTGCGGCTCAGATCCCGGGCTTCGTTGACAGACTCAGGAGGGAGAAGGGGCGCGTCGAGCCCATCATAGTGGAGATCCCCGACAAGGGGGGTCCCCTTGAATACGATGACGGTCTTCGCAAGATGATTCGGCGGGTGGTGGGGACGGACATGGTTTTGGAGGTTTGACGATGATCGAGGGAAGTGTCGTGAGCGTGGCCGGTCCCGTGGTGAAGGCGGGCGGCATGGTCGGAGCCAAGATGTACGATATTGCAATGGTCGGGGAAGACAAGCTGATAGGCGAGATCATAAGGCTTGCCGGCGACAATTGCGTGATACAGGTCTACGAGGAGACCACGGGCGTCAAGCCCGGCGACAGGGTGCTCTGTACCGAGAAGCCCCTATCAGTCGAGCTTGGGCCTGGGTTGATAGGCAACATCTACGACGGCGTCCAGAGGCCCCTTGAAGCACTGAGGACGCATGCAGGCGACTTCGTGAGGCGGGGTGTCTCGGTCGACTCCCTTGATCGGAAGAGGAAGTGGCGTTTCATCCCCACGGCCAAGGAGGGCGACGTGTTGGCTGAGGGGCAGCAGCTTGGAAAGGTTCAGGAATCGAAGATAGTGGAACACATCGTCTTGGTTCCCATCGGCGTCTCGGGCAAGTTGGAGGAGCTAGCGCCCGAGGGCGAGTATCGAATCGAGGAGGCCATAGCGACCATCGGCGGGTCCAAGGTTGCGATGCTGAGGACATGGCCGGTGAGGCGTCCGAGGCCGATCCAAAGGAAGTTGGACCCGACCGTGCCCCTGGTGACCGGACAACGGATCTTCGACACATTCTTTCCCATAGCCAAGGGCGGCACCGCGGCCATCCCAGGAGGGTTTGGGACCGGGAAGACCGTCTCGCAACATCAGCTCGCCAAGTGGAGCGACGCGGACATAGTGGTCTACGTTGGCTGCGGGGAGCGCGGGAACGAGATGGCAGAAGTCCTCAAGGACTTCCCCCGGCTTGAGGACCCTAGGCACAAGGTTCCCCTGATGGAACGGACCATCCTGATCGCAAACACCTCGAACATGCCCGTTGCGGCAAGGGAGGCATCCGTGTACACCGGCATCACGCTCGCGGAGTACTACAGGGACATGGGATATGGCGTTGCACTGATGGCTGACTCGACCTCCAGATGGGCGGAGGCCATGAGGGAGATCTCAAGCCGCCTCGAGGAGATGCCGGGGGAAAGGGGTTTCCCGGCCTATCTGGGAGCCCGGCTCGCCGAGTTCTACGAGCGGGCCGGAAGGGCAATCACCCTCTCGGGAAAGGAAGGATCGATATCGATCGTTGGGGCGGTTTCCCCGGGCGGGGGCGACTTCTCCGAACCCGTCACGCAGAACACGCTCAGGATCACGAAGTGCTTCTGGGCCTTGGATTCCAACCTGGCCCAACGGCGGCATTTCCCGGCCATCAACTGGCTGACGAGCTATTCTCTGTACGTCGACCAGTTGGCAGACTGGTATTCAAAGAGGGTCGGAGACTGGGTGGGCATGCGATCGAGAAGCCTCCAACTTCTGCAGCGAGAGAAGGAGCTACAGGAGATAGTGCAGCTGGTCGGCCCTGACGCGCTCCCAGAGAACGAACGCCTCCTCCTGGAATGTACACGCATCATACGGGAAGACTTCCTGCAGCAGTTCGCATACGACGAGGTCGACACCTACTGCCCGTTGGAGAAGCAGATGGGGATGCTTAGGTTGGTGCTCGCTTTCTACGATCGCGCAATGGATGCCGTGCATAGGGGCGTGGGCGTGGACCGCATAAGGGAGATGAAGGTCCGTGCTGAGCTTGCCAGGATGAAACTGATACCGTCGGACAAGTTCGAGGCCGAGTCGCGGAGGATCGAGAGGATGATGCAGGATGAGTTCGGCCGGGTGATGGAGGGGGTGGCCACATGAGTAGCGACGTGATCTACAACACGGTGGCGGAGATATCGGGACCTCTGATCGTCGTCGAGGCCGTCAAGGGCGTTGGGTACAACGAGGTTGTGGAAATAAGGATGCCTTCGGGGGAGGAAAGGCGCGGCCAGGTCCTCGAGGTCAGCAAGGACGCCGCCGTGATAATGGTGTTCGAGGGCACCGGGGGCTTGGACACGAGGCACACGAGCGTGAAGTTCGCGGGCGAGAGCCTGATGCTGCCCGTGTCGATGGAACTAGTCGGGCGCATCTTCGACGGCATGGGGAGGCCGTTGGACGGCGGCCCGGAGGTCGTGGCCGAGGACAGGCTCGACATAAACGGTGCTCCGATGAACCCGGTCGCTAGGGAATACCCCGAGGAGTTCATACAGACCGGCATATCCGCTATAGACGGGTTGAACACGCTGGTGCGGGGGCAGAAGCTTCCCATCCTATCAGCGTCGGGCCTGCCGCACAACGACATCGCGGCCCAGATCGCGCGCCAGTCCACGGTCTTGGGCGAAGAGGAAGAGTTCGCCGTCGTATTTGCTGCCATGGGGATAACCTACGAGGAGGCAAGCTTCTTCCGAAGGGACTTCGAAAGGACGGGGGCGATCGAGAGGATCGTGATGTTCCTCAACCTGGCAGACGACCCAGCCATCGAGAGGATAATCACGCCCAGGATGGCTCTGACCGCTGCAGAGTACCTTGCTTTCCGGCAGGGCATGCACGTCCTGGTGATCAGGACGGACATGACGAACTACTGCGAAAGCCTCCGCGAGATCAGCGCGGCAAGGGAGGAGGTCCCAGGCCGCAGGGGATATCCGGGTTACATGTACACGGACCTTGCGACGACCTACGAGCGGGCGGGCAGGATCAAGGGCAAGAAGGGCAGCATAACCCAGATACCGATCTTGACCATGCCCGACGACGACATCACGCATCCCATACCGGACCTGACCGGGTACATCACCGAGGGCCAGATAGTCCTGTCCCGGGCCTTGCACAGGAGGGGCATCTACCCGCCGATCGATGTGCTTCCCTCGCTGAGCAGGCTGATGAAGCGAGGAATAGGCGAGGGGCACACGCGGGAGGACCACTCCAACGTGCAGAACCAACTCTACGCTTCGTACGCCGAGGGCCGCGATCTGCGCGACCTAGTTGCGGTGGTTGGCGAGGAGGCTCTCACGCCTAGGGATCGCACGTATCTTGAGTTCGCCCACCTTTTTGAGACCAAGTTGCTGAGCCAGGGCAGGTACGAGAACCGCAGCATCGAGACCACCCTATCGAAGGCCTGGGAGATACTCTCCACGCTGCCCCGCGACGAGCTCAAGAGGATAGAGGATCGTTTCATAGCCAAGTACTACGTGCCCGGGAAAACCTAGGTGAGGGAGGGCCACCGTGCCTCAACAGCTGATCGAGGGCCTGAAGCCCACGAGGATGGAGCTCATCAAGCTCAAGGAAAGGGTCAGATTGGCCGAGAGGGGGCGGGACCTCCTCAAGCAGAAGCGGGATGCGCTGGTAAACGAGTTCTTCGAGGTGATGCGCATGGTGAAGGAAGCCAGGGATTCGGCCAACGGGGCGGTGGAGAGAGCTCATCGCGCCCTCTCGATCTGCTACGCGGCCATGGGGACGGCCGAGACGAGGCAGGTATCGACCTACACGAAAGGTCAAATAAGCCTTTCGGTCAGTTCGAGGAACATCATGGGGGTCGTCGTGCCGGTGCTGGAGTTCACCTCGGCCGAGAGGGATGCAACCAGACGCGGGTACTCCTTCGTCGGCGGTTCGAGCCTGCTTGACGATGCTGCCTCGGCGTTCGAGAAGGCGCTGGATGCGGTTCTGGTCCTGGCCTCGGTGGAGGAACGTGCGAGGAGGGTCGCCGCGGAACTGGAGAAGACGAGGCGCCGTGTGAGCGCGCTTGACCACGTCGTAGTGCCCAAGCTCCAAGGCTCCATCCGCTTGATCGAGGATAGGTTGGAGGAACTGGAGAGGGAGAACTTCTCGAGGCTGAAGAAGATCAAGGCAATGCTGGTTGCCGAGTCCGCGTAGTCAGCGCCCCGTGCATCACTTGAAGGGTCTCGTAACATTTTTGTGCGCCAGATGGGTGGGATGGCGCGCGCAGCGACGTGGCATCTGCTGGCTGAGGTTGGGTTGGTGTCAGGAAGAAGCTTGGGAACTGAACTCACGGTCGCCGCGACATTGGCCGCGCCGATTGCGAATCTCGTCCTTGCGTCTGGAGCGCTCGGCGCCGTCCTAATTCTCCTACGGGTGGATGTCGAGCTCCTCGGCACAGCGCTGTTTGGGCTGTACTCGCTCGGATTGTTAGTGATATACGGCGTGTTGCGCCCCGCGCTGAGGTTGCTGGGCTTTTCAAGGCATTTCCAGGCGGCCGTTCTGCCGTTTGGGATCGGGTTCTTCTTGTTCCTGGGCGCGTATCTGACCTAGAAGGGGACTTTTGAATGGTGAAGACTGCATACGATCTTGGGACGGCCTACGACATAGGCAGAAAGGAACTGGTGTTCTGCGATGTCAAAGACCCAGTCCGGAAGGTAGCCCGGGAGTTCCGCGAGCGAGGGATAGGGTCGTTGATAGTGATGGACGGAAAAAGGCATGTCGGCATCGTCACCGATGAGATCCTCTTTCGCGCAATAGAGTCCGGCGTCGACCTGCTCTCCGCCAAAGTCGGGGACCTGAAGCTTGAGCCAATCCATACCGTTCCCAAGGATGCTTCGCTGACGGAGGTTGCTCAGCTTTTCAGGCAAACCGGAACCTCCCGCCTCGGCGTGGTCGACGAGGAAGGGCGCATCGTGGCGCTGGTAAAGAAAAGGAATCTGGAACTCCTGGATAGGTTCAGCTTCGTCGATCGCGCGCTTGCGCGATTCCCGCCAGGCTAGAGGTGCTTTCCCTCGGTCTCTCGCTGCCCCTCGCCTTGATGACGTAGTAAATGATCGGGTTCTTGATCCTGCGGCAGAGAGCATCCGGCTTGCAGAGCATCGGCACCTCGCGCTGTATCTTCTCACAGTTAGGGGGTATGTACCAAGTCGAGTTTCCTGAGTCCTCAAGCCGCGGGTTTTCGATCAGCCCGAACCCAAGATGGTACATGATGTTGGCCTTCTCTACCGGCTGATCATCGAAGAGGGGCGGGTTGCATCTCGCCCCTGCCTCGTATATCCTAGGCAAGATCTCAGACGTGATAACTGACATGTCATCGATGAAGTCTGATATCTTGGCATCGCCCGCAAAGGGGGAGATCCTTGCATGCGAAAGGAAGGACGTCAAGAGAACCGTTACGGCGTAGTTCCGACTTCCGGCGTCCACGCCCTGTTCAGCCTGTTTGATGCAGGGCGGGTAGAACTCCTCCCTCAGCTCTCCGCCCATGCCGACTAGATCCTCATGGCTCTTGGATGACAGATCCGAGATGATCTTTCCAACGCTCCTGAACGTCGGATGGGGCTTGACCTTGGCTGCGTCCATCTTCTGCCTGACTTGGGACATGTATAGCTCCATTCTGCGCCCGATATCCTGGGATAATAGTTCCAAGAGGTCATTTGCGGACAGGTACGCCCAGCCGTCCTTTATGTAGAAATCGGTCAGATCGTAGGTGGTTGGAAGTATGCGGGTCCAGTTGGCTTTGAACTTGATCTCGTGGAGCGTTGAGGAGGTGACGGACGCACTGCGCATCTCAGCGAACTTTCGCAGTGCCATGATCTTGTAGAGATCCTGCCGCGGTATCTCATCGGGGCCGGCTTTGGCAACTCCGATGTCAGGGAGCAGATCGAGGATGGCTTCCTGCGTCTCGGCGTAGCAGGCCTTGAGCCTCCTCCGAAATATCTCTCGGTTCGCTGAGATGACGGTCCTGGCCTCAAAGGACCCCGGCGGAAAGCAGGCGGCGCACGACTGCATCAGGAGGTAGAAAACCGAGATGTCGAACTGAAGATCGGGCGGCTCGATCAGGACATCGGGAGGCGATCTCTCGATCTGCACCGGGATGCCGTCCTTCTCCAGAAACGGGGAGGCGAACCATTCTATCCTCTCTCTGCATGCTTGGATGTACCTCTGCCCAAGGGCATCTAGCGGTGGCGTTTTCTTGGCCAACTCGCGGGCCTCGCGGCTGAAGGGATCGAGGACTATGAGTTTCCGATCGGACGGGTTCACTCGTTGTTGATAGCGGAAGGAGACATAAAAATTGCCCCCCCGGGTTGTTGCACCTCGGCTGAGTGCACAGGCCCCATCACAGCATCGCGGCCAAACCCGAGGTACCCCG
Organism: uncultured Thermococci archaeon; assembly: GCA_964549615.1. GTDB lineage: Archaea > CAYQAE01 > CAYQAE01 > CAYVLA01 > CAYVLA01 > CAYVLA01. The sequence continues at coordinate 31,855 of CAZJVP010000030.1, read as the reverse complement.
CCACGCGAAAAGGAAGCCAAGCGCTATCAGGAAAATGCTGCACCCGGCCAGTATCAACCTATAGCCCAGGCCTGTAACGCGTCTTGTGCCAACGACTACGCCCGCCGCCACAGCGCTATACCAGGCAAGATCCGAAAGTATGTGTCCGCTGTAGAAAGCGGGGATCCCAAGCGGCCCCGACTGGCTCGCTATCGCGATGTAGGTCAAGCCTATGGTCGCCCACCAGAGCGTCCAATAGGGGTTTGAGGCGCTCAGCACGATTCCTTCCACGACGGGCCTAAGTAGTGATTCCTGAACCTGCCGGGACGAGGGGTCCGGCCCCCCAGGAAGGGCGGCCTTGCCCGTCCTTACCTCGTTCAGGATGTTGGCGCCCAGGACGATCAACACGGACCCCCCCACCAGCATTATCGGCTTGATCAGCAGCGGCTTCTGGAGGGCCGCGCCCAAGCCTAGGATCACGGCTATGACGAGCGCCGCCTCAATGATCGCATGGCCAAGGACGACGAGCGGACCGGCCCTGAAGCCGATCCTGGCCGATCGATTTATCGTTGCGACGAGAACCGGCCCCGGCATCATCGCGCCCGTAAGCCCGATGACGAAGGCCGATGCGAAGATGAAGGGCAGCGACTGCACTCAGCTTGGAGGCCGCAAAAGGCTAATAACTCTCTTCTCCCTCTGCTTGAGCAGACTTGCACACCAGCGGCTGGAGCGTGAGTGGGCCAGAACGGTGCACACCGGGGCTCCGGCTCGCAGGGGGGTGTCGGGTCGGGGGATGTCCTTGGTGAAGCCAAGTGCCCCCAGTTCGCCCGATATCAGGTCGCGGGGAGCGTAGACTATCCTGCGTCCCCAAAATCCAGGGGCGGCACGCACGGACGGTGGCCCCTGCCCCCTGCAAGACCTCACATGCGCATCGAAAACCCCCACGCCGGACGCCCTCTCCACGACCTCCAGGCTTCCCTGGATGCGCGGGTTCACCTCCAAAACGTTGACGCGCCCACCGGCTATGATGAAGTCAACGCCGTTGGAACCCTTGAGGCCGAATTCCGTCGCGATTGCCCTAGCAACGTATTCCATCCTTCTCTTGATCGCAGGGGGCGCGTCGAGGGGCGCAATGTTGCCGACGTACCGGAAGGCAGAAAAGGCGGTTCCGGCAAGCTGGCGGGTCGTGGAAAGCAGGCGGAAGCCCCGATCTCCCGAGACGAACGAGGCCGATGCAAGGGTGCCCTGAAGGACCCTTTGAACAAGCACCGATCTTTCACACCATTCATCCCACGCATTCGGCGATGCAGCTATCTCGTCGAGAAACCGTATCCCGTGCCCTCCTCCGCTTGACGTGGGCTTCACTATGAATTTGTGAGCGTCGATCGATCCAAGGTTAAACTTCGATACGTCTCTCACGACATACGTCTCCGGGTGGTCGATGCCTCGGGAATCGAGAAAATCGAAGAGCTTCTGCCAGTCTCTGACCGCTGCCAAGGACTCCGACTCGTTGCCTATGACGGTCTTGCCCATCGACTCCCATTCGCGAACGCACTCCGGGTGATTCTCGAACCCGGACCCGTAGACGACCTCGTCGAAGTCCAACAACTTGCTGCACAGGAAAAGGCGCATGGTCTGCGACCTGACATCGGGGTAAAGGTGGCGAAGCTCGTCCGTCAGGGAAAGGGTGGGGCACGTTGCGCGCAGGTCGGTGTCGCCGAAGACATCGAGGGCGCTCACCTCGTAGCCCGACCGTACGGCCGATTCCGCGGCTGCCCTGACCGATATCCCCACGAGAAGAATCGTCATAATGCTTCCCTTCATGTGAGATTAATAAGCTGCTAACCGCCAGGTGTGTTGGGTGGATGAGGACGCCTACAGCGGAGGAGATCTACTCGATGACTTGTGATGGGCGGGCCGACACCCTCCATAGCGTCAGAACTCCGTGACCTCCCCGCCGCCCCTTATCGGCCTCCTTTTTCGGGTGTTCATGTCGAAGGTGTATCCAGGCTCGATTTCAGCCTCCCGGCTGTACCCGCGGTCCTCCCAGTAGCCACCCTTCATCCGGTCTGTCAGCTCGATCTCAGATAGCCACTTGACGCTCTTGTATCCCCACAGGTGCGGCACCAGCAGCCTAAGGGGCCCTCCGTACTCCAGCTCTAGCGGCTGTCCTTCGACGCCGTAGCACAGGATTACCCGCGGCTTCAGGAGGTTCTCCAGGCTGACGGTCGATTCGTAGCCGCCGACGCTCCTGAAGGTGGCATGCGAAGCGGATTCGAGGGGCTCGATCCGCTTGAGAAACTCGGAGAAGGCCACGCCGTCCCAGGGCGCCCTGACCGAGAAGCCGCTGACCGACGTCAGCCGCGCGTCCACGGTCACGGATGGCATTGCTCTGACCTCCTCGATGGTGAAGACCCGCCGATCCCTTACGAGCCCCGAAACCTTCAGCCTCCAGGTCGCCGGATCGATCTTGGGCCATCCTTCGGCGTGGAATGCCGGCATTCCCAGATCCTTTAGCAGCGTCAAGGTGACCGGCAGATGTGGTCGGTTCGATGTAGATAAATGGTCGTCGATCTCCATGGTTGGCTTGCCCGTCTTGGGCTGAAGAGCTGGTGAACGACGACAACCTTTGCTCGGGCCAAATTCCCAGTCCAAGGCCGGAATACGCCCGAGACGCGACGCGACCTCAAGCGATGGGCTGGATCCCTGGGACAGCGATTTATAAGCGGCAAGGGGTGAGCGGTGCACGGAGCCGATCGGAAAAGGAAGGCGCCAGGTGTCGAAAATGGAGGAGATTCTGGAACCTGAGGACAAGTACGCGCTGATCAGGGATGCCCTCTTTCGCCTTGGGGGCAGGGTGAGGAGCGATGTTCTAGAGGGCGAGGTGTGCGGCAGAAAGCACCGATGGAGGGCAGAGCCGCTCGTGCTGTCAAGCCGCACATACAGGATCTACATCAAGATACTGGTTCTCAAGGGGGACGTCCTGAAGACGGAGACGGACTCGCCGGTTGGCAAGAACATCTACTATGAGCTCGTCGGAAAGCTGTCCAAGAGACTCGAGCTTCACCGCTGTGCCCTGATCGCCGGGCTTGTTGAGTCCGGGAAACAGGTTCCCCCGGTGCTGGAGACGTATCGGAAGCAGGGAGAGACCCTGTTGAAGGACTTTCCGGACCTGGTGCCGAAGGTGGGAGAATACGGATCCAAGCGTTTCGTGACTTGGATGTCCACGGGCTGGAAGCCCCAGGCCGCCAGCATGCTGGGACCCCTCTTGGCCACCGAGCACGTGCTCATCTCCGGAGAGGCTGTAATCCCTCTCAAGTCGCTGACCCCCGCTCTGAGGGAAGCGCTCCTGCTCGAATGAGCGTCGCCCCAAACCTTGATCACGGATGAGCACTAGGTTGGCGGGCACGATCATCCGGGAGGTCACGAGTCGGAGCGGACTTGGGCACTGTGGCCTAGCCGGCTTCAGGTACTCCGTGAACCCGTACAGAGGCTGCCAGCACGGGTGCGTCTACTGTTACTCGCCCGCCGTCCTCAGGGAGGAGAGGACCTGGGGCAGCTTCGTGGACGTGAGAGTCAATATGCCGACCGTCCTCGCGCGGGAACTGGCAAGAAAGGAAAAAGGGCCGGTCTGGCTGGGGAGCGTCACGGACGCCTACCAGCCAGCTGAGGCAAAATACTGCCTGACCCGCAGGTGCTTGGAGCAGTTGGCGAAGGCCGACGTGCCAGTATCGCTTCTCACCAAATCGGCGTTGGTGACCAGGGATTATGATCTGATGAAGCGATTCTCGGAGTTCGAGCTGGGCTTCAGCATCACGTGCTCAGACGAGAGCATCCGCAGGGAGATGGAACCCGGAGCATCGTCCCTCGATGATAGGCTGAGGGCAATGGCCCAAGCCAGCGACGCCGGCCTTCGACCGTGGGCCTTCATAGCTCCCATCATGCCCGGCATCACCACGCGGCCGGGGGAACTGGAGATCCTGATCGAGAAGCTCGCTGCAGCGGGGATCAAGAAGGTGGGCTTCGACCCTTTTCGGCCCAAGCCGGGCATCTGGGCCCGGCTGAGGCCCTTCCTTTTGTCCCGCTTCCCCGAGCTTCAGCAAGCCTATTTGAGTCCTGACCCAAGCATCTATTCTGAGGCGGCTACGAGGATCCAGAGGGAGTGCAGCAGGCGTGGAATTGTGGTGGTGGGGTAGATGGCGGGAAAGGCAGTCGTCGTGATCAGCCGCGATGCGGCCGCATGGTCGAGTCTGAAGGCACGGCTAGCGCGGGAGGGATATCAAGTTCACTCGTTTCAGGCCATCAGGGATGCATGCCACTGGATCCATCTAGGGGGACGCGTTCCTTCCGCCACGATCATCGACATCTCCAGGGACACCACGAATCCCGAGAACTTGGGCTGGATTAAGGATCTGTCGGACAGGTGTCCCCTATTCTTCATCGCTGGGGCGCGGGGCCAGATTCCATCCGAGCTTGAGAGCTTTGGGGAAGTCCTGAGGCGACCGATTCCATTGGGCGAGATCCTTTCCAAGATTCGGCCGCGGATCTGAGACGATAGTATGCTAAGGAGGCCGGCGTTGCGAACAAGACGAAGGGCGGGTTCCGTGTCGGAACGCGTTAGGGCGGCCATTCTGCGCTACAATCGCTATCGGAGACCCGAGATCGTTGCTCGGTTGGAAAGGCTCGACGGCAGGCAGCTCGTCGTATCCTTCCGGGGAAGCTCATGCAGGTCTTGCGGCTCATACGACCACATGGAGGACTTCGCGATCGAGGCATCCGACTTGCTAGGCGTCGAGGTCAGGTTGCACTCCTTCCAACCCTCGGGAACGATGGGCTACCGCGCGGAATATGTGATCGAGGAGAATCTCCAAGGATCGGAACGTTCTTTGCCCCGGCCAGCGGGATCGTCTCAGGTTTGAGGTTTCGGACGGCGATGGTCAACCATTGGAATCCTTGTTGGGCGAACCGGGGATAGACTTAAACGAAAAGGGCCGCGTCCGAGTAGATCGAGGGTGTAACTCTCCATGGCCTCCGAACTGGATCTTGACTTTCTCCAGATCATGCGCGAAATAGAGGCTAGGCGCGCCCGGCCGGGTGATCTGGCTCCAAGTGTTCCAGTTCACGTCTCCAAGCCAAGGCGGGCCCGGAGTCGGCTTCGAACTTGCCTTGTGGTGGTCGTCGCCCTGGTATCACTAGCAGCCCTGCTCTATCTCGCATACCTGTCGGGACTGTTCGGAACCGTGAAAGGCGAGAAGGCCCCTTGGCGCCGCGCGTACAGGGACAAGGCCGATCAGTACGACCGGCTTTGGGCTCTCTACCGGAATAGAACCGAGCTTCTGAACAAGACGCGGGATGAGGCTGATGCCTGGAAGGCCAAGGCCGAGTCGTGTTCGGAGGATCTCGTCCGGTGCAGCTCCGAACTGGAGCTTTCGGCGAAGAGGAGCGCGGAATGGGAATCCAAGTACTGGCGGACGGAGTTCGTCCTGAACCTGACGGTTTCGCAGAAGGAGGCGTTGGAGATGGAGCTCGACAACGCCAGGAATGAAAGCGAGGACTGGAAGTGGAAGTACTTTGCGACCAAGAGTAGCTTGGACTGCCTCCAGATAATGTACGCCGGTCTCAAGGATGATCTCGAAGAGCTGAAAAGGCGGTTCAACGAGACAGCCGCCGACAGGGAGATTCTGGAAAAGGAACTCATGAACAGGACCATTGAGATCATCAGGCTCACGTGCCTCTTGGAGGTCTCAAGCTCGGATCTTCGTCAGATGACCAGCGAGAGGGATGCCTGGGTGGTGCGGTTCCGGGAGCTGGAAACCTCCTACAATGACCTCCTCTGCGAGCTGAAGATGAGCCGCGCTTTGGTCGAGAGGTACAAGGGTCTCTATGAGGAGGAGGTTCGTAGGCTGGAGCAAGCCTTGAGGGAGATGGAAGAGTGCAGATCAAGGTGCGAAAGGCTCGCTGCCGCACTGAACAAGAGCAACTTGGACTACAGGGAACTGAGAAGCCTCTACGATCGTCTCGCCGCGGACCTGGAAACGATGACAGCGGACCTGGACCGCTGGCGGACCGCATACCAAGCCCTCCATCTCAGGTACAACGCGTCGGTGGAGGATGCAAGGTACTGGAGATCGATGTACGAAAACCTCAGTGCCGTGCTCGCCCGGGTTCGGTCGGAGAGGGATGCCTGGATCCTGCTGTACCAGACGGTGAACGTCCACCTGTCGGAATGCCAGTCGGAGGTGAACTATTGGAGGACCCTTTATCTGGCTCGCCAATCCGAGTTGGACGATGCGTTGGCGGAGGCTGCACGCTGGAAAGCCCTCTACCAGGGGTTGGCGAACATAAGCCTTCGCTTGGAGATCGCTAATGTGACGGTGATCTCGAGGAGTTGCGGGAAGCCCTCGGTCGTCTCTGCCGACGTCAAGGTCTGCGTCAGCACGAAGGATACGCCGATGTTCATGTTCCTGGAGTACTGGGCTGAGCCTCTGGACTGCATCTATGGCTATGGTTCGATCTTGGAGGACATTTCCAGCTGGCCTGCGAACTGCAAGACTTTCCGCGTCACGATGAGTTTCGGGAAGGGCATTTCCTCCTACAAGATCGTTGCAAGGGCATCGCTGCGACCGATACATGGATACGATGAGATCTGGCAGGTCGGGCCACCGTAGTATGGTCGTCGGCTTTGCGGGGGCGTTTGACGGCTAAAGCGCCCGGCGCTCGGAGCAAAAGGGGTTGACGCCACGGGTGCTCAAAGAGAAACCGAGACGAAGAGGAGGGTAAGCTCGCCTCGGGTCCTCCTGATCGAGTGGGGTGCGTTTCGGGGTATGAAGACCACGGATCCTTTTCGCACTCTGTGTGTTTCCTGCCCTACGGTTGCCTCGCCTTCGCCTCCCATCACGAAGTAGACCTGCTCGCAGTTGGTGTGGACGTTCGTGACCGAATGCGCGCCCGGCCCATACCTGTGCACGTCGATCGTGAGCCTCTCGCAGCCCGTCTTTTGACCTAGGCAGACATGGGACAGCATCTGTCTGTGCGAGCCGCCCGGCCTGAAGAGAGGGGCTTCCTTGTAGTTCCGAATGTAATGACCGTCTTGGGCGGGCATTCGGCAGCCACCGCCGATTGGCGGATATAAATGGTTCAGGACTTATGGCGGTTAACCTCTGGCAGCCTTGCCCACGTGAGCTTCCCGCATGCGTGGTGTGGCGTGAACGGATCGATCCATAGCGTGCGGCTTGTGGACCTTGGAAGCAAGAAGGAAGCTCAGAGGTAGCAGCTGCCAGGATCTTCCGGTACCCTCTGAGCATTTGGCTTGACCTCAAGGATCCGCAGCCCCGATGGGCCCACATCGTAGGGCTGTGGCTCGTAGAGGGAAGCCGGGCAAACGCCGTCCCTCTTGATGGGCAGCAGGTACTTCGTCTTGCTGCTTCCCGACGTGATCCCCCAGAGTATCGACGCGTTCGCTATGTGTATTATGTTGGCCTTGTAGATCTCCCCATGGGAGTACCAGTCCGCGATTCCGATCATGGTGCCGTGCCTGGATACGACCTTCGACACAATCTCCGAGAAAAGCCTGATGTGCTGGGATTCGCCCATGTCCATTGCGAGGTCAGTGAGGCTGTTCTCGATGCCCACGAAGTTGTTGAGCGAGCACTCCTCCCGCAGCTCCCTGAGGACGTAGGAAACGGTTCCTGCGCCCCTGAGGTTGGAGACGTCCGTGACGTACCGGATGTCCAAGGAGTTGTAGTGTTTCAAAGGCTCGCCGAAAAGTTCCAGCTTGACCGAGTATGAGTCCAAGAAATGCATGTTGGGTCCAAGGGACAGTAGGCCGGATGCACAGCGGGGGTTAAGGGACGACAGCCCCTTCATGAATCCGTCGATGTTGGAACGCGTGCAGTGAGCGAGGAAGGACTTTGCCTTGGGGATGGATGAGATTATCCAGTTGGCGATGAACGATGCGGGGTCGGCGGAGGTCTCTGGCATGACCCAGAAGACCGTGTATCCGGGGGACGGAATCCTGAACCACTCATCAAACTTGGGTATGCCGGACGGCAGGTAGCCCTTCATCCTAGATGTACGGGTGCGAAAGCATGGATTATGGTGCGTCAACGGATTGCCGTCCGATTGATAAAGAGTTTAGCTGCCTTCCGCGACTCGCTGAGACGGTTTCCCAAAACCTAGATGCAAGAACGCTCACCGTGGCCTCCAACGATGTCTCGTGGGCAATCGTGTCGGGAATTGGACGAGGCTTTGGCCTACTTTTGGGCTGGCATCCAGTTCGCAAGGGATTCTCGTTTGGGAGGCCATGAAGGTTGCCGGGTGCCTGATGAGCTCGTCCGGACCTAAGTGGCCGGGAGATTTCAGGTCCCTCTAGGTCCCCAGCTCCCAGGCACGCATGTACTCCTTCTGCTGCTCGGTCATCTCGTCGATCCTCAGCCCCATGGTCTGGAGCTTTCGGCGCGCGACCTCGTCATCGATCTCTTGAGGTACTCTGTGGACGCGTCCGCGGTCAAGCTCGGAGTGTTTTTCCTTCAGCCAGACCGCCGTCAAGGCATGGACCGAGAAGCTCATGTCCATGACCTCGCTGGGGTGCCCATACGCTAGGGAAAGGTTCACCAATCGACCTTCCGCTAGGAGGATCACCCTTCGGCCGTTTGCCAGCGTCCGCTCCTCAACCATCGGCTGTATCTCGCGCCGCGCCTCGGTGAGCGATTCAAGGTCGGGGAGGGAGATCTCGACGTTGAAGTGGCCTGCGTTGCACAGGATCGCCCCGTCCTTCATCTTCTCCATGTGGGCTGCCCTGATCACGTCCCTGTTGCCCGTGGCCGTGATGAAGACGTCCCCCAGCGCGGCGGCCTCCTCCATCGGCATGACCCTGTAGCCCTCAAGCGAAGCGGCAAGCGCCCTGTGTGGATCCACCTCCGTCACCACGACGTGGGCTCCCAGCCCCCTCGCCCTCATCGCTATCCCCCTTCCGCAGTGCCCGTAGCCGCAGACGACCACGGTCTTTCCCGCGATGAGGATCTTCGCTCCGTTGAGGATCCCGTGCAGGGCCGACTGCCCTGTGCCGAAAACGTTGTCCATCTCCCACTTGACCTTCGCGTCGTTGACGGCTATGACCGGGAACTTCAGCACTCCCTTCGCCTCCATGGACCTAAACCTGATCACGCCCGTCGTCGTCTCTTCCTGTCCCCCCATCACCTCCCCCATCCAGGAAGGGCTGACCCTGTGCACGTACGATATCAGATCGGCTCCGTCGTCCAGCAGTATGTGTGGGCGTATCCTGCATGCTCGGTCTATGCAACGGTAGTACTCGCTCGTGCTCAGTCCCTTCCAGCCATAGACCATGATGCCTCGTCTCGCCAGCGAGGCTGCCACATCGTCCTGGGTGCTGAGCGGGTTGGAGGGGCAGAGAGAGACCTGGGCGCCCCCGCTCTGAAGGGCGAGCACGAGGGCCCCGGTCTCCTTGGTGATGTGCAGGCAAGCGGCAATGCGAATCCCGGTTAGGGACTTCTTGGATTGAAGCTCGGAAGATATGCTCCGCAAGACGGGCATGTTCCTCTCGGCCCACTCCACGGAGAGATCGCCCGCCTTCGAGAGACGAAGGTTCTTCACCTTGTACTGCAACTTCACACCGCGACGGCTCTCATTGGCTGGCTCTTTAATATTGCAGCGCCGCGGGAGGACGGTGTACCCTTCCCAAGAGCCCTGCTCATGCGTTCTTGGAGTGGTGTGGGACATCCTCGCCCGCGGCAGGGGCCTCAAATCGGCTACCCGGTTGGAAGATGACGGGACCCATTTTTATTTGGGCCGCCCAAGAGTCCGCGGCCCGGGTGATGCAGTTGCAGAGCGAGCTGCCTTGGATCGAGAAGTACCGACCTACAGAGCTCGCGCAGGTCGCCGGACAGGCCGATGTCGTGCGGATCCTCTCTTCATTCGTGTCTCAAAAAAGGATGTCGCACCTGATATTCGCGGGGCCGGCCGGCGTCGGCAAGACCACGTGCGCCCTGATCCTCGCTCGGAAGATCCTTGGCGATGACTGGAGAAACAACTTCCTTGAGTTAAACGCGTCAGACGAGAGGGGGATCGACGTCGTCCGCACCAAGATCAAGACCTTCTGCCGCTCGATGGTTCTGGGTGGTTCTCCGTTCAGGATAGTGTTTCTCGACGAGGTTGATAACATCACGAGCGACAGCCAACACGCCCTTCGGAGGGAAATGGAGCAGTACACTGCGACGAGCAGATTCATACTCTCGTGCAACTACTCGAGCAAACTCATTCCCCCCATCCAGTCGCGGTGCGTCATCCTGAGGTTCACCCCCCTCAAACGCGAAGACTTGATCCCGGTTCTCAGGCGCATAGCGATGGCGGAAGGGCTGGATGTCGACGAAGCCGCGCTGGATGCCATCTTCTACGTTTCCCAGGGCGACATGAGGCAGGCGACCAACCTGCTGCAGGCGGCCCATTCCTTTGGGGAAAGGATCACTAGCGAGATGATCTACAAGATATCCGGAGAGGCCAATCCGGGCGACATAAGGCACCTCCTCGCCCTGAGCCTGCAGGGCAATTTCGACAAGGCGCGGCAGCAGCTGAGGACGATCATGATCGAACAGGGGCTGTCGGGGGTGGATCTCGTGAGCCAGATGCACCGCGAGGCCCTGCGGATGGAGATCGAGAGGGAAAAGCTGGCAGACCTTCTGAAGTTGTTGGCCGAGTACGAGTTCAGGCTCGTTGAGGGGAGCAACGATCTGTTGCAGTGTGAGAGCTTGGTCGCTCAGATCTGCTCGCTCGGGTGAATGAATTGTGGGCTGAGAAGCACCGGCCGAGGCTTCTCTCCGAGGTTCGGGGACAGGACGAGGCAGTCGCCCAGATGCGGAAGTGGGCCAAGGAATGGTCAAAGGGGACTCCCAGACAGAAGGCGATCCTACTCTTCGGACCAGCGGGAACCGGGAAGACGACGGCGGCATTGGCCCTGGGAGCTGAGATGAACTGGGACGTCTTGGAGATCAATGCGAGCGACAAGAGGTCGCAGTCAAGCCTGGAGGAGGTGTCCAGGTCGTGCAGGACCAGGTACAGCTTCTCAGGCAAGCCGCTGAAGCTCTACGTCATCGATGAGGTCGACGGCATGAGCGGAACCGAGGACAAGGGCGGTGTTCGGGCATTGTGCGAGATGGTGAGGAACACGGTCAATCCCATCATCCTGATCTGCAACGATCTCTACTCACCCAAGCTCAGGTATCTAAGGAGCATGGCTAAGCCGATCCAGTTCGGCAAGACGAGGAAGGACGCGATAGCGGCAGTGCTGCGCGAGATCTCGCGCAAGGAAGGTGTTGAGCCGGACTTCCTAGCCCTCAACCTGATGGCCGAGAGGGCAGAGGGAGACCTCCGGTCTGCGATAAATGACCTGGAGGCGGTGTCGATTGATGGAAAGGTCTCCAGGGAGTCCGTGCGCGTGCCGCAGAAGAGGAAAGGCGAAGGCAGCATCTTCCGGGCCTTGGACATGATCTTCGACGGCTACCGTGAGGCAGCGGAGTACGCGAGGGACCTTGACCTTCCGCCCGAGCAGCTGCTCGAATGGATAGCTGAGAACATCCCGGTGCGTTACGCCGACGACGCTAGCCGCGCTTACGCCTACGAGATGGCGTCGTTGGCCGACATCCAGCTCGCGCGAGTGTATCGCAGGATGCATTGGGGCTTCTGGGGATACGCCACGGACATCATGACCCGGGGCGTCGGGTCAATCGCGGAGGCGGGGCGGGGATCCCTCGGGCCGTACCGGTACGTTCCGCCCCGGGCGTACGTTCAACACCGGGCAAGGATGTCCGTGCTCGCGTCTCTTGCCCAGGCGAAGGTGACGGAGGGCGAAGCCTCTGTCATGGACGCGCTTCGGACGATAGGGGCGAGATGCCACATGTCCACGAGGACCGTGCTTTCCGACTTCATGCCGTATCTAAAAGTCATCCACGACAAGCGTCCGGAGATGGCTGAGTCAATGCTCAGATCACTCGGCATGGCCGATGCGGAGATAGCCATGCTCACCCAACGACTGCGAGGCGAGTAGAATGGAGGTCAAGGAGATCGTCCTAGAAGGCCACATAATCGATAGCTGGATCCTTCCCAAGGCATTGGACCTTATCATGGACCTTGACGGGGACTTCGAGTTCCTGGAGTTCAACGTCGGCAAGAAGAAGACGGAGAGATCATTCGTCAGGATGCTGATCAAGGGAAGGGATCGGAAGCATCTTGACAGACTGCTGAGCGAGCTGAGGGAACTCGGTGCCGCGCTGCCGGAGATGGAACCCGTGAGGACCGAGCCAGCTCCCCGCGACGGTGTCTTGCCGTCAGGGTTCTACTCGACGACCAACCACGCGACCTTCGTCAACCTCGGCGGCCGGTGGGTGGAGGCTTCCGACATAGAGATGGACTGTGCCATAGTCCTCAAGGACGGGAAGGCCATGTGCGTGCCCATGTCGGACGTCAAGAAGGGCGATCGGGTTGTGGTCGGGAACCAGGGGGTCAGGGTCATACCGCCCGAGCGTCCGAGGCAGTCGACGGGCATATTCGAGTTCATGACGAGCACCGCCAGTTCGGAGAAGCCCGTGGCCACCGTTGTCTCGCGCTTAGCCCGGGATATCTACGAGCTGCGCAGCCGTAATGCAAAGGTCGTCGTCGTTGCCGGACCGGCGGTCGTGCACACCGGCGCGGCACCCTCCCTAGCCTGGATGATAAGGCGTGGGTTCGTCGGCTGTCTCTTGGCCGGGAATGCGCTGGCGGCCCACGATGTCGAGTGTGCGCTTTTCGGGACCTCGCTTGGCACCGACATCTCGACTGCGGAGAGACACAAGGGAGGCCACAGCCACCACCTTATGGCCATAAACGAGGTCAGAAAGCATGGAAGCCTTCGAGCCTGCGTGGAGGCCGGGGTCCTGAAGAGCGGCATAATGTACGAATGCGTCAGGAACAACGTGCCATTCGTACTGGCGGGCTCCATAAGGGATGACGGCCCCCTGCCCGATGTGGTGACGGACGTGATGGAGGCCCAGAAGAGGATGAGGGAGGCACTCAGGGGAGCCGAGATGGTGATGATGTTCGCTACGATGCTCCATTCCATCGCCGTCGGCAACCTCCTGCCATCCGCGGTCAGGACGGTTTGTGTGGACATCAGCACGTCGGCCGTCACCAAACTTCTGGATCGGGGGTCGGCCCAGGTGCTTGGCGTCGTATCGGACGTAGGCGTCTTCCTGCCAGCGCTCCAGGAAGAGCTGCGTGAACTGGAGGGAAAAGAATGAAGTTGACCATGAAGTTTGGTGGCGGGTTGCTCAATTCGGCGGACAGCATCAAGCAGTGCGCGCGACTGGTGAAGAGGCAGGTGGAGCGCGGCGACCAGGTCGTTGTCGTCACCTCGGCCCTCTCGGGCATTACTGACCGACTCCTCAAGGTGGCGAAGGATCTCGAAACGGCCAAGCGATCTGACGCGCGAGCGGTGATCGACCAGTTCTGCGATCGCCTTCTGGAGGATCACATCTCAGTGGCAAGGGAGGTAGCGGATCCGGGTGCGAAGGAGATCTCGTCGAAGCTGAGGAGTCTCGTTGCGCTCCTGAAGACGGATCTTGCGCACATCGCTGGGAAGGATGCTTCGGCTAGGACGATGGACAGGATAGCGTCGATGGGCGAGCGCCTCTCAACCCCCATCTTTGCCGCCGCATTGTCGTCTTTGGGCGTTCGAGCCGTTGACCTGACCGGCGGCGAGGCAGGGATAGTGACCGACTCCAACTTCGGGGATGCCATGCCGAAGATGGATGTCTGCAGGACCACCATCAAGAGCCGCTTGGAGTCCCTCATTTCAGAGGGCATCACCCCGGTCGTAACCGGGTTCGCTGCCCAGGACGAGTCCGGCGCGATCACGACCCTCGGCAGGGGTGGGTCGGATTATACGGCATCCATCCTTGGTGCATGCCTTGGGGTCGACGAGATCTGGATATGGAAGGACGTAGGAGGCATAATGACCGCCAATCCAAAGGTCGTGAGCGAGGCAAAGACGATACCCTTCATCTCCTACGCGGAGGCTGCCGAGCTCGCCTACTTCGGCGCGAAGGTCCTCCACCCTAGGACCATGGGGCCTGCGATGCAGGCTGGGATATCGATCAGGGTGAAGGACGCAACGGCCCCAGACCGAAGCGGGACCCTCATCAGCAACGGGACGACGCAGGTCCCGGGCGCTGTCAAAGCCGTGACCAGCATGGACGACGTCGGCCTGATATCGGTTTCGGGCACCGGCATGGTCGGCCTGCCCGGCGTCGCGGCCAAGGTTTTCAAGTCGCTCGCGAGGGGGAAGGTGAACGTGATGATGATCTCCCAGAGCTCCTCGGAGACCAACATAACCATAGCCGTCAAGCTGTCGGACATACCTGCCTGCCGCAGGATTCTCTCTTCCGCCTTCAGGGGCGATGCAGCCGTAAGGGAGATCGCCTTCGACGAGGATGTCTCGATAGTGTCGGTCGTCGGTTCCGGGATGAAGGGCACCCCGGGCGTCGCAGCCCGAGTCTTCAAGGCGGTTGCGGACGCTGGCGCGAGCGTGATCATGATTGCGCAGGGCTCATCGGAGATGAATATCTCCTTCTTGGTCAGAAAGCAGGACTCCGCTAGGGTCGTTCTGTCCATCCACCGGGAGTTCAGGTTGCATCAGCTGCCCGATGCATGACTCTCCGATCACGGAGGCCAAGGTATTGGGCGACTTCCTCGACGCTCGGAGGAAGGATCTTGGGCTCCGGTATGATGGTGATCGCCATGTCCGGATCCTTGAGCCCATGCCCCGTCAGCACGCAGACCACGGTGGCCCCGCTTTCGATCTCGCCTCGTTCCAACGCCTTTGCCACCCCTGCGACGCATGCGGCTGAGGCCGGCTCGACGAAAAGCCCCTCCTTGGAGGCGAGAGCCTTGTAGGCCTTCGTTATCTCCTCATCCGTCACCGCTGTGATGGACCCGTTCGACTCGCGGGCCGCTTCCGTGGCCTGTTTCCAGCTCGCGGGATTGCCGATCCTTATGGCGGTCGCGATCGTTTCTGGTTTCTCCACGATCCTGCCCAGGACTATCGGTGCCGCGCCTGCCGCTTGGAACCCTAGCATCCTGGGCCGGCCTTGCACCTTCCCGGCGGCCATGTACTCCTTGAAGCCCTTCCAGTAGGCGGTTATGTTGCCGGCGTTTCCCACCGGGATGCACAGCACATCCGGGTTGCGACCGAGCTGGTCGCACACCTCGAAGGCCCCCGTCTTCTGGCCCTCTATCCTGAATGGGTTCAAGGAGTTGACCAGCGTCACGGGATACTGGTCCGTGATGGCGCGCACGATCCTGAGCGCATCGTCGAAATTTCCGTCGACCGCGATCACGGTTGCATTGTGCACGAGTGCCTGGGCCAGCTTCCCCTTCGCTATCGCACCCTTCGGGATGCACACGGCGCAGCGGATGCCGGCCCGCGCCGCGTAGGCGGCCGCGGACGCGGAGGTATTCCCGGTCGAGGCGCACATGACCATGTCCGAGCCCTGCTCGACCGCCTTTGAGACCGCAACCGTCATGCCACGGTCCTTGAATGACCCCGTCGGGTTGAGCCCCTCCAGTTTAAAGTAAAGATCGATGCCTGCGCGGGGGCCGAGGTAGACCGACGGAACAAGCGGCGTGTTGCCCTCGTTGAGGGTTATCACTGGGGTCGAATCGGTGACGGGAAGGAAGCTAGAGTAGGCCCTTATGACGCCCGCCCAGGTCCCCTTCAAATCCGGTCCTCGACCCTCATGCAAGAGCTGACCTCCTTTACGACCTCGAGATCGGCTATGCGCGCCAAGGCCTTCCTCACGTTGCTCTCAAGGGCCTCGTGGGTCATGAAGACCAGGTCAACCACCTTCTTCCGCTCCTCCGTCTGCCGCACGCTTGCAAGGCTTATCTTCTCCTGGCCGAAGACGCCGGCTATGCTTGCTAGGGCACCCGGCCTGTCGATGACCCTGAGCCTGATGTAGTACTTCGTCACGAGGCTTCCTATATCGACGACGTCGTTCGTGGCCTCGATCCCAAGTCCGCTCTCAAAGCCCATCCTCGAGTTGGAGAGGATGGACCTTGACGCGTCGAGTATGTCCGCAACGACCGCGCTCGCCGCGCTTGGGCCTCCGGCGCCCGTGCCGTAGAAGACCGTCGGCCCGGCGCAATCGGTGTTGACGAAGACTGCGTTGTATATGTCGATGACCGAGGCGAGCAGATGGTCCTTGGGTATCAGGGTCGGGTGTACCCTGACCTCTAGGCCCTTGGCCGTCTTCTTCCCGATGGCGAGGAGCTTGATGGCGTAGCCCAGTTCCCTAGCGTACCCTATGTCCCTCTGGGCAACGTGCCTTATCCCCTCTTTGAAGACCATGTCGACGGTAACCCACTTGCCGAATGCTATGGACGCTAGGATGGCGATCTTGTGGGCCGCATCCAGCCCGTCGATGTCGTAGGACGGGTCGGCCTCTGCGTATCCCATCTTGGTCGCTTTACTGAGCGCTTCGCTGAATTCCATGCCCTCCAAGCTCATCTTGCTCAGGATGTAGTTCGTGGTTCCGTTCACGATCCCGTAGATCTCCGAGATATTGTTTCCGGCAAGCCCCTGATGTATGCCGCGCAGGAGGGGAACGCCGGCGCAAACGGAAGCCTCAAAGTAGAGCCCCACGCCGTTCCGGCGGGCAAGGGCGACGAGTTCGGCCCCGCTTCGAGCCAGCACCTCCTTGTTAGCCGTCACCACCGTCTTGCCGGATTCGAGCGCCTTCATCATGAAGGATCTTGCCGGCTCAAGCCCTCCGATGAGCTCGACGACTATGTCTATCCGTTCATCGTCAAGGACGTCCTGCGCGTCCGTGGTGAAGACGGTTCTCGGGACGTCGAACTTCGCCCTCGTCTCGGGCCTCTTGTCCGCCACCTTCCTGACCTCAAGGCCTGCCCCTATCCTTGACTCCAGTCGTTTCTTTTGGCCCTGAAGGATCGAGTATGTGGCGCCCCCCACCGTGCCCAGGCCCACCATGCCTATGTTGATGGTGCGCATCATCTCACCTACAGGCTATCCAGCCTTTCACTTATCTTCTCGAATTCCCTCAGTTTCTTGGTCGAGGTTAGATCCATCTTGAAAACGCATCTCTGCTGGTAATTGGCGAGGCACTCGACTTCCTCGACCTTCACCTTCTCCACCAGGATGTGGGAGAGTATAGCCTCCAGTATGCCGCACACCTCGTAGCAGGACGGCCGGCCGGCCCGGTATTCCCGGGAGGCGAAGCAGTTCTCGATCACCACCAACCCCTTGCTGACGTCTATCGTCACGCGATCCCCTATCGATCTTGACTCCAGTATTCGCTCCCAGAGCGAAAGGCTGTTGCTCAGGTCGCCTATGACGTCGAGCCAGTAGTCCACGATGACCTCGCCAACCGATCGTCCCATGTTCCTGAGCACCTTTGGGTTGACGTTGCGTTTCATCTCCGACCACTCGCTCAGGCCGATGGGGAAGATGTCGCGATCGGTCATGCGTAGCCCCCTGAAGTGAGCATCGAAGATGACATCCTTGGCCGTCTGGATTTCCATCTGATAGACGAGCTTGGTCGCCATGATCTCTTCGCGGATCTGCTTGACGTCGGCGTCCGACCCTGTGACGTCCACGAACGCGCTGTACCTGCCCTTCACCCCGCGCTCCGTGGTGTCAAACCAACCGAGCTTCAGGTCGATCCCGTGCTCGGCGAGAATGGACAGAACCCTGCTCTGGGCACCCGGCACGTCCTTGAGGATCATGGAGATCTGCGCAAGCTTCCTTCCTTTCGCCCAATAGTATATGCCAATATCCCTGTCTCCGAACCCCGCCTTTTGATCCAAGCTCGCCACCTCCCAGCGAACTCCTATCTGAAGATCTTGGTCAGAGGATGGCCGGGCGACGCCCTGGTGTTATACTCCCACCTGTTCTGGTAGGCAGCGAACGCATCCACCGCGGCGATCGCCCACGTCACCCACGGTGCGTAGCCCACCGGGCCGTACATGACGAAGTCTGCTCCCAGCACCACCGATGTGATCGTTGAGGCAATGTGGGCCGACCTGTAGACATCGCGATCCGACCTCACCTTCTCCCACTGGGTGGTCGCGTTGCTGGCTCCGCAGCCGACCGGCAGGCCGAACCGTTCTTTGACCATGTAGCATGCCTTGCTCGCCGTCCCAATGCTCGGTACGTCCAGAACCATGGTGTCGACCAGGAACTTCTTGAAGCCGATCCTCTTCGCTAGGGGAAGCAGATCCTTTTCCAGGACGTCGAGCCTGCCGGCCGCGGACATGACCCGCTTATCGAAAGTCAGCAGCACGCACGCCTCGAGATCCAGCTCGCTGAGGGCCTTGACCTCCTCCTCCGTGTGGTCGGGCGAGATGGAGTTGTAGATGGCCCTCTTCGCCAGGCCAACTTCCGAGCAGTGCTTGGCAACCGGAACCCTGACGGATGCAGTGATCCCATCCAAAAGGAAGGGAACCTCGGTCTTATCGGCCACCCAATCGACGTACCTCCGCAGGGCTTCGGGGTAGTTGCCGACGACGTCCAACATGTAGGGTATGCCCGTCTGATCCTTCAGCACCTCGAGTTCGTTGACGAGCTTCTCGGCCTTCTTCTCCTCAAAGATGCCCTTCCTATCGTCGGTCACGATGCTGTGGCCGGTGAAGAAGATGCTGGGTATGCCCACCGTGGGGTTAACCCCTGGCTGTCCCCCGATCCTAAGCCCGCAGATATCGTACTCGACCTGGTCGACGGCGAACTTGAACACTTCCATCACCTCAAAGATTCCGGGCGGCTTACCCCTTGGCCACAGCCATAGGCCGCAGCCTAGCTACCTTCCTGCTTATGCCCGCCCTGTGGCAGACCTCGACAACCCTATCTATGTCCTTGTAGGCGCCGGGGGCCTCCTCGGCGACCACGGGCATGCTCGCCGCCCTGACGATTATCCCTCTTGCCCTGAGATCGCTTCTCACCTTCTCGCCGTAGAACCTCCTCTTTGCCTCGGCCCGGCTGAGCGATCTGCCAGCGCCGTGGCAGGTGGAGCCGAAGGTCTCGTCCATGGCCCTCTCGGTGCCTACCAGGAGGTAGGAGGCGGTCCCCATGTCCCCGGGGATGATCACCGGTTGCCCTATTCTGGCGTAGTCGGATGGGATCGCCTCGCTGCCGGGGCCGAAGCTCCTAGTCGCACCCTTTCGATGCACGCAGAGCTCGACCTTCCGGCCATCCACGACGTGCCTCTCCTTCTTCCCGATGTTGTGGGCAACATCGTAGATCAGCTCCATCTCGAGGCTCTCCGCGCTCTGTCCCAAGACCTTCTCGAACGACTCCCGGACCCAGTGCATGATCATCTGCCTGTTTCCCCAGGCGAAGTTTGCTCCCGCGCACATCGCCGAGAAGTACGACCGTCCCTCCGGCGACTCGACCGGGGCACATGCAAGCTCCCTGTCCGGCAGGGATATGCCGTATTTCCTCGCCGCGGACTCCATCACCCGCAGGTAGTCGGAGCAGATCTGGTGGCCGCATCCTCGAGAGCCGGTGTGGATCATCGTCGTGACCTGGTTGACGCGGTCTATGCCCATCACTTTCGCTGCATCCTCATCGTAGATCTTGTCCACGTACTGTATCTCCAGGAAATGGTTTCCGGACCCGAGGCTTCCCAGCTGCGGTATGCCGCGCTGCTTGGCTTTGCTGCTCACCTGCGACGCATCGGCTTCGGGCAGCCTTCCCTTCTCCTCCATATATTCTAGGTCGCGCTCCCACCCGAATCCGTGCCTCACTGCCCATGCGGCGCCCTCCTCCAGGACCTCGTCGATCTCCCTTTGGGAGAGCTTGATCTTCCCTTCGCTCCCCAGGCCCGAGGGAACATTCCTGAAGGCGGCTTCTATGAGGGCCTCCAGCTTCGGCTCCACCGACGAGCGATCAAGATTCGTCCTGAGCAGCCTGACCCCGCAGTTGATGTCGTAGCCGATGCCGCCTGGACTCAATACCCCCTCCTCCATATCAAACGCGGCAACACCGCCTATGGCGAAGCCGTAACCCAAGTGAGCATCGGGCATGGCCATCGAGTACCTCTGTATGCCCGGCAGGCAGGCGACGTTGGCCACCTGATCGATGGTGCCAGCCTCGATTTGTTTGAATAGGGTCTCATCTGCATAGATCCTTCCGGGCACCTTCATTCCGGGCTTATAACCCAGGGGAACCTCGTAGATCTCTTCCGACAATTTCTTCAGGTCCCTGTGCATCGTTCAGAACACCTGCCGACCAGAAAGACGTGAGTCGCGGGCGGCCATGCTCCGGTCGGTCCGGCATTTGAAAACTCTTTTGTCCAATCTAGCTTGGTAGCCGCTCCTCAGGCCGGATCGCGAACGGAAGCCAGCCTCGGGGAAGATCTAAATAGTCCAGACGATGCTTCACGGCCCGAGGTTGCGCGCATGATCGATCTTAGGGATCAGATGACGAGGCGCACTCCGGCTGAGATGATAGAGCACTTGGAGAAGTTTAAGCTGGATCTCAAGTTCTCGGCAGGCGTCTGGTTTTTCGCGCCTGGCGGGGGGCGGTTCCACGAGAGATACGTGGACGACCTAACAATGGAGCAGCGCCTAGAGAAGGCGGCGGCGCTGGCCGACTATGGGCTCAAGGGCTTGGAGGCCCACTACCCGAACGAGGTTAACGAGGCGAACTTGGACCTCTTCAAGGACCTCGAAAGGTCGTCGGGAATAAGGCTGATCACGATAGTGCCCAACCTCTTCTACGAGAAGCAGTTCGAGTTCGGGGCGCTTTCCTCGCCCCTGCCCAAGGCCAGGCAGGCCGCCATAGAGAGGACGAAGAGGACCCTTGAGCTGAACAAGGAACTGGGCACGGACTTCGCTATAGTCTGGCCGGGGATCGATGGTTACGAGAACCCGTTCGGAATCGACTTCATGGCTGCCAGGGACAGGTTCGCCTCCGGACTTGCAGAGGCCATGGACGCGGTTCCCGGGGTGAGGGTGGCCGAGGAACCCAAGCCGTACGAGCCTAGGGGCAAGATCCTGTACGGAACGACGGCCGAGGGCATACTAATGGCCCAGAAGGTTGAGTCGATGCTCAAGTCGCAGGAGAACCGCAAGCTTCTGGAGAAGGGGCATTCCCTAGTGACCCTCAACCCGGAGGTCGGCCATGTGCTGATGGGCTACGAAGATCTTCCCTATGCCTTCAGCCTCGCGATGGAGTACGGGAAGCTCGCCCACACCCACTGGAACAGCCAGCCCCTGGGTAACTACGACCAGGACCTGGACGTTGGGGTGATAGGTCCCGAGCAGACCGAGGCCGCGCTTTACGTGCTCAAGATGCACGGCTACAGGGGCTACTTCGGCATCGACATCAACCCCGAGCGCATCCCGGTCGAACAGGCGTTGAAGAACTGCATGGATGCGCTGAGAGCAGCGAACGACAGGATCAACTCGCTTGACCACGAGAAGATCGTGAAGAGCGTCGGGGCGCCCGACCGGAACAGGGGGTGGCTGGAGGCCTATCTCATCCGGGCTAGGGCACGGAGGCCAGAGGACCTACCCCCGATGCCCAGTTTCAGGCCGTAGCTGCATCCCTGCATCGTGGGCCCGTTCGTGTCTTCGGCGACATCGGCCATCGTTGTGCTGGTTGACCTGGAGTCTTGGATTATTGGCCCGCCGCTAGGCCCGCCAGATGCGGATGAGCGGAGCTAGGATCGCGACAAGCTGCCTCTGCTCGTCGAAGATGAAGTACTGGTCATCCAGGTCGAAGCCTTTCCCGCCGAGATTGGCATATACCTCCCCGTATGAAAGAGACATCCTGACGACGAATCCCTCCCGTATCGTGGTCTCGTTCACCTCCCTATACCAGTAGGCTCCTGGCGCCCTCACTGCTGTGGATAGATCGGCGCTGGCGACCATGAGGCCCGGTCCTTTGCGCGCCACGGTCCCATTGAAGAAATCGACTTTCGCGCCATACCTGAGCCACCCGTTCTCACGGAAGCCCGGATTGTCGGGTACGCGGAGCCTGAATCTCCAAGATCTCGCAACATATTGCCGCAGGATGCGTCCGTCCACGTAGGGAGGTGGCTCTTGGTAGCGAGGTGGCGGTTGGCTCCCTGTTGCTGTGAAGAACTTCGAGAGGTCGAGTCTCTCTGCGGCCCTGATCAGGCTTTTCCCTGCCCCGTGCGTGGCGTCCACCCTCTCGAATTCCTTTGGGAACGGCACGGCGAAGACCTTGCACAGGACGACGACACCGACAAAGACGACTAGAACGAGCGCCAAGATGACGAGTCCCTTGAGCCTGCTCAGCAGGGCCCGATGCAGCCGCGGAAGTACCGCTGACAAGCATGCCAATTCTCGGGGCGTCGCAAGGATCCGGAGGATCGCCCCTATGCCCACAAGCAACAGGCCCGCGTAGAGGAGAGGCTGTTGGGACATGTAGGTCAGATACGGTTCCATGGGCCACTCCCCAGCCGTGGCAGATCCCCAGGCCCAGATCCCCAGGGCTCCGCCAGCCGTGAGGCATCCCGTCCCGAGTGCCGATAGACGAGTGCGCATGGCCTGGCGATCAAGGCTAGCGGCGGTCCAGTTCGCCCACGCGAGAGCGAGGGCGATGAAAATGGCGTTGGCCGCTAGGGGGAGGGCGCCCCTGTGCGCGATGGGCGAGAGATAGGTTACGGTCAACGGTAGGGAGACGCCCCAGATTGCCAGGAACCGAAATGCAGCCTTGGATGTCGTCGGCGTGCCGAGTGCAAGCATCATGATCGACACCGCGACCACGCCTACGAACAGAAACTGGAGGGCGAGGCCGAGCCGCTTCTCTCCCTGAATACCTGTAAAGGAAAGGCCGAAGAAGAGCGACCAAGCCAGGGCAAGGACGGCCGAGAGGAGTAGCCAGGATCTGGCATCGTGCCCCCCTCCGGCGGCTTTCATGAACCCTCCCTCGCCCCTCACACCCGCTTCGCATGGAGGCCGGCACTAGATGAATGTTTCTGTGAAGGTGCTTGATGAGTCCAGATCGGCGCTGGCTTCGGCGGAGAGAAGTGCACGAGAACCGCAAACAAAGGAGGCATCGGAGGAGAGGAGATCCTCGCCTTGATGTCTGCCTGAGGTCTTAACGGCGTCTTCGCCTTCCCAGGAGCGACCGACCAAAAATGGTCGAATGTCCGGATCCCGGCGCCTTAAAGACCGGACCCATTGCCGTCCCAACGTCCCGGCTTATATGTCGACGAAGTACGTGAGAATGCAGCGGCCCTCCCTCTCGTCAAGTTTCATTCGGTGATAAGTCACCGCCTTGACGCCAGTCCTCGGCTCATGCCGTGCCGGATCGAAAGCCTCGCCCCAGCCCGTCGCCTCGATGGACGGGGGATCGAGCGAGAGCTTCTCAACGTCTATCCTGACGAAGACCATCCGGGAGGTGTCGAAGATGTAGATCAGCTCCTCGAGCCACGCGTAAAGCAGCGACTTCATATCGTGGCCGGTTGCCGTGATCCCGACTGGGTGGGCCGGCTTGAAGCCCGAGATGTCGGTCATGATTCCGAAAAGGGCGACCCCGGCCTCGGAGAAGGCGGCCGGAAGGCTTGGCGCGACCACCTCGACGCCTATGTCCGCCGTGTGCTCAAGGTAGCGGAAGGTCAAGTTCTTCGGCTTCATCCCAGGGCTGTAGGATAGATATATCTTGCATCCTGTGAGGAACCACAGCGCCTTGGCATGTCTGTTTCTGGTGGGCATGGGTCTGAGCCCTGACGACACCACGAGGGGGGCGCTGGACGTCGTCGCGAGGTGCAGCCGCGTCTTTTGCGAAACCTACACCAGCCCGATGCCGGGCCTGGAACCCTCGTCCCTTGCCGATCTCTTTGCCCGGAGGGTGGAGATGCTCAACCGCGAGC
The DNA here is from genome assembly GCA_964549615.1 of uncultured Thermococci archaeon. Classification (GTDB taxonomy): domain Archaea; phylum CAYQAE01; class CAYQAE01; order CAYVLA01; family CAYVLA01; genus CAYVLA01. The sequence goes on along the minus strand of CAZJVP010000030.1, from coordinate 7,970 downwards.
AGGTTGAGGACGGTAGCCTAATCATGAACTCTCTGTCAGCGGGCGACGTGGCCCTTCTCGTGCCGGGGGATCCAATGATCTCGACAACCCACATTTCGCTCAGGGTGCAGGCCGCTAGGGCCGGACATACAAGCAGAGTCATCCACTCCTCATCCATACTGTCTGCGGCGATCGGGGAGAGCTGTCTTTTGGCAACGCGCTTCGGCAGGATGGCTACAATCTCCTTTCTTCCGTCCCAACAGCCCTACGATGTCCTTAAGGAAAACAGGGCACGGGGGCTGCACACGCTATTCCTGCTGGATGTGGACTCGGAGCGGGGCAGACACATGTCGATAGGACAGGCCCTGCAATCCCTTCTGGCGGCCGAGGGCAAAAGATGCCTAGGCCTGATCGGACGCAGCACGCTGGCCGTGGGCCTTGCGAGAGTGTCCTCGCCGGATCAGATGGTGAGGGCGGGAAGGGTTCGGGATCTCGTCCAGTTCGACTTCGGGCCCCCGCCACATTGCCTGGTCGTGCCTGGGAGGCTCCACTTCGCCGAGCGCGAGGCGCTCGAAGTCGTGCTTGGCCAACGGGTCGGGCGCAGCCGGCGCAGCCGAAAAGATATATAAGGTTTTTTCAGGGGGAAAGGCTCTCGGGCCCGTAGCTTAGTCTGGTAGTTCCCGCTTGGGAATCAACAGCGATGGGCTCTTAACCCATGGAAGGATCTCGCCTTCGGGGATAGGTCTGGGGTTCAAATCCCTACGGGCCCGTTCGTCGTAGACGTCGGAAGTCTGCGCACCAAGATGGCGCCATCCGCGGTCGGCGATGCTCTAGTGGTCTTCTTCAGCGCCTCGGGTTCCCGATGCTGAGGACTTGCAGCGGCCGTGGACGCCATCCAGATTCCCCTTTGGGCGCAACCTTCCCTACGAGGAAACCGCAAGGAGCCACTGAGGACACGATCCTTGAGTTCTAGAACGTCAGCTTTTTCTCTGAGCGGTCCAACCGTCGCCGCATGACCTTTTGGCAAGCCACGTGCTCCCTTTGCCAGGAAACCTTCACAGGTTCGGACTGGGCAACGGTGGAGGAGAAGCTCAGGACGCACGCTAGAGAGCAGCACAGGCAGGTATTGGTGAAGGTGGAGAGGGCCAACATCAAGCAATTCAAGGGCTCTTTTCGCAAGGGCTTCAGCTAGCCCCACGGCACCACAAGGCAATGCGAATCCGCCCGACCCTGAGCCACCTGTCGACCGTGCATGGGCCGTACCTTCGTCTCCCTACGCCAGTAACTTGAGAGCCGGCTTGGGCCGAGGCAGAAGGGGGCCTGCATGCCCTTGCCTGTCCTGACTGGACAAGGAAGGATAAATGAACCCATCATGCCCGTGTCCGCCTCGTTCTCCGGTGACCGTTTGCCGCACGACGTGAGCAGCCAGGGCAAAACGCTCGGGCTGGCCGCAACGATGGTGACGGCATTCATATGGGCATGGCCCACGATATTCATCAAGATTCTCGCCAGCGACTTCGACATCTTCACACAAAGCTTCTACCGTTATCTTGCTTCCGGCGCGTTCTTGGGGGCCCTGTGCTTCCTGTTGATGAGGGATGCCCTGGTCAGGGCAGTAAGCAGGATCAGGCTGCTATTGATTCCAGCAATCCTAGTTTCGCTGTTTCAAATGACCAGCGTGGCGGGGGTGTATATGACCAACGCCAGCCTGGCAGGCTTGGTCAACAGGATGAGCATGGCCTTCATCGTCGTGCTATCGTACATCTTTTTTGAGTCGGAAAGAAGGGTGATGAGGTCGCGGTACTTCGTCCTCGCCAACTTCCTCATCGTGGCGGGGGTGTTCGGCCTCGTGCTAGGGGCACCTGAAGTGAACCTTGAGTTCAACATGGGCGTCATCTTGACGATAGTGTCGGCCTTCTTCTGGGGAGCCTACGTTGTCAGCATCAAACAGATAGTCAACGATTTCGAGGCGCTGGCTGCCATGCCCATCGTACAGCTTCTAGCCTCGGCGGTGTTCCTCCCCATAGTGCTTTTTTTCGGCGACATAACCAGGGTCGCCTCGGTGGGATGGGCGGTGAATCTTCTTCTCGTGGGGTCTGGGATAGTCTGCGTTGGCCTTGGCAACGTGACCAACTACGTGGCGATCAGGCATCTCGGGGCCACGCTCCCGGCGAACATCATGACCTTCAAGCCCCTTCTCACCATCGTCTTCGCCTACTTCATACTGGGCGAGTTGCTGACCATCGCCCAGGTGCTGTCCGGGATCCTGCTGCTCATGGGCTGTTGGGTGATAATCAGGAAGGTCACGGTGAGGTACGGCGAGCAGTCTCCGTAGGTCGAATGGCTTTCGGCGGCTTTGGGACGATCGTTGATGGCGCCAGATCATCGCTCGGCGGCCTCTCGACTTGTGGCTCCTCACAGAGCTGGATCGCATCATCAAGGCAACCAAGGTCGCAGCGCGCTAGCCACGTACGGGACGAGGCTTCCCCTCCCTCCTTGACGTCCCCGGCGAGCGGTGAGAGGTCGTGCGTATTCCGCCGGCGGTTCGGCGGGAGGTTCGAGCAGCACGCGGAATCGGCGACGGGTAGGATGGTTGATTTGTTGCCAACGGGAGTCACCATGAGAGGGTAGTCATAGAAGCCTTCGTCGGTGGTCAGCTCGATGTCGGCCCCTGCCAATTCTCCGCGTAGACAGCCCGGATGTTGTCCGCCTGCGCAAGGTCTCGTGCCAAGAGCCCGCGTCCGTTGTCGGCAAGATTCGGTCGAACCCAAGGGCCCGGAACGATCTGAAGGAGCGGAAACCTGTAGGACGCCTCGACGGCAGGCTTGTCCAAGACCCTGAACGTGGCATTCGTTTGCACCTGCCAATCCTCGTGCGGACCGATCGTCACCAAAACCGCGTCTTTGACGGAAACCGATGACGCCTTTGCCTTCCGGCGCGGGACGAATCGGTCGTTGCGGCAAGAGCTTGAGTAGCAGTGTTCCAGATCTAGGCACATGGGGGGTTCCCGGCAGCCCGTCCCCGATGTCGGTGATCTCAACTCTATGCTCCCTGCCGCAGACATGTGGCCGCGAGTTCTCCCCACGTCGAACTTTCAGGCTGGGATGAGCTTGCGATCAGAACAAGGTTCGCCGCAGGACGGTTGCCTGCCACCTCAAAACTCTTGCCAGCGGCGAAGGGGATGGCTGCTTGGGCGAAGCGGGCTGGCCTAAGGCCTGGACCCAGGTTGCAGAGCCGACCACCAGTTCGCCGGGAGGGATGGCGCGCCAAGGAGTCCTTGGTCGTAGAAGACGGACCTATATCCGTGCGCCCGCAGCCATTCCAGCGAAGCGGCCACCCTCTCCTCGATGTCTGGCTGGAAGTAGCCAAGCTCGGGGCGAAAGTACTGCTCGTGGACCATCACCTCCATCACCTCGCTCCTGTGTGGGTCGGACGCAACCGATTCGAGGTGAGGCGCAATGGATTTGAGGGGAACCGCGTTGACGACCAGGTCATGCTTGACGAACAACAGGCCTTCATCCGCGTCATACCAGCAGTCGCGACCGTTCAGGTGAAGGACCTTCTCTTTGTCCAGGTAGTAGGAGACGATCGGCCTTCCCGTTCCCGGATCGAGCTCGAAGTAGCCGACCAGTCCTCTGATGCCATTGTCCCTCAAGGCCCGGCACGCGTTGACCGGTGCCTCGCCCCAGTGGATGGTGGTGAAGGGGCTCAGCAGCTCCTGCCCCGCGAAACGCTTGATCTCGTTGGTCACCAAGAGGAAATCTCTCTTCATCTTCTCATAGGAGGCATCGATGTAGGGCCTGGGTGGTTCATCCTGAAGGCCGTGGAATGTTAGGCGGATCCAGTCCGCATTCCTCTGCCACTCCGTCCTGTAGCGGTCGGGCATCTGGGTGAGATCAAAACCCTCCGTCCTGAAGTAAATGTTGAAGTGCACCTTGACGCCGTACCTTCGATGCATGCGGAGCCAGAACGCCATGTACCAATGGTCAAAGATCGATCGATGGGGAGTCTCGGCTAGATCCTTCAGAAAAAGGATGTTGTCATCGACGGAGAAACGATACCTCTTGAATGAGTCCCGATCCCACAGCAGGGTTGCAGAATCAAGGGCGGCGCCTCCCGGGGCGATCGCCTCCGCCACCATGCGGCTGATCGTGTCGGAGAGGGTGATGCGGAAAAAGTACCTCTTGGTGCCTTGGGCCCTAGGCTCGGAACGAAAGGGCTGCTGACCGTTCAGATAGACCATGCCGTTGGCGGGTCCGTCCACCGCCGCAATGATGCGAAGGCCGGCACGGGTGGTCTTGCCATCACTATCATATAGGATGTCGCCCGGGTAGGGGTGGACCATGCGTACCTGCATCTGGCATCCGTGCTGTTCCGTGTCGGGATAAAGCTTATCGTCATTCGGCCATACCGGTCCTTGAGCAGTCCGCTTCTTCGGGTGGCTTGGATTCGCATGCTGGCAAGCTACTCGCAGGGTGGTGAAATCCGTGCTGAGACGAGCCTCGGGTAGCCCGATCGTCAACTACTTCTTCATCTTCATCACATAGGTCGGTGGGCATCTTCCGCCGCTCTTCAGGTAACGCGAATGGGTGGATGAGACGAGTTTGAGGATGGCCTCCCGGGTCCTTCCGTCCTCGATCTGGTTTGACAGCGAAGTCATGACCTGTCGCCACTCTTCCATCGTCGCCATGGGGATGGGCCCCCCGTCGAACCTTCGCCATTCGATTTGCCTGAAGCCCACCAGCGCGCAGGCGAACTCGAGTTCCTCCGGGTAGATCTCTGTGTAGTGGCCCCTGCCCGTTAGCTCCGATACTGCCTTATAGAGGTTCCAACGCAAGGCTTGCACATCCTCCTCGGGTCGGGTGGGCTTGGGCAACGGATACTCCTCGCCGATGACGAGCCTGCCGCCGTCCTTGAGCACGCGGTGGAACTCGCCCAGCGCCTTCAGTGCTCTCAGGGGGCGGTCGTTCGTCGCGCATAGGGCGCCGGTGCAGACGACGATGTTGAAGGACTCCGACCCGATCTGTGGCATGTCGGTCAGGTCCGCCTGGACGAACTGAACAAAGGGCTCTAGGTCACCCAGCCTCCGCCGGGCTTTCGCGAAGGCCGAAGGGTCCGTGTCGATGCTCACCACCCTGCCTCTCCCTCCGGCCTGGGCAACCTTTCTTGCGAGAAGAATGGTGGTATTGCCCGCCCCAGTTCCGGCATCCATCACCACTGCGCGTGAGAAGTTGAGGCCCTCGACGAGGTATGAAGACTGCATTCCCATCGCCCGTGTGCATTGTGCATGAGCTGATCAGTGTTGCTCTCACGCTGGAATTCGTTTGCGTCTCTCGGCCTGGGCGCGGTTGGACTGCACGGACCGTAGTTCGTCTTTAGCCTTCAACCTAGGCCCGTCGGCAGGGCGGGGTGCCATGCCGAGGTGGTCGAGGGTCATGCCTATTTGAACTGTCGAACAGCTCGACAAGATGACGGCGGTGCTAGCGGCATATATCCGCCGTCAGTTGACCGCCCGATGTCTCGATACGCTGGGCTCTGCGTAGAGACGCCTCTTGATCATGAGCGAATGAAGGGCGAGCCCGGACACCAACGCGACTCCCGTGATCGCCGTCCATTCTGCAACGTAGACCCACATCAACGCCTTCGTCCTCAAGGTAGCTCCTCGCTGGGAGATCTGCGTCAGGGAGCGCAAGGCCTGCGCCATCGTGTCCAAGGCGGATTCGTACTCTTGGGCTACGTACTCCCTTTGCGCCTTGCCGACAACCGGCTCAAGCTTCGCAATCTCGTTGAACAGGGGCTGGGCGTTCGCGCCGAACGTCTCAACGAAATCCAGGAAGTTCGTGACCGTCTCAACCTGGGTGCGGAATAGCCCGAAAGATTCTCTGGCGGAGTGGACCAGTGGGACGTCCGTGACGAGCTTCCGTCGCGTCCCGAAGTACATCATGTTGAACCACATGTCCATGCCGAAGTCGTTGTCGCTCCAGCCGACCTCGTACCTGCTCCAGAAGGGGTATCTCGGCGCATCGGCGACGGACCACGTGATTCCCTTTCCGTAGCGCCAAGACAGGACCCAGGGATACACCTCCTTCTCCAGGTGCATCCAGCCCCAGACGGTCGATCCGGCTTGGGGGATCATGATCCTGCCGGATGATCCCCTCCACCTCTCGATGCCAAAAGGTATGAAGGGGGTGAATACCGGGTCGGAGATGTTCCGGTTCAGCCTGACGCGAAACTCTCCGAGGTTGGGCGCGTCGCCCAGGCCAAACAGGGCGGCTGTGGCGTCGGCGTCGCACGGGAACGCTTCGGATATGGCACTCTCGGCCCAGGGAAGGTACATCAGCACGCTCTTGCCCATCATCCCTCCCGTGTCCGCTATCGCGCATGTCCCGTCCAGGATGGCCTTGACCATCCAGTCTATCTGGGAAACGGTATACATTGTGACGAGGATCGACGAGCACAGTATCACGTCGTAGCTCCTGAGATCGTCCAATGACCGGGGGAAGTATATCCTGATGAAGCGCCTTATCTCATCCTGAAATGCTTCCCCGTGGCTATCCTGCCAGCTTCCCTTGTAAAGCCTTGACGGCACCACCGAGAACGTGGTCCCGGGTTCCGCGGAGAGCCAGTCAGAGAGCGGGTTTATGCTTCGGTCCACCACGCCCATCAGCAGAACCCTCAATCCTTGCGGCGTGGATGCCTCTAGGCACCGACATTCGCCGATAAGGCATGCACCGACCAGCGCCGAGGCGAGAAGTGTAAGGGTTCGTTGGCCACCCACTTCACATTCCCACATAGGAAGGTTGCGGCCGGTCTTAAACCTTCCGTGACCAATCCAACTTCGGACGGCGAAGGGCTTACGTCCGCTCAAGCCAGCTGTCCTCTATGACTCATTGAAAGCGGGTGGTCCCGACCTCGCGATACAGCCTGTGTCGGACCATGAGCGCCCAGACTGCGAACCCGCAGATTAGGCATGTTGAGAGCACGACGAGCCATTCCGAGAGGTAGATCCACAAGAGAGCCTCCCTCTTGCTCCTCTCCGCGACCAGCTCGGCCTCCTCCATGAGCCTTAGCGCGTCATTCGCCGCTTCGAGTGCCTCGGCGTAGTTCAGATCCAGGTAGAGGGCCGCGGCCCTGTCCCTTGCCGAATCGACCTCGTCCAGCGCAACCAGGAGTTTCCTGGCATCTGCTCCGAAGCGTTCGATGAAGTCCACAAGGGACGCGGCTATCAGCCTCCGGTAGCCCAGCATGGCTACCTGCTTTCTCAGCGTGTGAACGAGGCTCAGGTCCTGGGGGACGGGGCGCTTCGCACAGTAGAGCATGAGGTTGGTGACGAAGTCGGGCAGGTAGTCCCACCGAAGGAACGCCCACCCTCCCGCAGGGGTCCAGTCCCCCGTCATTGCGAAGACCGTTCCGTTGTCATATGTCCAAGTCGAGAAGAAGGGGTTCTCGTACCCAGCGTAGTACCTGCCTCCCCAGGAACCTATCGTCACAACGGCAAGCAGATCGGCCCCATCCCTGAGCTTCACGATGTTGCTCTCGTAGTTTCTCATGAACTCCAGGTTGGGGCTCCACGGGAGGCTCCTCATGAAGACGTGTTCCCCGTTGACTATCGTCATGGGACCTCCCCAGTAGAGTCCCGGGACGACCGTCACGGGCAGCACGTCCGCCACCGGGCTGTTCTCCCAGCTCGGGTAGTTGGCCACCCCGCCGAAGCTCTCATACCCGCCCACCATCACGAGGCCCATCCCCTCCGATACGCTGTCCTTAAACCACCTGTGATGGTCCGAGGTGAAGCTGCCGGTGTTGGCATCGCTGATGATCACGACATCGTAGGACTCAACGAGCGAACGGTAGGTCCGAGGCATGTAGACCCGGATGGCCCTTCTGATGTCATCCGAGGAGATTCCCGCATAGTGTAGCGTGGATGCTTGAACCGGGGTGACCTCGAGCAGCGGCTCGACCTTCATGTGTATGTAGGGAGTAACGCCAGG
>CAZJVP010000029.1:0-3406 GCA_964549615.1 uncultured Thermococci archaeon | reverse complement strand
CCGCCGAAGACCATCCAGCGCCTGCCGCCAAACGTCGTGGTCTACCTCACGCAGGACTCCAGCCAGTACTTCGATCCGAAGTATGAGCGACGCGACCGACAAATCCTAAAGATGTGGGCCAAGAAGGCGCATCACCTGGCGCAACCTGCGCGACGTGCCCAAGCCACGAATATTGTGCGTTTGCGCGAGGTGTTTAATCCATCGTTTCTGCACAAACCACCGATGACCTTGTGTACCGTTGCCTTGTTTCCATCCACGCAGCGCGCCTGAGCTGAGCTGGAATCCCGGCCAGCCATGGGAACGCGATTAGGAGGTAAGAGCGTGACATCGAAGCTTGATGAACTCCCTCCGGGCAGATACGAGGCTCGGCGGTGGAACGACCTCAGTGGCCACCTCGCCCGCGCTCCTCGATGGCCCTTTTTCCCCCTTCGAGGGATCCTCGACTACGATGAGTCTCTCCGGTGGGTTGAACACTGGGAGCCACATGTGCTCGACCTGGGTGAGAAAGTCGCTGACCCCGAGGCATCCCGGGCGTCACGATGAGGCAAACCCTGGGCTAACCTGGCGCCTGTTCTACCGATGAAATGTCTGCCTCAGAAACGCCTTGCAGGATTGATGAACCTTTCTCGCCATTTCGTACGCTTGGGGCGCGTAATCCTCGAAGTAGTCCGCGGTGATTCCCTCCTCAAACCCGTAGCCAGCCAGTCCTCGTTGCTCGGCCAGTTCCCTGATCGCTGCGGCAATCTGGGGTATCTCTCCCCTGAAATCTCCTGGTAGATCCTCTCTATCCATCATGTCGATCAATACTCCACTGACATCGTGTTGTCTTGGGAAATCCACGCCGAGGGCAAATAGCACCGCCTTCGACGCCTGTTCGACAGCCATCTGAGCCGAGTATACGACGTCGTCCCAGCGCTCCTCATCCAGCGCCACCTCGGCGCCGCGCAACCACCTGCCGGCCCGCTCCAAGCCCTTCTTGGCGACGTCAAGGCTTTTCAAAGTTCGAAGACCTCCCCGACTTCGACCCCCTCCATGATCCAGTAATAGCCTTGGGGCAGGTAGGCCCTGCGCGCGCCCAGTTCCGCCATTCTCCTCCGGAAATCTTTGAGCACCTGGGACAGGAACTCCTCGCGCTCGTAGAGAATCAGCCCGTCCACGGATGCATCCAGGTAGATCCTGCGGGAATTCCTTGCCTCCTCCACGTCAAGAGGGTAGTGCTGGATGACCGGCATATACCCCTCCTCAACCGACCACCGGTATTCCCGGGTTCCCCGAAGCTTGTTGATGGTCTTAGTCAGCTCCCTGCTCCTCTCCCAGGATCGCTTGTCCCAGTCAGCAACCACTGTGAGGAGGTCTATGTCGCTATTCGCGCTCCAGTCGCCGCGGGCCACGGAGCCGAATACGAGGACCCCGAAGAGCCTCTCTCCGAAGTGGTCCAACAGGATCCTGCAGTATCTCGAGAGGACCTTGGAGAAGGTGGGGTGAGGGATGCGGTCGATGTTCTTCACGCCATCGTCGGGCGGTCCTGATTCCAGTAGTTCTCGCCACTTCCTGGAGAGTTCCGCGGCCTGTTTCCCCTTGGCCGAGAGGGAGTACGAACTGTTCTCGGAGTTGATCATCCCGAGGGAGTCGAGTTCCTTCAGCTTCCTGCTCAGGGTTCGCGGGTTCCCGACGACGTCCTTCAGCTCGGTGAACCTTGCTGCCCCCCTCTTCTCGAGTTCGATGAGGAGAGCGTCCAGGTACCGGTCCCTCATTACTATACCTAAGAATCTCTTTGGTATATCTAGATATATTAACCTTTGCCTTGCCAGCCCCCTTGACTACCACTCGCCTTCATGGTCACCGGTTCCAACCGGCTATCCGGAATGCCCACCCGGACTGAAGGGGGCCCGGGTTTCAAGCCGATGGCTTCGTACTCTCCCGGCGAAACCTCAGGCCTCCAGGTCGCGGCGTAGCCATCCCTCTCTCCCGGGTCCAAGCACACCCAGGACCATGGCAAGGAACGATGAGACCATTCCGTGCCTCCAAGCTGATGCAGGATCCCCCAAAGATAAAGCGAGGCCTACCTCTTCGACGGACTCAAAAAATGGTCAGCAACGATCCCACCACAATCCTCACCCTCATCACCGCCCTCCTCCTCCAAGCCCGCCTCGCCCGCCGCCGTGCCTGACCATCTCTTGGGGCCTCCCGGTTCCAAACCCCCTTGATCATAGCAGTAATTCTCGCCCTGCCCGGGGTCCTCCCTTGCGCTGGTCCAGTTCTTGAGATGGCCAACCCTGAAACCCGGAGAAGAAGGATCGATTAGGATGTCAAAGATCTCCCCGTTCTACGCGCGTCGGAAGCTCCGAGAGATCTACAGTCCAATATTTCAACCATGCACTCCGAAGCGGTCCCATGCATGGCGACCCGATCATCCTTGTCGAGCACGGCAGCCCGCATGCCACGGTCGTGCTAGCACCAGAGCTTGGTCCCGGCGCCAGAGAGGCGGCACGCGACCTGGTGCGGGTGATCGCCCTGATGAGCGGCGGGGTCCTGCCAGTTCTCGAAGATGGGCACGCGCCTCAGACCATCGCACAGGTCCACATCGGCCAGACGGCATTCGCGCAGAAGGCCGTCCCGGTGCCCGACGACCTCCCAGTCAACGGCTATCGCATCGCCACCACGTCGGAGAACGGCACACCCCGGCTGGTGATCGCCGGAAGACACGCGATAGGCATCTCACATGGAGTCTACCACCTGCTCTCAAACGAACTCGGCGTCCTCTGGGGCATGGCCGATCCGATCTTTGAGGACATCCCTAGGCGCAAGACGGTGAAAGTCGCGCCGATGGACCGCACGGAGCGCCCGGCATTCGGCTTCCGCGTCTGGAGCGGGAACGATCCGAACTGGATCAGGCGCAACTGCATCGACGACGCCGACAGGGCGCTTCCCTTCTACGGACACGGGCACAACCTGTTCAGCATCCTCCCGCCCAGCAAGTACGGCGATCACCCCGAATACTACGCGATGCTTGACGGCGAACGCCGCGTGCCTGACAGGGACGGCCACACCCCGATTCAGCCCTGCCTCACGAACCCGCAGGTCATCCGGATCGCCGTCGAAACGGTGCGCAAGTTCTTCGACGAGAACCCCCAGGTCAGCACTTTCAGCCTGTGCCCGAACGACAGCGACAAGTTCTGCGAGTGCCCATCCTGCCGTGCGCTGGATGACCGGACCCCCAAATATCGCGGGCGGAGGATGAACTCGGAGAGCTACTTTCACTTCGTCAATGCGGTTGCCGGCGAGCTCCTCAAGAGCCACCCCAACCGCTACGTGAGCGCGTACGCATATTGGACGACCGAGGTTCCGCCGAAGACCATCCAGCGCCTGCCGCCAAACGTCGTGGTCTACCTCACGCAGGACTCCA
>CAZJVP010000028.1:0-8561 GCA_964549615.1 uncultured Thermococci archaeon | reverse complement strand
GCTATCCCTTCCATACATGGGCCATACGAAGGTCTCGGCTCGATAATTCCCGCCAAGCGTCAGGCAACGAAGAGTCGGACCATCGAATAGGACCACATCCGACGCACCGTCATTGTCAATATCGCCCGCGGCGACGGATCCTGTGCTTTCGCCCTTCGTGCCATACGGCTCTGCGGCCAACCGCCCCGACCTATCCAGGACAAGCAGCGTACAGTTGCCACAGCTCTGGATCATGACGTCTATCTTGCCGTCCCCCGTTATGTCGCCCAGGGCGCCGCCCATGTTGAAAGGCTTTGCCCCGGCCCCGATGATCGTCCTGATGTCGAAGGCCCACCTTTCCTGGAGCCGCGCTCCCAAGCAACGATAAAAGCCGTCATCGGCTCCGACTAGGATATCCATCGTTCCATCCTCGTCTATGTCGGCCAACATCGGGATCTGTCCAACGCCCGCCGCAAGGTGTTTTCTTGCTAGCTCCACCCCGCAGAAGCTCAGGATGACTACTCCGCCGCCCCCCTCGGCGCCCAGTGCCCGCAGGCCAAGAACGATCTCGTACTCGCCGTCTCCGTTGACATCGCCTATTGTTGGTTGGGATTCCATGCCGTCACACCATGCGGGTCTCCAGGTCCACTTCTCGTTTCCCCATCGGTCCAGACAGTAGAGAACGCCGGTCTGGTTTCCTGAGGCGCCGGAGAAGACGAGAATCTCAAGATCGCCGTCCCTATCGACGTCGAAGACGTTCGGGACGCCCTCGATGCACCGTCCCGGTGGCAAGGCCTTCGACCAGATCAGCCTGCCCTGGTTTGTAGCTACAAAGATTCTCCCTTCATTAGCGGATGCCACCACCTCTTTCCCGTTGTCGTGGTCCAGGTCCCTAGCTATGACCGATCTGTCCCTGAAATCTGCCTCCAAATCACCTAGGACCCATTTGACGGTTCCATCCCAGTTTAAGCAGACCAGCTGCCCGACCGGAGGTGCGCCCCGGCTGATGAGAATCTCCGGCTTCCCATCGCCGTCGATGTCGTCGACGGACTGGACCTTGCTCATATGCTGGGGCAGTACGTCCGAGTCAGGCGGAGGGAAGGTCCACAGAAGTTTGCCAGCGGGACTTACGGCCAACATCCGGCCCCCCTTCTGGGTGCCGACGAGGACCTCCTGCGATCCGTCGCAGTCCAAGTCGGCAAGGAGGATGTTGGACCAGGCGAAACCCGCGTGCGCTATCGGCCGCACGTCGAAGATCCATTTTACGACCCACGTTTGGATGTTTTCCCATATCGGGTTCGTCCATGCCTTCCTTCCGTCGCTTTCCCGCGTTACCCTTATCCTGACATACAGCTCGTCGCCCCTCACGGCGTAGGTGGCTGAGGTTGCCGCGCTCACCGAGCATGCCACAACCCCATTCATCTTCACGAACTCGATCAGGCTTGGGCTGTCCGTGGTAGCCGTGATGGTGAGTCCGTCCACCCTGACCGTGACGTTGGGTCCCTGCGTTGCTATGAAATTGCCTGTACGCAGGCTGTGAAGAAGGGCAGCGCTACCGCTGCCGTTGCAATACACGACGACCCACGCCTTGTTCCTGTCGGCCCTCGTGTGCGCATCGTCCACCGCTATGCCCAAAACGCGGTGACCGCTCGTGAGCAGTTGGTCCCATTTTGCCTCGGCGTTTTGGTTCGGCGCGACGAGAGCGTTATAGATCTCGATTCCCGTGTATCTCTCGAGGCTCATCATGACTTCGATGGGCCAGTGGTCGCCCCTGAAGTTGGGGTGACAGAGAAACGCTAGGCCGCCCAAGGAGATGATGCTGTCTATCGTCGCCTGATCGCCCATGGAGGGGAGGTTCTTGGATGCATTGATGTGCAGGATGTGGCGTCCGGTGCTCGAGGTCTCCTCCACGCCCTTGATGTGAATGATTCCCGAGCCTGGGTCTGGCGTGAGATAATCGTGGTCGGTCACGGCCAACGCCGCATAACCAAAGTCCCTATACGAGCTTTGTACGACGATTGCCGTGTCGGCCCCGTCCGAGTTGGATGTATGACAGTGAAGCTGGACCTTGTAGGCGTTTGTGGCCGGGACGTAGGGGCTGTCGAGCCATTGGCCGTTGTAGGTCGGGTTCATGATGTCTCCAACGTGCACGGCGCCGACCGTCGGCACGGTTGGGAGGTTCGCCGATAGGACCGCGATGACGCACAGCAGCGTCGAGATCGACCAACTGGCGAAGAGACATACGAGCGCGCGTTTGGATCTGGCCACGCAAAATCTCCGTCCAGAGTTACTTTGCTTCCGGAGAGAGGGTGTTCGACCCTCCAGACATCTCCGCAAATTTCTAATGTTGGAAAAATATTGTGGTCCTCAACGGTCCTCGCGTGCTGCGAAACTGGCCGGTGGTCGGAGGCGGACTCTAGTCAAGGACGGGCTATGCGGAGTCCCAAGTCTGTCCGGGATAGGCGTGCGGCAGCAGCGGGCCGGTCAGTCCGAGGAGGGCCACGCCTGATAGCTCGGATCTAACGCGTTCGTCAGCAACCCGGGCAGGAAACCGATCGAAGCCAGCAACTGCGCAGGGCGCCCCGACGCATGGCGTGGGGCATCTGTCCCGAGCCAACTAGAACCAAAAGGCTTAAGTTAGGAGGACGCAATCAAGCCGGCGAGGAGAGAACGTGAAAATCACAAGTCCTGCGTTCGAGCACGAAGGCAAGATACCGTCGAAGTATACATGCGACGGGAAAGACATCTCGCCGCCCTTGAGATTCGAGGACGTCCCCAAGGGAGCCGCAAGCCTAGCCCTTGTCATGGACGATCCAGATGCACCGATGGGAACCTTCGATCACTGGGTCGTCTGGAACATCCCGCCCGAAACGAGGTCGGTGGAGGAGGGGAGAGAGCCAAGTGGCGTCCAGGGAAAGACAAGCTTCGGGAGAATGGGGTATGGGGGTCCCTGCCCGCCGAGGGGAGTCCACAGGTACTTCTTCAAGCTCTACGCCTTGGACACGGTGCTCAACCTGCCCGCGGGATCTAGGAAAAAGGACCTCGAGGAGGCGATGAAAGGTCACGTGATCGAGCAGGCCGTCTTGATGGGCAAGTACAGCCGTTAGCGATTCTAGCCGAACCCAACTCCCAGCGATGGCGTGAGGCGTATTCCGATGGTAGACTCGCCGTGCATCCAGAGGAAGGAGACCATCTACTTCGAGTCGGGCGGGCCCGATTGCACCGATGCCACACTGGACGCATCGATAAAGAGGGCAGGCGAACTGGGGATAACGCACATCGTAGTCGCATCCTCTTCCGGTTCAACCGCCCTGAAGCTTGCTTCAAAGGTCCAAGGCCTCAACCCCAAGGTCAAGGTGGTGGCCGTGACCTACCACGCTGGGTACAAGAAGCCTGACCAGGCAAGCATCCCTGAGAAGACCAGATCCCAACTTGAGTCCTTGGGCGTGGACGTGGTGGTGGCAACCCATGCCTTGAGCGGGCTTTCTAGGTCCTTCAGCAACAAGTTCGGTGGAACGAGCATCCCCGAGATTATCGCGGAGGCGTACAGGAGGATATCCCAAGGGTTCAAGGTCGCCATCGAGTGTTCGGTCATGGCCGCCGATGCGGGCAAGATCTCCACCTTGGAGGACGTCATCGCCATAGGCGGAAGCGGCTCCGGCTGTGACACCGCCCTCGTACTGCGCCCTGCAAACATGAACAGGTTCTTTGAGCTGAAGGTGAGGGAGATCATAGCAATGCCAAGGTGACGGCCGAGGCGGTCGGGGACCGAAGGCGCGAAGGCATCGGTGAGAGTTAAGAACGAATCCAACTGGGTTCCGTCTCGAATCGAGCCTGAGGAGATCGATTGGCCATGGATATCGATGAAGCCTTCCTGCGCCCGTCATCCGAGTACAGGGGGAAGCCCTTCTGGGCATGGAATGGGCTTCTTCGCGAGGACGAGCTGCGCCGCCAGATCAGGGTTTTCAAGAGGATGGGCCTGGGCGGTGCCTTCATGCATTCAAGGGTGGGCCTCGCGACCCGGTACCTGTCCGAGGAGTGGTTCGATCTTGTCGAATCCTGCGTGGACGAGTGCTCCAAGCAAGGTATGGAGGCTTGGCTGTACGACGAGGACAGATGGCCTTCCGGTGCGGCCGGAGGCATTGTGACGAAGGACCCGATGCATCGGCAGATGGTGCTGCGGCTTTCCATCCTCGATACGCAGGAGTACCGGCCCGACCGGACGGAACTGGGGGTCTTCGTCGCAAGGGTAGAGGGCAGCTCTGCGTACAACGTCAGAAGAATCGACTCCGGCGTGGCTCGCGCCACCGGCGGGGAGAGGGTGCTCGTGTTCAAGGCGCAGGCAGCCGACCCCTCCTTTTGGTATAATGGCCAGACCTACCTGGACACGATGTCTCCGTCGGCGGTCGATAGGTTCATAGAGGTGACGCATGAAGCGTATGCCCGCAGGGTCGGAAAGGCCTTCGGCAACGTTGTGCCGGGCATTTTCACCGATGAGCCCAACTACGGCGGCTACGACGTCGAGCAGACCGGGGCTCACGCGCCGTGGACGCGCTCGCTTCCGTCGGTTTTCACGGAAAGGTATGGGTACGACATCCTGGCGCATCTGCCAGAGATCTTCTACCGGGTGGAGGGTCAAGAGTTCTCCAAGGTTCGGTATCACTACCGGGACTGCTTGACCCATCTATTCACGCGCTCCTTCGCCGAGAAGATCGGGCGGTGGTGCGAGGAGAACGGATTGCTTTTCACGGGACATGTCCTGGGCGAAGAGAACCTCCTTAGCCAGACCTCGGTCGTGGGAAGCGCCATGCGGTTCTACGAGTTCATGCAGGCGCCCGGAATCGACATCCTCAGGGGTCAGATCCTGACCAGGCAGGGCGGAGTTGCCCCCGAGTTTGCCACGGCCAAGCAGTGCAGCTCGGTTCAGCACCAGTTCGGTCGAAGGTGGATGCTGAGCGAGCTGTACGGCTGTACCGGTTGGCAGTTCACCTTCGCCGAGCACAAGGCCGTCGGGGATTGGCAGGCGGCTCTGGGCGTTAACCTCAGATGCCCGCATCTCTCATACTACACGATGCTTGGGCCGGCTAAGCGCGACTATCCCGCCTCGATATCTTTCCAGTCTCCCTGGTGGCGAGACTACGGCTACGTCGAGGACTACTTCGCCAGGGTGGGGGTCATGATGTCGGAGGGCGAGGTGGTGCGGGACATCGCCGTAATACATCCGATCGAAAGCGCGTGGGCCCTATTCTGCGGACGGTTCCGCGACTGCGCTGCACTCTGGGAGCTGAATTCGAGGTTTGAGGCGGTTCAGGACATATTGTTGCGGGAGCATTTCGACTTCGACTACGTCGACGAGGACATCCTTTCCAGGCATGGGCGGCCTGTGGCTGATGGGCTGGCGGTCGCCAAGGCGGTGTATCGGGCGGTTGTGGTTCCCCCCACGCTGACCCTGAGGTCGTCAACGCTTGCCATCCTTGAAAGGCTGATCGGGGCCGGGGTGCCCGTGCTGTTCATCTCGCCCGTGGCCAAGCACGTGGACGCCGAGCCAAGCGATGAGGCGGAGAGGCTTGCGCTCAGGGCAAGGATGGTAAGTCTGGATCGCGGGAAGATAACCAAGGCCCTCGTGGACCTCGGCAGGATTCGCCGCGTCTCGATCAAGACCAAAGACGGCAAGGAGTATCCGAACTCCCTCTACATGCTCAGATTCGACCAGAAGACGGGTCGGTACTTGGCGTTCATCTGCCACACCATACAGGACAAAGGGTCAGGGCCGCTGCTCGTCACGATGCCCGGCGAGGGGCAGGTCCAGGAGTGGGATCCGGTCTCCGGAAGAATCTTTGCCGCAGAGGCCGATCGACGGAAGGGTTTCGTCAGAATTCACACCGACATGGCCGGTTGCGGGAGCCGCATCTTCGTCGTGGATCCGAAGCCATGTGCTCTTCGGCGGGGGGAGAAGCTGAGGGAGGTGGCAAGACGCCCCATACGGCTTCGCAGGTGGCCGATTCTGCGCGACGAGCCCAACGCGATCCCCTTGGATGTGGGCTACTACTCCCTCCAGGGCGGGTCCTGGAAAGGGCCGCTCGAGGTCCTCCGGATGGATCGGGCCGTGAGGGATGCGATTGGGCTGCCCCACAGGGGCGGAGGGATGGTCCAGCCATGGGCGCGAGAGCCGCGACCCGAAGGAGAGGGCGTTGAGCTATCGGTGAGGTTCCCATTCAAAGTCCAGTGCATTCCATCGGGGCCCTGCCACCTGGTCATGGAGAAGCCGGAGGATTACAGGATAACCCTGAACGGGAGGGATCTGACGGCCGATCAGGATGAGGGGTGGTGGATCGACAATTCCTTCAAGCGGATCAGGGTTCCGCCCAGTTTCCTGAGGTACGGCGAAAACGAGTTGGTCCTGAGCACCTGTTACGGGCCCGATCATGGGCTAGAGGCCGTCTACCTCACGGGCGAGTTCGGCGCGACCCGGGAATCCGGGCGCCCCGTGATCACATCCCTGCCGACCTCGCTGAGGCTGGGTGACTGGACGGAGCAGGGCTTTCCGCACTACAGCGGCAGCATCACGTACGTTGCCGATATCGACATGCCCGCTAGGAAGGAGGAGAGGCTTTTCTTGGAGCTTCCGGGGTGGGAGGGGGTCTTGTCGAAGGTGAGGGTGAACGGAAAAGATGCTGGGCTCATCGCCTGGCCTCCCTGGGAGGTCGAGATAACGGGCTGCATTGCGCCGGGGAAGAACAGGCTCGAGATCGAGATCGTCGCCAGCAGGCGGAACATCCTGGGGCCGTTGCACCTCGCCGAAGTCTATCCGCCATGGACGGGGCCGGCTCAGTTCGAGACCTCGGGAGACAAGTGGACGGACGACTACGTCAAGATTCCGTACGGGTTAACGAAGTTCCCGGTGTTGTCGATACGGAGACTTCGGTAGCGCGGTTGGCGGAGGTCCGCGTTCCGGCCCCGCTGTTGATGGGCGTATCGGGCAATCCGTGGGAAGACCCATTGCTTCCTCGGGTAGGATGGGCTGCCAGGTCTGAGCCGAAGTCTCGGTCCGCCGCTGAATAGATTTTTTTGCTGCCCGTCGGACACCTGGCGCATGGGCCAGCTGCTCGTTAGGGAGTCTATCAACCGGCCGACTCAGCGCTTTCCAAAATGCCACTGCTCCTCCATCGTGGAGCTTCCCAGCGGAGACCTTCTAGCCGCTTGGTACGCTGGGTCGGGGGAGGCGCGTCCCGACGTTGCGGTTGTAAGCTCTAGAAAGCCGGTGGGATCGGATTCGTGGGAGCCCGTCGAGGTCATCTCCGACACGCCGGGCAAACCCGAGGGGAACTGCGTTCTCTTCATGATGCCGGACGGGAAGCTCTGGATCGTCTTCGGGGTCATGCACGGGAAGCTCGAGGGACCTCCTGGGCCGGGCGTGCGATGGGAGACCTGCGATGTGAGGAGCAAGACGAGTGAGGACGAGGGCAGAACTTGGGGCCGAACCCGCATCATCAGGAGGGAGTTGGGCATGGTTGCGAGGTGCAAGCCCATCCAGCTTCGCAACGGTGAGATGATAATGGGCTTTGAGCACAAGAGCGGACATTCCTACTTCATGATCTCGGGCAACTGCGGGCGCACGTGGATATGGACCGGCCCCGTGCCCGGTGTGCCCAACCAACACCCCACCCTGATACAGCGCAAGGATGGCTCCATCCTTGCCCTCCTGCGGCCATCCCTGTTCAGGAGCATTGCGAAGTCGGTCTCATACGACGATGGCCGGACCTGGGAGGACGCGGTGAACACGGAGCTGCCAAACCCTGGGGCTGCAATCGACATGGTCAAGCTGAGGGACGGGCGGGTGGTCTTGGCCTTCAACAACTCAGCCCAAGCGCGGAACCCGCTCACGCTGGCGATGAGCGAGGACGAAGGCGAGACCTGGCCTTTCATGCGCGACCTCGTGACCGGCCAGGGCAGCTTCGATTACCCGGCAATCATACAGGACCGCGAAGGGTTGCTTCACGTGACGCACACAAACAACAGGAACACGATCGACCACATAGTCCTTGAGCCCGACTGGATTCTGGGCAACTAGCGCTCAGCGCGCTTCCGGGAAGAGTCGCGGGTCTCGGTCGGAATGGCGACAGTTCACTCGACGAGCAGCAGGCCGTAGTAGTTCGTCTCGTCCTTTCTGTGTGTGGCCACATGGATCGGCAGGCCGGCCGCGGCGGCCGTGCCGAAGACGTCGATCCCGCAGGCCTCCATTGAGGGCCTGGCCTCCCTAGGGTGACGGCAGGGGCCCTCTAGATTGCACTCATCGCACAGATCGCAAGGCCCCGAGGAGAACGCGAAGGCCTTGTGGTATCCCTGTAGGAACGCGAATCGCTCAAGCTCGGGCATGAGCTTCCTTATGCTAGGATGCGATCCCTTGGAGTGGACAAGGATCGCCTTCTTGTACTCGGACAGGATCTTGGATGTCCTTTCCGGTTCGGGAGTGAAGGGTGGGCAGGTGAGGCAACGTCCCCAGCCGCCGCAGCCGAACTGGCACTTCAGCCTCACCCAGTTCGCGACCGGGACCTTTGCCGGGTCGAGGATGACCGCGTCGG
>CAZJVP010000027.1:0-2110 GCA_964549615.1 uncultured Thermococci archaeon | reverse complement strand
GCCCTGAGGCTGAAGGACCGCGCGCTGATGTGGACCTACGTCATAGAGTGGCTTGCCGTGCTCGCGGCGCTGATCATATCAGGCCAGGTTGTGTACGCCGTCATGATTCAGCGCCGGCTTTACCGCGCCGTGGCCTCGACGCGACGCGCTTAGGTCCTGCGGAGTTAAACCAGGGGGCGATGAAACTCCCGTGACGCTGGGGCCTGGCAACCCACGCCCGGGCACCGGTCGTCCTTCCTGTGAAGCAGGGTCCTCATGAATCGGCGGGCGACCCGTAGTTTCATTGGTGGGCACCGGGGGTCTTGAGGCAGAACCGTGGCAGTGACTCTTGCGATCTTGCGTTTCAGACGCCCTGGCCATCCGGAGATGGCCGCTGAGGGCAGGGCTCCGTAGCTCGCGTTGGGCGAGCCTTCCGCTTGATTCCTCCGCAAACGCTGCTCCAGCAAAATGGCTACGGTCGTCAACGGGCTCTATGGATAGCCAATCCCAAGATGACCCAGTACGATGCGTACACGACCACCCTGAGCACCTCGGGGTTGCCGTCGTACCCGACGAGGGACTTGAAGACCGATCCCAGCGCCCCGTTTTCGTGGAGCGGGTGCCTTGGGTTGGTTGGATTTACATCCCAAGCAGGCCTGGCGAGGAACGTGGGGATCCGCCCTTCGTAGGCCTCCATCAGTTCATGAACGCCGGTTCCGACAAGGCCAGCGGCGAAAAGAAGCAGGAGGATGCTCGTGTACCTAAAAAGCCGAGTAAGGTTCATCCGAGCGAGGGCTCCGGTCGTCAAGAAGGTCAGAATTACGACAGCAGATAGCCCGCCGATCGTCCCTGCAAGGGTTCCGAGTGGATCGCTTAGTGCAAGCGGGGTTATGAAGAGCACGGTCTCAAGCCCTTCCCTCGCAACGGACGCGAAGGCCAGTCCGAAGATCCCCAAGACCTGGTTGCGCTGGATCGATGCGGATACCTTACCCTCCAAGGTTTCCCTGATGGTGCGGGCCTTTGCGGCCATCCACAGTATCATGTAAGTCAGGACTGCAGCTGCGACAAGCGAAGCAAACCCCTCGAAGAGCTCTCGTCCCCCACTCCCCAGACCGCCGAAGGTCGCCGAGATGAATGCTGCGAGGCCCACACTCACCGCCGCCGCGGCGACGGCGCCAAGATAAAGGTATTTTCGCGCGTCGGCCCTATGGATCCTGGTGAGGTAGGCTGAGATTATCCCTACGATGAGGCCTGCCTCGAGGGCCTCTCTGAAAACTACCAGAAACTGCGGCAACATGATACCGATTGGTCTCGTTTAAGCGCGCCTAAAAATCTGCGCCTCCCGGTTCTTGATTGCCATATCTATGGCGATTCGAAAGGCCGTTCGTGGCGTCAAGCGCTTAGCTAGTGGCCGTGCCCGGGCGGTTGGGCGGTTCCATGCTTCGTTCCGCCTGTGATGTACTCATGCAGATGCTGGCAGAAGACAACAAACTCGGCATGGAATGCACGTGCTCCCTGGCGGCGACGACATCCTCTTCGCTATATCCCCCGGTTCTGGTCGCCTCCTGAAACTTTCGGTCAATCTCGCGCTTGACCTCATCTACAAGCAAGTCGATGACCTCCGTGCATCCAACTCTTATAGGCAGTGCTCGGCAACTGAGCAGCTGAGCGGGCAGCCTCTCAGGCAAAGGATGGGACGGTCTCAGATGAAGAGGTTGATGTCTGACCGCATGGCTTCCTTCAGATACGCTCCCACCGCGCCGTATTCATCGATGATTGTCTGATCAAGATCGTCCTTGGAGATCCCCATTACGCCCATCGTCATCTCACACGCTATGACCCTGCCGCCAAGGTTCTTGAAGTCCTTCATAAGGGTGTCCAAGCTTTCGACCCTTGCCTTCTTCATTCTTGAGCTCATCATCCGCTTGCCAAGGCCTAGGAAGTTCATCTTGGAGAGGCCCCCCGCGGCGAGCTTGCCCTTCTTAAGCCTCTCCAAGCCCCAGAAGGTGAAGAAGATGGAGACGTTCATCCCCATGGACAGAGCACCCGTGCCAAGGATCAGCGCGCTGTACACTTTATCCAGATCGCCCGAGTGCAGGATTATGGTCATTGTCTTTGCATCTTTCAAGCT
>CAZJVP010000026.1:0-2134 GCA_964549615.1 uncultured Thermococci archaeon | reverse complement strand
GGACAGCAAGATCGGCATAAGATATTCTAGTTGGCAGCGTCATTATTCAAGCCTCTCTCGGCACGATTTCTATCCGACAACGAAGGATTTGCTCATATAAATTTCACATTCCAAACCGGCGTTTTGCCTCGAAACCCGCCAGGCCACCCTAGGCGACTTGTTGATGCTGCCCAGTTCGTGTACAGCAAGGAGCCTGGCCGTCTTGTCCCAGCCTCACATGAGCCGCACGCCTCCCTCCCCCCTAGGTCCCAGACAGGCAAACCGGAACCCGGAACCACCTGTCGGTTTCCGCGAGCCGGCCCCAAAGAACACTTTCTCGTCCCGCCGCGAGAAAAATAATATAATTGTGCGAGCAGGTGGGCCACACGCGATCATGCGGTATCCAACGAGCCAAACCAGGATCAAATTGGCCAAGCGGACGCCCGGATTCATTCTGCCCAGATTGAGGGAGATGACCTGTGACGCTTTGTTCTCGTCGATTTTCCAGGGGAGAGGCCGGCGCCGCTCTGCTATGGTTGATCTCGATCGTGTTGCTTCTTTCCGTGTCAACGTCCCGGGCCCAGCCTAAGGTTGACCCGGAGACGGGCAGAATCCGGTTGCTGGTCGTGGGAGAGGCGACCAGCGGGGGAAACGTGTACGTGATGAGCATACTCAAGTCCGACCCCCGCATCGCCAACTATGCGACGATCCTATCGGGTCCGAGCGCACCGCCCGATGAATCCAGAAGGCAAGCGCGCATACACTTCCCGCGAACGAAGACGCGCCTTACCTCGACCACGGATGTCATCAATTTCCTCGATTGCCCTCCTTGGGCGTTCAGCGACGAACAACAGCAGTGGATCCATGACGCGATCCGGGATGAAGCAATGGGTTGCTGTTGGTTCAGATGGGTTGGCACTCCTGCTACTACGCCTGGTGGGCGTGCAACAGCCCTGACGTCTGGATGACATCGCCCATATACCAAGCGTTCCCGATGGAGGTGATCATTGGGAAGTGCATCCAAGGCTCACCCTATATGGATATCGTCGAGAGGACGCCCGTGGTCAATCTTCCCGACATAGAAAACCAGCCCTACGGTCGCCCCGCGGGCCTGCCCGCAACGATCGAGGGGACGAACACGGGAGTCGTTGTGGCACGCCCAGGATCCAAAGTGCATACGAGATGGAGGATCGGCAAGGAGGACGCCATCGTATCCTGCGAGTACGGCCGCGGCACAAGCCTCGCACTGCCAATGGGATGGGACCACATTAGTGACAAGTTCATGAGGGAGTACAAGTACTTCGTCGACTTCGTCCTGAACAGCGTGTATTTCAGCGCCGGTGTCCCCGTGCCTGAGGATCCCGAACTCTCGCACAGCCTCCGATCCGCCTTCATCCAGTTCCACGAACAGAAGACGCTGATGCTCGCGCTCATCGACTTCATTGACAAGTTCGGCGCGAACACAGCACCGTTGCACCAGATGCTCGATGACCTGGAAGAAAAGAGAAGCCAAGCCAACAAGCTGCACCTCCTGGGCGACTACCAGGCCTCGTGGCACGCGATCAAGGATGCCCTAGATGGGCTTACAAGGATCTCCCAAGAATCCGCCAAGTTGAGGACGAGGGCGCTCTTCTGGGTCTACGTCACCGAATGGCTTTCGGTCTCCGCCACCTCGATGTTTTGCGGATTCATCCTATGGACCGTCATGGTCAGAAGACGCTACTACAGGGAGGTCAGGACGACCCGCCTTGGGCCAGCACGGCTGGAGTGACCGCCTACAGGATCCTTACGATCGCCTCGGCCGCTTGCGCCAGGCTCCTGCCTCCATAAGTCAGATCAAGGGGCAGGACAAACCTCCCTTCCGGGGCCCCACGGGGCACCTCCCAGGACAGCGCGACGATGCCCTCCCTTCGAGCACCGATCATGGCTTCCCGCGAAGCTGTCCTTGGCGTGTGCCAGCTTCTCGGAAACGTCACCACACATCGGACACGACGCGCGGTGGCGGAGTGGTTCGTTATCAGCACATCCAAGCTTGCTCGCTGGCCGGGTTCCAGCTTCTGCTCGTAGGGATGGCACTGAACCCAACACCCATCCATCCCATAGTTTGGATCGTCCCAGGCCATGAGCTTCCCGTACTCCTTGAACCGCCGCGCTA
>CAZJVP010000025.1:0-1763 GCA_964549615.1 uncultured Thermococci archaeon | reverse complement strand
ATAGTCGCCCCATACGAGGAACGGGTTGGCATTGCCGGCGAACTCGGCAAGCAGCTTGGAGCCCTCTTTCAGACTCACGAAGTTCTGGCCAAAGAACGGGATTCGCTCAAGCTCCTTCATCGGCAGGCTTCCTATGAACTCGTTCTTCCAATCGACGATCCTCGGCGTTCCAACCCCGCCGCTGCTGAAGCGGATCCCGTTAACGGGAATGACCTCGCCCACGGGCGTTATCCCCCAGTCGTCGGCATCCACCTTGAAGCTCTCCCCACCTCCTATCATCACGAAGCCCAATCCATGCCTGACGACCCCCTCCCGCACATCCTCCAACTGCCCCACGTCGAAGCTCTTAATGTTCGCATCGCTGAGGATCACCACGTCGTAGTTCTCAAGGAGCCTTTGCCTAGTCCTCGGCCAGTAGATCCTCATGTAGCGCTTTATCTGGTCCTCGGGCAGCCCCACCCCCCAGTGCGACGACGCAATGGGCAGGACATCCAGGAGGGGCTCCGACCGCATGAACGGGTAGGGGCTTGGATTCTGGGTCGGATCGCCGCAGTAGATCACCCTAACCCTCCCGTCCACTGGGCTCCTTTTGCCCTGGCACCCAAGACAGGAAAAAACAACGACCAATAGTGCCCAGACGGCCAGCCTCCTTGCGCGCATCAACCGCCAGCCGCCAGACACCGCATCAATACCCAAGGTACCCTCCACGCCTGGACACCTGAAGAAGGGTGCTTGCCGCCGTGCCATAGCTTGGCCGCGTGATATCTCGGCTCCCCTTCTTAAAGCCATCGGATGCCAAGCCAAGTCCGGATCTCGGACTTGAGGGAAAGCCGTAGGCCCTCTTCCAAGCTCAAGACGAGCCAGCCATAAGAACCGTGGTTGACCTAGTACCTCGCGGTCTCGAGTAACCCCTCCAGACCTGGAAAGAAAACTCATCACAAATAAACCAAAGAACCAGCCAGCCAAATACGTGGGGCGCAGGAAATTCTTATGGCGTCCTGTATACCATAGTACATGGCGGAAATCGTCGTCCCCGTTAGGATGAGCAAGACCCTAACCAGAGCCCTCGACAGCCTCGTGGAGGACGGCCTGTACTCAAGCCGCAACGAGGCCCTCAAGGACTCCATCCGTTGTCTGATCGAAAGGACCCGAGCCATGGCGGCTGATAGCAAAGAGGCCTTACAGGCAGAACTTAGGGCGATTGCAAGAGTCGCAGCAGCCCTCATCCTTGAAGAGGGGGGACCCGCCATATCCCGGGTGATCCTTTTCGGGTCGGTCGCAAAAGGAGAAGCCAGGGAGGGAAGCGACATAGACCTCTTGGTCGTGCTGAAAGATGGAGACAGGCACGAGTGGCGGAGAAAGCTCCTAGCAACCCTGATGCCCATAGCTTACCGGCTCGGACGATACGTATCGCTGAAGACGTTCACGGAAAAAGAACTTGAGGAGCTCTCCGAAAAGGGAAGCGCTTTCATGCGGGAGGTAATTGGAACTGGGATCGAACTATACCCCAAATGAAATAGCCTGGGCCCATCTGAAGAAAGCCAGAAGAACGCTTCAAGCCGCACAGAGGCTCCTAAAAGACGGCCTCTATCAGGACTCGGCAAGCAGGGCTACTATGCCATGCTTCACGCAGCGAAGGCGTGCCAAGGAGGATCTGTTTCCCAAAACCCACTCAGCGGTCATCTCGGAGTTCGGTAGAGTTCTCGTCATTTCTGGCAAGATTGATGAGAAGTTCGGCCAAGCCCTCAGCGAGGCGAAGGAGG
>CAZJVP010000024.1:0-3529 GCA_964549615.1 uncultured Thermococci archaeon | reverse complement strand
ATCGTAGTTAAATGTTCCTCGAAAAGGGGCGCCGTGTACGCCAAGTCACTTGGACCAGAGGTGCCATGCGTAGGACCTGCGCTTAGAGGTCCGCCCGAACCCACAAGACGCGCAAACCTTCCGCGCCACGTGGAAGGAGTGCTTGCCGCAGCGCCGGCAGATCACGTGGACCACCTTGTTGCGTTTGCCCATCGACGGGGTTCCCTTCGTCACATGCCTCACCTCTGTTCGCTCGGGGATATGAAAACGACGTTGTCTCCCCTGATGATGGCCGTCTCAAAGCTCAAAGGCTTGTCCTTCT
Organism: uncultured Thermococci archaeon; assembly: GCA_964549615.1. Classification (GTDB taxonomy): domain Archaea; phylum CAYQAE01; class CAYQAE01; order CAYVLA01; family CAYVLA01; genus CAYVLA01. The sequence goes on along the minus strand of CAZJVP010000024.1, from coordinate 3,228 downwards.
CGATCTCCTCGGCCTCGTCAAGGATCAGGTTCATGTGGATGTCGTACCCACGGAGGATCCCTCTGAACTCCCGCCCACCCCTAAGCTTGATCAGAACAACCTGGTCTACGGATGAGTCCAGCACGTCCATGGGTTTCTGAGCCATGCCCGAATCCCAGGGTTCGGTCCCCCGGGCCATATTTAAATCTATTCGGCATGCAGCATGCGGAATCCCCATGAGGATAAGGAGGCGCCGCCCCCTATCTGCCAAGGAGATCAAGGGACTGAGGGACGCGTTAAGCCAGGTCCTGTCCAAGGACCAACTCGATGCGATCCTTTCCGGCCACCTTGAAACCGCGTCCACCGAGAAGTACTCCGTCATCCTCTCCAACAAGGAGCCGGTAGTTTTCATGCCGGAAGGCACCCCATTCCCCACCCTTCGGGGCTTCCTCCGGGTCGGCGTGCAGAACCGTTACCTCCAGGTGGACAGCGGGGCAGTCCCCTTCATCGCAAACGGCGCCAACGTCATGGCGCCGGGGGTTGTCCGCAGCGATCCCGCCCTTCGGCAGGGGGATCTCTGTGTCGTGACGGACGAGCGCCACAACAAGCCCCTTTGCATCGGAAGGATGGCTGTGAACGCAAGCGAGATCGATCGCACGAAGAAGGGCAAGGTCGCCGACAGCCTCCATCACGTTGGGGACGCCCTCTGGAAGCTCTCCGTTGAGTAGGTGCCCGGGGTGGACGTGTTCGTCTACGGATTGTTGGCTAACAGGGAGGTCCTGTTCCTCCTCACAAGGAGCGTTATCGACCCGGTAGATGCCTGGCTTCACGACTACGAGGAAGCCCGCGCACCCACCGGCGAGCCGACCATCAGGAAGAACCCGGGTTGTCGCGTCCGTGGTCTCCTGATTCGGGAGCCATCCGAGCTCTTTCTCCGCCGCCTAGACTGGTATCACGGCCCCAACTATCACCGCGAGACCTTGCGGGTCTCATCTGAACGAGGCACGGCCCAGGCCTTGGTCTACTCGCTTGCGCTCGAGCGAAAGGTTCCCGAGGGAGCTATAGATAACCTCCGGCTCTCATCAGCTCGGCGTTCAGCACGGAGCCGCCAGCGGAACCCCTGATGGTATTGTGGACGATGCTGACATAGCGAAGGGAGCGGTCGGATGCACCCGCCCTGATTCTGCCAACCGCAATCGCCATGCCCCGTTCCAGCATGCGGTCGCGGCGCGGTTGAGGCCTGTTCTCCTCCTTGAAGACCCAGATCGGCCGCTTCGGAGCGCTCGGCAAGCCGAGTTCCTGGGGCTGCCCCTTGAAGCCAGCCATCACCTCCGCGGCCTGCGCCGGGTCAACCTTCCTGATGGTCTCGACGAATATGCATTCGGTGTGCCCGTCAAGAACCGGGACGCGGTTGCAGGATGCCTCGATCTTGAACGGGGCGAAACGAAACCTCCCGTTCCGCAAAGCCCCCATGATCTTCTTGGTCTCGAACTCGACCTTTTCCTCTTCATTCTTGATGAACGGGATTATGTTGTCGGTTATCTGCATGGCGGACACCGCGTCCTGCCCCCTGAACCCGGCGCCGGAAACCGCCTGCATGCTCACCATCCTGACCGAGGATATTCCGAACGCATCCATGATCGGCTTTAGGCTCAGCGCAAGCCCCACCGTGGTGCAGTTCGGGTTGGTGACGATGAACCCCTTCCATCCCCTCTTCTCGCGTTGGGTCTTGACGATCCGCACGTGGTCGGGATTGATCTCCGGGATAACTATCGGAACATCGGCCTCTCGTCGGAAGGCGGAGGCGTTCGTGAAGACGGGAAAGACCTTGGCGAACTCCGGCTCAACACTCGCAGCGACCGATGCCGGAAGCGCCGAGAATACGATGTCCACCTTTCCAGCCGCCTCAACCCCTTCGACCGAGGTGCTCGCGATCTCCATCTCCCCGACTTCAGCCGGCATATCACCCTCAAGCGTCCACTCCACGGTCTTTCCATAAACGCCTCCCGCGCTGCGCTCGGAGGCGCAAAGAACCTCTATTTCAAAGTCGGGGTGGCCTTGAAGATGCTCGATGAAACGCTGCCCCACCATGCCCGTGGCGCCCAATATGGCGGCCTTCAGCACGCGAACACCTTGCCCGACAAACGACAGATTCATATTGATATCTGTTTTCAACCAACTCGTTGAGGCTCTCCGATCTTGCGCTCGCCCTCGAACGAATCTCTCAGGCGAGCCTCATCGAGAAACGCCAACTTGCGCAGGACCTCGTGCTGTCCGCAGACAACCGAGACCTTCCCATCGTCGTGGCAGTGCTGGGCGGCGAACCTCTCGTGGAACGAGGCCTCCAAACATCCCGCGACCACATCATTAGGGCTCTCTCCTCGGCGTCGGGAAGATCGGTAGTCGAGATCAGGTCCGAGCTGAGGCGGGTCGGGAGCCTGCCGGCGGTCGCCCGATCCGTTTTGGGGGAACGAAAACATGAAGCGCTTGCAGAGCCAGAACCAGCAGCAGGACTCGAACTATCGATCCTTCCCGAGCTCCTCGGCCGGCTTCCTGCAAGGCCCCCTGGTTTGGCCCGGCTCCTGTCCGATTCGGATCCGGCGGAGGCAGGCATCATCCTTGCAAACCTTCTGGGGGAGTCTCCTGCCCTCGTTCCACGGTCATGCCTTGCGCAAGCCTTGGCAGACAGGTTCGGCGCAAGCTACAGGAAGATCCTTTCCCTAGCAGCCGAAAGAGGATGGCGCGGAGCCACCCTTGCCCTCTTGGGAGTCCTACCTGCCTCCCCTCAGACACTCGTCGGGCGATCTGGCGATCGCGAAGAACGCGGGCAAGGACGCCCCTATGAAGGCGATCATCAGTCCGAAACCGAGCCCTAGGATGAGCTTGCCCGGCCCTATGGCAGCCAGTATGACGAGCTCCGGGTTTATTCCCCCGTACTTGGTGATCATGCTGATCACGACCGCCACAATATAGCCGATCACCCCACCTATCGCGCCGATTATCATGCCCTCGAAGCTGAAGATCATGATGGCGGTCGTCGTCTCAGCGCCAAGCGCCCTCATCGTGCCGACCTCCCTGATGCGCTCGTAGATGGACATCTGCATCATGTTGAGGAATATCAGCAGGGCGACCAGCCCCGCGACGAGCGGCAACTCCCATTGCAGTATGTTGATGGTGGCGGTCACCGTCTTCAGCACCGGGTACAACACGAACACGTTGTGCTGCGGGTAGTAACGGGAAAGCTTGCTG
>CAZJVP010000023.1:0-8143 GCA_964549615.1 uncultured Thermococci archaeon | reverse complement strand
GACGGATACGATGGCCGGGGGCTACGTGGTGTTGCTTGACTGTCAGTAGCATGCCCGTGGGGACTTGAAACTGTTTGGAAAACCTTAACTGGAAGCCCGCCAAAAATGGGAAGAGCGGCCCGGCGATGGTGCCAAGTTTCGTACATCCGCAGTGGCGGTCGTCAAGCGTTTCCGTCCGGGGTCGTCGGGATGCCCTGAAGGTCGGCAAGCTGGCAAGGGGGACTGCGGCCTGCGGGACGGTGTGGAGTTGAGCCTTCCCATCAGGTTTTCCGGGACTGTAGGCAAACGTCTTCTGAAGCTAGAGATGCTAGCATTCGTCGCACTGCTATGTCTTGGGATCATCTTGGGATCCTTCGGGACCGCGGGCTCTTCGCCCGAGGTCGCGCGGCTGCCCATCAAGAACCTCACTGCATCGTCGGAAACCGACCTGGTATCCCGGCTCATCGACGGGGATACGGAAAGCTTCTGGTCCAGTTCCCCGGTCCCCAGCCCGGGGAGACGACAGTGGCTGAAGCTATACTTCGGGCGCCACTGGGCCTTGAGCACCCTGACGCTATATCCGTCGCTGCAGGGCGGCTTCGCGACGGGCTTTGAGGTGCTCTACTCAACCGACGGGGGCCTGGTGTGGTACAAGGTTCCGGGAGCCTCCTTTGCCAACTTCCCGGACCCCGGGTCGAAGCCGGTGAGGATCAGGCTTAACCTTATCGTTGCAGACTCGCTGATGCTGGACATAAGCTATCTGAGCAAGGACAGGCAGGGACAATACACCTGCAAGTTCGGGGAGCTTGAGGTTGAGGGCTCGGAGCCCGGGCCATTCTTCACGAGCAGGGGCGGGTCCTGGGACGCGGATCTGAACATGATGTGGAGGATCTTTGGAGCCGCCTCTGACGGGTCGTCCGCGGTGCCACCGTTGGGGGGCGAGGCGGCGTACATGGAGTGGAACGCGCTGAAGGTTTGCTGGACCGAAGACGAATCCCTAAGACTGGCGGTTAGGGAGCAGCTCAGCCAGTACACCGTGGGCCCGGACGGGTATGTCTGGTCATGGGGAGACCGGGAGGGCTGGCCGACCCACGGACACAGACATTACGACTCGAATCCCAAGTACATCCTCGGGGCATGCCGCTACTATCTGTGGTCCGGCGACGACGAGTTCCTCTTCACGCGATGCTCGGCGACGGTCGACATGGCTTTTTCGATCAGATATCAGGGGTCGGAGGAACTGAGGTGGGATTGCAGCACCCACGTGGCCTACAGGCTTGAGAGGAATAGAACGATCGGGCAATCGTTCGTCGCACAGCGAGCTTTCACTGCCGTGGGCGGTTGCTTCCCCACCTGGTTCACGACCGAATCGGGCATGACCCTGCGGCTCATGAAGGACGGACCGGGAGGCGAGCTGGTTGCGGAAAGGATGTTCTCAAACGTGCCGGACAATGCTTGGATCATGCTGGAGACCGAACTCCAGCCGCCGGGGCGATACTACCTGGAGATGTCTTGCCCGGTCGGCACGGTTGGATGGTGGAGCGCCAACGACGACTTGATTCCCGACGGGGAGGCCTACAGGGACGGTAAGCAGGTTCAGAGATTCCCCGGGACGGTCTTGGAACGCCTGAGGTCCGCGATGGATTTTCAGCTTCGCGAGCTGGAAGGCAAAGACGGGCTGATCGTCATCCGGGATCCCGACAGCAATGGAACCTACAACGGGTTTCCGACGGACTACTGGGACAACTTTCCTTTCGGATTCCTGAGCGCCTATGCCAACATCTACTTCTATGCCTCCCTGTCCGCCATGGCCGAGCTTGAAGACGCCCTGGGCAATCCGGGCCGCGCACTGGAGCTGCGGAACCTGAGCACGCTGGCCAAGCAGAGGTTCAATGAGGTCTTCTGGGACGAGGCCAAGGGCCGGTACATCGGCTGCGTCGACTCCTCGGGCGCCCGCCACGACTACGGATTCACGTATCTCAACATGGAGGCGGTCGCCTACGGCCTTGCTGATCCGGAGAAGGCGAGGAAGATCTACTCGTGGCTTGACGGGAAAAGGGAGGTCGAAGGCGACCATTCCAAGGGCAAAGACATATACCTTTACGTCGTTGCCCCGCGCTCCACGACCATCCCGGTGGAGAACGTGCAGCCCTACTGGTGGTACGACATACAAGGCGCGATAAGCGTCGGGCCTGGGGGCAAGGCGAACTATGGGGAGCACGTCGAGAACGGAGGAATCATCTTCTACACCTCCTTCTACGATCTGATCTCCCGGCTTCTCTACCTGTCGGCCGATGATGCTCTTTGCAGGTTGGACGCGATCATGGCCGAGTTCCACAAGGACCAACTGAGGCGCGATCCTCCAAACAACCAGGGCATCCGCTGGAAGCTTGGAATCGTGGGCGAGTTCCCGGAGTCGGGGCTTGTGCCCACGTTCGTGGTGCATGGGTTTCTGGGTGCCTACGCTGGCGCGGATGGCTTGCATCTTTGCCCGCGTCTTCCCAGCGCCCTGTCCTACGTCGGCGTGGAAGATCTCTGGTTTAGGGGCAACCTCTACACCATCACCGCGGTCCGGAACGCGACCAACGCAACGATGCTTGCTTTGCCCGGCCGGTTTCAGGTGGTCGTTCCGAATGGCCGCCACGTCGTGATACTGGGTGGCGGGTTGCGCGAGTTGGGCGAGGTGGAGCTGCCCGTCCAGGTGGGCGAATCCGCGTTCCTTGCTCTGGGGGCGATCCTCATATTGACCTGGTTTGAGTTGCACAACTTGAACCGGCGGCGAGTGATTCGCCATTTTGAGCGGTCTTTCCTCTCTTCCACCGGTTTCACCAACGCTCCAGCAGCGGCGCGTCTTGCCAGCGGGTTCCGTTCGTGGCAGGCCTGCATCACGGTCCGCCCGCCTTCCAAGAGTTGGAGCCCAAGGACAAGCACACTTAAGTCTGCTGGGCACAATGCTTCAACCTGTCAAGGGGAGTGAGCCATTGAGCAGGGCGGCCGGGGTCATGGCATTGCTCGTCACGGTCATGCCGTTGGTGGCCTCCGGTAAGGTGGATCCCTCTACCGGCTTGATCCGGGTGATCTGCATCGGGGAGTCGTACTACCCTGAGACCTCGCTCCCCCTGATTCTGGCTGCCGATCCGAGGATCAGGTACCAGCCCGTCCCGGCCAACTGGTACGAGTCGACCTTCGCGGCGGTGGGAAGGGGCAGAGATGACGTGCTCAGATTCATGCGGCTGTACATGCCCCGCACTTACGAGGCGCTGCTGACGTCGTTCGATGTGATCCTGCTCTCGGACTTCGAGGTGGACGTGATCACCAATGAGCAGTTCGTCTGGATGGAGAGATCGTGCAGGGAGGAGGGCATGGGGCTGGGCAAGTACGAGATGAACTACGATCCGACCTACTTCTCGACCTTTGACTTGTTCGTCGCGTCGGCTGTCTATCCAGCCTTCCCCGCTTCGCTGAGACGCCAGATCATCCCGGTCCCCATCGAAGGCATATATGCCGTGAACCTCCCCGAGACCGGCCGCCCCCATCCCATCGTGGACCTTCCAGGTATGAGCCAGTACAAGGTGCTCACCTCGGGAACGTACGGCTACGAGGATCGCCGGGAGGGGGCAACGGCCATCGCCAAATTCAAGCCGAGGGGCGAGGATGCCATGATCATCTGGACCTATGGAAAGGGCCGTTCGTTGACCTGTCTGCCCGGGCATGACAAGATAGACTCGGCCGCCCTGAAGGAGTGGCCGTATGCGGTGGACTTCTGGATCAATCAGATGTGGTACTTAGCCGGCCTGGATATCCCAGAGGATATCGAGGTCCTCCACCGGATCAGGGAGGAATCCATGAAGTACATCGCGGAGAGGAGCCTGGCCCTGTCCGTGATAGAGTTCGCGGAGAAGTTCGGCGCATCGACCCGGTCCCTTTACGAGCAGCTGTCCGAGGTTGACGAGACCAAGAAGAGGGCCGACAGGCTGTATCTGGAGGACAGGTACTCGGAGAGCGTGGAGGAGATGAAGAATGCCTTCGATGGCCTTCGCCGGGTCTCCACCAACGCCATCGAGATGAAGGACAAGGCCCTGCTCTGGATCTACATCGTCGAATGGTTCTCGGTGACGGGGACCTGCATGGTCGCTGGGTTCCTGCTCTGGTCTCTGATGATCAAGAGGAGACTCTACAGGGAAGTTTCGGTCACGCGGGCGGGGTAGGATCATGCCTCGGATGGGTTGCCCGGGCCGAGCGAGGCTCGGCGCCGCTAGGGATCTGTTACCTTTCTCCCGGGTCAGATCTTGTTCTGGATTCCGTGCTTGGCGCATCCTTCTTGGTCACAATTGACCCGAGTCATTTTCAAGACCGTGCGCAGGATCATGCGTGTCGGAAGACGATTTCATGGCGCGATTCCCTAAAAAGGAGGTTGATCAGGAGTTGAGATCGGCCCTCGTCGCGTTCGCTCTGGCTGCCTTGGCCGGTCTGCCCGCCGTCGCTGCTCTCAAGGCGGTGCATATCGGTCATGACCTTTTCTACGGCTTCGCGGATGGGGATGACCTGTGGCTTGGGGCGGGGAATGAGGGCGTCTTCCTTGCTTCCCCGGTCTCGGGCGACGTCAGGCACCTCGTCGAGGGCATGGGCATCCCAGTCAACTCCACCACCTGTGGGGTCTCCGCGTTCGGCAGGATCTGGCTCGGCTCAAGCGGCGGCCTCTACGAGCTGGACGGGTCCGGGGCGTGGTCCAGGGTTGGCGTGGAGCATCTCCCCTCGCAAACGATCAACTGTCTGGCGGTTCAGGGTCGCCTTCTTTGGATAGGAACAAACAGGGGTGTGGCGAGGTATGACCCCGAGGCTGGCTCCTGGCAGGTCTATGGTCAGGCCGACGGGCTTTCGGACGCCTGGGTCATCTCCATCTGCGTCTCTGGGGATCTGGTCGTGTTTGGGACGATGCGCGGAGGGGTCTGCGAGTTGAACGCCTCGTCCAATACTTGGCGTTCTTGGAAGAAGCAGGACGGGCTGGTATCAAACACCGTGTTCTCGGTGTCGGCCTCGCCGGAGTATATCCTTGCCGGGACGACGAGCGGCCTTTCGGTGTTCTGCAGGCGTTGTTCGGCGTGGGTGAACTACGATTCCGTTCTTCCAAGCTCAAGCGTGTTTGCCACGCTGTGGGACTCGGAGCTTGGGCAGGGCTGGATAGGGACGGGCAAGGGCCTTGCGATCTGGTATCCTTCGAACATGAGCATCCACACGATCGCGAAGGTCGGCGAGATCGAGCTCGGGAGGGTCAACAGCCTTTGGGAGGCTCGCGGCATGGTATGGGTCACGAGGGCGACGAATCAGTGGTTCCACTACAAGACGACGGGGGTGATCGGGTTCAACAGGACTTCCTCCACCTGGCTTCGCCCGATCCTGTTGGACGTCCTGGTCGATCAGGCGGGCTACGGTCCGGGGGACGGGAAGCGTTTCATCGTCCAGTCCAATGAGCCGATCGAGGGCGAGGGGACGTTCTTCGTTGAGACTCCATCGGGCAGGGTCGTATACTGGGGCGTGCTGGGTTCTCGGTTGGATCGGGCGGATTGGGACGCTTACTACTGGCCGGGCGATTTCACCCCTCTTGAAAGGCGGGGAAACTTCACCATACGGGCGGAGATCGGAGGCTGGAGTGCACGGTCTCCGAGGTTTGAGATCGACAACGAAGTTCTCCTTCAGGAGTGCGGAGAACTGATATACGAGTTCCTCAGGTACATGAGGTGTGGCTATTCCGATTCCCAGACAGGATGGACGACCTGGCTGAGGAGCCCAAGGCCCTGTCACTTGGACGATGGCGTGCTGCCCAACGGCACGCACATAGATGCGACCGGGGGCTGGCATTGCGCCGGCCTCTGGGGCGGCAAGTACAGCGAGTATCACACCTATGTCCTGTTCAATCTGTTGTTGGCTTACGATGTGCGGTCTGACTTTTTTGGGGCGATCGATAGGGATGGGAATGGTCTGGCGGATATTCTGGATGAGGCCATGTGGGGCTGTGATTTCCTTCTGAAGATGCAGGCGGAGAATGGGTCGATCTACCACGAGGTGGAGAAGGTGGAGCAGACGGATGGGATCATCGGCACGTCGGATGATCGTAAGATCCTCGGGTGGGTGCCGACTCACAATGGGCTGTTGGCGGTTGCGGGGTTGGCCGGGACTTCCGCTTTGGTTTCGGAGCGGTATCCTGAGGATGCGGCGAGGTATCTTGCGGGTGCGCTGCGAAGTTTCGGCTACTATGCGTCGCTGGTGCGTGGGGGTCTGGGGAGTTCGGTGGTGGGTGCGGCGATGGTTCTTGCGTGTGCCCAGCTTTATCGTGCGACGGGGAATGGGACGTATCTTGAGCTTGCGGAGGGGTCGTGCAATGCGACCGTGTTGATGCGCTACTCGGAGTACTATGGTCCGTTCGTGCCGTGTGCGCTTGGTTACTATTTGGAGCTCAATCCCAAGACGGCGTTGAGGGATGTTGTGGCTCGGTACATCGTTGGCCGTGCGGATGATAGGGTGAGGGCGGACACAGCGGCGAGCAACCCCCACCTTCCGTTCGAGATACCTACTTGGTCCCTGTACATCATGGATCCTTGGGCGGCCGAGGTCCTCTTCGCGTATCGTCTGACCGGCAACAGAACCTACCTGGATCATGCGTTGAAGTTGATCGACTGCCACCTCGGAGTCAATCCCTACGGGATGTGCTTTTTGGAGGGAGCCGGGACGATCAACCCTCCGAGCTACGCATCCCACTTTCGCTCGTATGCCAACCCTAGGGCGGCGGTTCCCGGATCCATCCCTTACCGGGGGCTATACTTCCTCTACGGAAAGCCCTTCTACGAGGAAGGCGAGACGTGGTTGATCAACACCAACTTCCTCCAGGCGATCAGCCTGCTTCCGAGGGACCAGGCCCAATATCCGCTGGAGGTCGGCGAACGCTTGGCGGTGGGCTTTGCGGTCGCGACCGCTTGCCTGCTCCTCCTCGCTCGGTGCGGAAATCGTGCAGGATTTCGCTCAACGGCCACTTCGCGCTGAACGATTGCAGCAGCCAGCTCGGGCTCCCACCGGCAACCACTCACCGTGGCAGGTATGAAAGAGCTATCGCGGTCCAAAGCCGGGGCGTGCTCTTAGACCGGGGCGGAAGGACGCCCGCAGGTCATCGGATCTGCGCGCCGGGATTGCAGCGGGTGGGATCTCGCCCTTCGACGTCGATGTACATCCATTCGATGCGCCGTCGAAGGTAGGGGTCGTCGGTCGCGCCGAGGCGGAGCAGCTCAGCGATGGTCGCGTCCTCCGCAACGAGCCGCTCGCGCAGCTGGGGTTTGCCTTCGAGCAGCTTGCCCATCTTGTTGCCGAGGTAGGCCTTCCATTTCATGAACTGCCGCGCGGCGCGCTCGCCCCGGTAGTAGGCCGGACCGTAGGTCGGGTCGACTTCGATGGCCGTGTGAAAGACTGCCATCGCCTCGTTGACGATTGCACCGACCCGGCGGATCCCTTCCTCGAGGCTGTCGCTCTCGGCCGAGAGCTCGTTGAGATGCTCGTGCGCCCGGGGCATGAGGTAGGCGAGACGGAAGCCCGCGCGGACGTAGTCAACCCGCTTCCTTATCTTCGTGCGCTTCGCAGCGCTATAAGCGCTGTTGATCTTCTCCCATGCCTCCTCGCGGAGCTCCGGCGTCCACCGCTTCAGGTGCACGCCAATGTTGTCCAGCCCTTCGAACCATTTGCCCTCGCGCGGGCTCATCCAGTAGCGTTCCAACACCGCATAGAACGCTTTCATCTGCGGCGCGGCCTCGCCGAACATGCGCTCGAACCATTCATCAAGCACCTGCGTCGCATCTAGGGATGGGTCCCATGCCAGGCGCGATGCGAGGAAGAGCTGGGGAGCGGTGTGCGCCCAGTAGGGGTAGGACTCGCAGTAGAAGCCCTTCACGCCCATCGACCGCAGGTAGGGCAGCGTCCGCGCCACGATTGAGGGGTAATAGCGGGGCGTGAACCAGCCGAGGCCGTAGTAGTCGTATACCGCCAGGTGATGCGCCTTCTTGGCCCACATCTTTAGGATTTGTCGGTCGCGTCGCTCATACTTCGGATCGAAGTACTGGCTGGAGTCCTGCGTGAGGTAGACCACGACGTTTGGCGGCAGGCGCTGGATGGTCTTCGGCGG
>CAZJVP010000022.1:0-23493 GCA_964549615.1 uncultured Thermococci archaeon | reverse complement strand
GGGCTACGAGAATCCCTATGACATGGACCACTACATCTACCGCCAGGTCGACATTACCGGATGGCAGGGCACGATGTACCTCAAGCTGGACTGGAGGGCCAGATCCAACTGGGCCTACAGCACGGTGACCAACGCGAGGGTCGACTTCTACGACGGATCCCAAAGCCTGGGCAGTATCACGCTTGTGGCTGGCGGCACGTACGACACAGGGTGGACGTACGGCCAGGTGTTCGATGTGACCAGCATGCTTGCCGGACGCTCCAGCGTCCAGGTCAGGCTCAGGATCCAGGATGGTTGGATCGCCTACTGGGCCCAGCAGGCATGGTTCGACAACGTGAAGCTTTACAGCACAGGCTATAACCACCCGCCCGATACACCGAACAGTCCTTCTCCGGCAAGTGGCACCAACGAGACCTCGAGAAGCCTCAACCTGACCTGGAGCTGCTCGGATCCTGATCCAGGGGATAGTGTGGCCTACCACCACGTCTACTTTGGAACTAGCCCCGACCCCGCCTTGAACGCCACGATCACAACAAACACCCTGCCAAAGAGCAATCTGAGCGAGGGGACCACCTACTACTGGAAGATCGTTGCAGAGGATGAGTATGGAGCCAATACCACAGGCCCTGTGTGGAACTTCACCACCGGATACGAACCACCACCCAACGATCCGCCCTACGCTCCTTCCAAACCGTCTCCCCCGGACGGCGCGACCCGCCAGGCGGCCTCCCTCACCCTTTCTTGGAGCGGCGGGGACCCCAACGGTAACGAGACGGTGAACTATCACGTCTACCTTGATCTGTACTCTCCTCCGATGAACTACGTTGGGCTGTTCTCGGATACATCGATCTACATCACCGGCCTCTACCATGGCACGACCTACTACTGGCAGATCGTCTCCCAGGACACGGGTGGGAAGATGACCGAGGGGGATGTGTGGAGCTTCACCACCAATCGCCCGCCGAATAGTCCTTCCGATCCATCTCCACAGGACTGGGCAACGGTTCCCCGTCCTGTCGTAGACATGGACTGGACATGTACGGACCCGGATGGGGACAGCCTGACCTACCGGGTCTATCTCGACGAGGCCAACCCGCCCGCTACCCTCATCTACGAGGGCGGGGATTCGAGCTGCACAATCGGAGAGAGAGGCTATCGCACGACCTATTACTGGCGGGTTCTCGCGGACGACGGCGTCGACACAACGGAGGGCCCGGTCTGGTGGTTCAAAGTGACCATGGGATACGGATACATGCAGGTCATAGACAGCGGGACAGGGGAGCACTACGGTGTGCCTGAAACTGACCAGTACCACATCCAGACCGCGGCGAGCCAGAGCAACCTCATAGTCATACCCGACAAGATCTACGATAGTCAATCCGACTGGTACAACGAGAACTACCCAGTAATTGCCGTGGAGAATGGTCTGGGGATAATCTTGGACGTACACACCACCCTCAGGTGGCTCTGGTTCGACTCGGGTTGGGAAGACGGCGACAAGGAAACGGGAGCAACGACCGAGCTGACAAAGTACAAGAACAAGCTGACCAACTCCGGGGCCTACGGCTCTGTTCGGGCCGTCTGGCTCTTTGACGAGCCGATAAGCTTCTACGATGGGAACCAGATGAACCTCTCGAAACTGACCACCATGAGGAACATAGCAGAAAGCATCTACGGTGGCAAGCCTCTCTTCCTGAACTTCTACAGAGTCGGCAACCAAAGGGCGGGCAGCTTCTACTTCTGGGAGGACAACACTGCAAGCTACTACACCGCCGCGGTAGAGGACGGGGTTCTGAAGATCTCCAAGACTGGCACTGGTATGGGTGTCCAGAACGTGACCAGCAGTTCGATCTATTCGTTAGGCGAGTGGAAGGGCTCGGACCCAGATGTCTATCTCAGCCTCAGGTACAAGGCCGTGTGTGATGTGGCTTCAGGTAACAACGCGTATGTGGAGTTGCTCGATGAGTGGGGCACCATCCTTCACACATTCCCGCTCGTGGAGGGCGGAACTGCCAATACGGGCTGGGTGGACTGGCCAGCTCATGATGTCACTAGCTATGTCCAGGGACCTGATGGGCTGATCAATTCCGTGAAGATCCGGGTTTGGGTGCAGGACTACTCGGAGAACTGTATGCACCAGGTCTACTTCGACAACGTATGGCTGTATCCAGATCCCGAGCCGAATGCACAGCCGATGGACTGGTTCGATCCCTTCGACTATGACAACATCTTCGCAAGCTACGATGCCATTGCATCCAACTACATAATCGGGGATGACTGGGTAGGGATCGATCCTTATGTCTACCCTCTGTATCCGAGGGGCGACACCAACACCTACTATCCGCACTACTGTATCGACCAAGACATAACATGGGCCACCGGTGAGATGTCGTCCAACGCCAAGCTCATCATCTTCGGTCAGGCGTACGACCCGCCTGAGAATATGATCGCGCCCTTCTTCGAGGAGGATAACAACCAGACCGGCAGCCAGATATCCCCTGGTGACTACACCTTGGAGTACTACTACAACCATGCAACCGAGAGCGCGATAGCCCTGGTCTGGTTCTGGTACCCCGACTCGTACGCCTCAAGTTTCTATCATGACCCGGATTTGGTCGTGAACAATATGTGGGCCAAACAGCAGGAGTTCTGGGGGTATCTTGCGCCATAGAAGGAGGAGATTACGATGACAAGACGGTGCCGAGGACTGTGCTTGAACGATTGGGTGAACAGGTCTATAGTGAACAGGTCTATAGTGAACAGGTCCACAGCAGTTTTCTCCCTTATCGGTTCCTTGATGGTCTGTATTGTGGCAAACCCTATCATCGCTACGGGTAGGGAAGTGTTGCCGAGCGATTCCGGGGTCGTGGCCTACCTAGAGGAGGTATCGTCGGGATTCTCCCGGGCAGATGGCCTAGGGGATGTGGCAACAAGTCAGTGGGTCCAGTTGGCTTACGATTCCCCAAGGCAAAGACTCCTGATAGCTGATTACCACCATGACAGATTGCTGGTCATTAACAAGAAGGGACAGGTGGAGGCGATCCTGGCCAACTCCAGTAGTGCAACCGTTCCTGCTCCTTGGATGAAGGACTGTCACGATGTGGCTGTTGACTCCCAGGGCAACATCTACATAGCGGATACAAGAAATGCCACCGTATGGATCCTGTGCCCCGATTTGTCTTGGTCAGGTGCTTTACCCATACCGCCCGATGAAGAGGTAGGATTTCCTTGGTCTGTGGCTGTGGACTCCAAGGACAGGGTGATCGTGGGCGACTACAGGTCCTCGGGGAACTCGCGGATCCTAGTATACGAGCAGGGAAAGCAACCGGGGTTGATGGATCTTGCGACCTCGTTCAAGTTCAACCCGCCTGGAGAGAAGGCATACTGCGGGGTGCCTTTCGATGTTGCCGTGGATTCACAGGACAGGATCATCATTGCGGAGGGCTCGACAACCTACTACACAGCCGAGAGGGTCCATGTCTTTGACCGGGAGTTCCGATGGGTGACTACCTTCGGCTCCGCGGGCTCTGGGCCAGGGCAGTTCAGCCAGGTCACCAGTCTTGCCGTAGCTCCCGGAGATACCATCATTGTGTCTGATCGATACCATTCCAGCACGGTGTCCTTCTTCTTCAGAAATGGGACTTACGCAGGGCGAGTGTCTGGGCTTGATCATCCCACGGGCCTGATCATGCGATCTGGGAGACTGCTGGTTGGAGACGGTGGAGGTGTCAAGACCATAGATGTGAATTGGGGTTCCCTCCATCCGATAGAGATACTAGCGAATCCCGAACCTGGACCTGAGCCAATCACCGAGGCCGGAATGCTTGCCCTCTTGGTCCTTGTAGGGATCCTCTCTGTTTCTCTAGCGAGAAGAAATGCCCTCTTGACCTGAGACTAAGGTACAAAACACTATTGTCCTCCGATAGCGTAGACCGGAGGGGGATGATGGCTCAGGATCCTCGACTATGCCCCCGACGACTGGATCGTAGTAGCCGCAGGGTCCGAACCCTTCGTGCAGGGTGAGGGGATCGATCCTGGTGTTTGACAAGGAACTCTGCCTAGTTGCAGCCATGGGGTCGGTTGGTTCTGGGCCTCGACAGTTCAGCCAAATCGGTCTGGCTGCCGGCCCTCGGGAAACGATCGCCCTGTCCAACCGAATATGACTGAGTACTGTCTCGTTCTTCTTCTCCAACGATACTATCTAGGGCAGGTGGCAATGTATCTGTCAGGACCGACTATCCATTGGGAATGGTCGCCAGCGCCAGGAAGCTCTTGATCGTTGATGGTTGTGGAATCAAACAGGTCGACTTGGAGTGGGGTCCTCTCTAGCCGACCGAGGGGTGGGGGAATCTAGAGGAGTTCTATCCGGTATCGGAGATAGGGGGACTTGCCCTCCGAGCGGTGTCGCCTACTTCGCTCACATTACTCGGAGAGTGCTGTTTGAACATCACCGGGAGGCATCGTTAGACCGCTATAAGGATGGGGAGTGGTGCTGCCGTTTCAGAGAAGGGCAGTTCAGGATACTGGACCTCTCTCGGAGAATCTGTTGGTTTCACCTTGGAACAGGCCTGGTTCAAGATCAGCTGCGACAGCTCACCGACCGCATTCCTTTTATGGCAGAACCACGATATATTGAAGGGGGGTTTGGTTCCTCCCGGCGCCGAGCGGCGGGGCGCCATATGGATACCTGGATAATGGATGCCCAAAGAAGGGGTGGCGAGATGTCTCAGGAAATGATCGAGACTACGATACGGAGCTTTGCGGAAGCTTTTGTCAAGAGGGATGTTGAGAAGACGCTTTCCTTCCTGTCAGAAGACGCAGCCTGGGTTGCGCCAGAGGGCAGATTCGTGGGCAAAGACGAGATAAGGCGATTCCTGACCTGGAACTCCACACGCGTTCAAGAACTGTCCTTCATGGATGCCGGGTTCGGCATCATGGTTCAGGGCAAAAAGGCGGTCCGTGAGTATATGCTGAGGGGCATGACTAGCGGGTTGAGATGGGAAGCACCGGCCGTCTGTGTGTACGAGTTTAGCGGTGACAAGATAAAGTACCATAGGGTGTATTATGACAGGCTGGTGGTGGCCAAACAGGCGGCCAAGGGATGGATCCCGAAGAGGGTTATGAACGCTGTTGTGAAGGCTTGGGAGAAAGGATTGCGCTAGACCTACGGTTCTACAGGTCTGCTTCCCGAGAGGAGTTGGGTTGCTTGCTGGGGAGCGAGGCCTAGACTTGTTGGCCTTCCTGTTGATTGTCGAACCTGTGTTCCATGGCGACATATCGACCAAATCGGCCTGAGATCACCTCTGGTTCGGAGAACCCTGCCCTGACCAGCGTCTTGGATCGGGCCTAGGATCATCCTTCCGGGCATTCCGGGTATCGTGGTAGCTGAGGCTGAGTCCATTCTCCGCAGCGGTTCTGAATCTTTCTGGGGAAGGGCCGGGAAAGGGGGGATTGTTTGGGGGGTGATTTGAAAAAGAGATACGAACCTTCCCCGACCCCGTAATCTATCTGCATCTTGACCATTTAAGCTTTGCCTGAGGCCAGGCCTGGCCTGGCCTGACCTGACGCCTGAGGCCAGGCCAAGTGTCTGAGGCCAAGCCAAGCCCAAGCCAGAGGAAGCCACAGCAGTCGCAACTTGTTGATGTCGTCAGTATGATAGTATGTTTCCGTATCCATCATCTGGGCTAGCCTAGGTTCGCTGAGCACACCCGGAACTGGTCCCAGTCCGTGCAGTCTTCATGTAGCCTGCATGCACCTTCTATGGGGTTTGTGTGCGGTCCTCATGCAGTTTCCTGGATTGTCAATGCAGTTTTCATGCAGTCCGTATGTTCCCCGAAGCAACCAGGACGGGTAACGGACGCGTGGAAGGGTGCAATTGGCGTTAGCAGAACCTAGCGCCAAGCAGATGCCTGGATCGTCCCGATCATACGGGTAGAAGCAGACGGGCAACGATGGACCGAAGAGTTCTTGATGAACAAGACATACGGTGGGGTAGACGTTAGGCGTTAGAAGACCGCGGACAGCACCATCTTTTTATTCAGGAGGCGGCGAGATAGGGTTGTGTGGGCTCCGGACCGGAAGGTCGTCAGGAGGGTGACCTGCCCGCTCTGCGGTCGGAGGGTTAACCCATCCAACCTGCGAAGGTGCATGGGCTGCGCGAAGGTCGTGTGTCTGGAATGCTTTGACGTCTCGATGGGCGTATGCATGAACTGCAGACCGAGATTCACCAAGGAAAACTCCTGCCCGGATTACATATGCTAGGCCTCGCCGGGGAGTAGGCTGCTTCAGACCAATTTATATCCCTCACACGGCCGCGTCGCGACCGAGGAGATGGTGTGAGGTACGAGAAGGCCAAGGTCCAAAGGGCACAGTCCATGATGCGCGAACGGGGCGTGGACTTCATCGTCTGCAGGAACTCGGAGAACGTCCTCTACTTCTCAGGGTACTGGCCGATCAGGGGCTGGTCGTTCTCCGTGGTGCCCGCAGAGGGCGAACCGGTTCTCTTGGCGCCCGACTACGAGGTCGAGTTCGCGGGGAAGGCGTGGGCAAGGGACGTGAGGATCTACACTGGCAAGCCGTACGAGGAGGCCTCCCGCCTGCTGAACGAGCTCGGGGTGAAGGGGAAGGTTGGCTACGAGGGGTCGTTCGAGCTGATCGCAGGGAACGCGATCGGCGTGGAGAATGCCCACGTCGGGTTCCAGCATCTTGAATTCTTGAAGAAAGCCCTGCCTTCCTGCGAGCTCGTCGACGCATCCGACCTCATCCTGGAGATGAGGAAGCTCAAGACGCCCGGCGAGATAGCCGCGATGAGGCTCGCGGCGGAACTTTCCGGGGAGGGCCTGACTTCAGCCTACGACGTTCTGGACGAAGGGGTGAAGGAGACGCAGGTCGCTGCCGCGTGCGAGAAGACTATATACGAGGAGGGCTTCGGCTACAAGGGCAAGGCGGCCGTCGCGAGGGCCTTTGCCTTCGTCATGTCCGGCCCGAACTCGCTTAAAGCACCTAGGCCCTACAACATCAGTTCCCAGAGGAGGATCAAGGCCGGCGATGCAGTTCTCATCGAGCTCAACACCTGCGTTGACGGCTACTGGTGTGACCTGACCCGAACCTGGGTCGTGGGGACGCCCAGTCCGGAGCAGCGCAAGATATGGGCAGCCCTCTTGGAGGGCCAGCAAGCCGCCATCGACAGCATAAGGGATGGCATATCATCGAACCAGGTGGACAAAGCTGCCAGGGACGCCATAGCGAAGGCGGGGTACGGGTTTCCACCGTTTTTGGGCCACGGCATTGGGGTGGCCTGCCATGAGCCGCCCTACATCAAGCCCGATTCGCAGGATGTGCTCCACGCAAACTACGTCCACACGGTTGAGCCCGGGATAGCCAAGCGGGGCGTCGGCGGGCTCAGGATAGAGGACGTCGTCCTGGACAGGAAGCGAGGCGGGCAGAGCATCTCCACGTTCCACAGGGAACTTTAGTTCTCCATGGTCCGGCCGGCTCTTGGGGCAGGCCAACCCGCTGGCAACCTAGGCCGGAGCCCCTTGGGCGGCCGCGCTGAGCCGCTTCTGGATCTCCTCTCCCATCTCGGCCCTCATCTTGCTGGCGTAACCGTGCAGTTTGGCGCGGCCGATAGGCACCAAGATGTGCTCGAGCACGAAGTTCCAGAAGCGGCTCTCCATTCCCGCGTGCTTGACGAAATAGGGTATGTACCTCAGGTTGTGCTCCCAGCATCTCACGATGAACTCCCAGTGAAGCGGGGTCATGTCCTGCCTCGTGAAGTTCCTTTCGTCAGACATGCTTCCCATCGCCACGAAGAAAAGCGGGAAGATGCCGGACATTAGGTCCCGCAGATCATCCACAAGCTCGATGGATCTCACCACGTCATCGTCCGTCTCGCCCGGCAGTCCGACCAGCATCGTGGCGCATGGGATCCAGTGCGAATCCACGGAGATCTCAAAGGCCTGTCGGACGACCTCGGGCCACTCCTTTGGCTGGAAGGGTTTCACCTTGCCTGCCATATGCCGTTCAACCAACGCTGGGGAACCGGTCTCCACGCCGGTCTGGTACCCGTTGAGGTTGTGTTCGCCCATTTCCAAGACCTCGGATACCGACGGGAGAAGGTCCCTCTCGCACGCGACCGAAGCGAGGGCCCCGTGGGACGGGAAAACCTTGGTGACCCCTTGGAACTTGTATATGCTCTTGAACAGCTCGATGACCTTGGCCTTGTCGGGCCGAACCCCCTTGGCGCCGTAACGCCAGACATCCTCGGCGTGTATGTATATCTGCTTGTAGCCCGCGCGGGTGTTGACGGCCACCTCCTTGAGGATATCCTCGATGGGCCGGCACCTGAACTTCAGCAGGGTGGGCGTGCAGAACTTGCACCCTCTCCCGCAGCCCCTGGCAACCTCCACCATGGCGTTCACCGTGGGGTTGACGATGTTCGGCATTTTTTCTACGGGGACGATCTCCCCCTCCACGGACCTTGGCAGCGGCTCGCCCCTCTCCGCCATGCGGACGAGCTTGGGGAAGGTGATCTCGCCCTCGCCGGTGACGACGCAGTCGATGCCCAGCTCGTCCCTGGGGCCGGGGTACTTGTCAAGCTGCCATGAGCCAGGCCCGCCCACGATCGTCTTGGGTCGGAACTTCCTAACGGCTGGATCTAGGAAGATCTCTCTGAACCGGCCGGGGACGTAGGCGGGGTTCTCGTAGATGTTGGTGAAGGTCGAGGTGACCGGTCCATAGCCCAGCGGGTCCATGGTGGAGACGCCCAGCACCCGCGTATCCGCATCGATGAACTTGGAAAGATGGGAGGGGTGGGCCACCACGACGTCATCCTGGCTGAACCCGTCGGCGAGCAGCGCGGCCTCTATCTTACGAAGGGCGTAGGGGGCAATCACGGCCCTGCCGTTGGAGACGGGAACGCTGGGCGCGAACATCCTGTAGTAAATGGGCGCGGGCATAAACTTCTTGGGGAAAGAGGCGGAGAACCCGAAGAACATGTTGTTCTGATACTCTGACATCAGGGTGCGATCAGCGGTGAGCACTACCCTGGTCATGTTGGGGCCTCCAGAAGCTACGCCAATGGGATTCTCTGGGTGTTGAATATAACCTGCTTGTTGCCCCTGAACACGTAGATGTCAAGATCCGTGTAGCCCTCCACCTCGAAGGCGAATGTCTGGTTTGCGGAGGATCCCACCGCGATCTCGGGGAGCTGGACGTTGACGACGGTCTTCTTGGTCTGCGACGAGTCGATCATCCGCCGGATGTCGACCTTGACCCTATAGTCGCCAGCCGTTATGTTGGTCTCCCTTGCGCTGTAGATCAGGGTTAGGTCCAGTTTGGCCCCATCCCTGGCCATCCTCACCTCCAAGCTCAACTCCGGCGGCTTGTACGTCGCAAGCAATAGAGCGATTATGGCAACGACTACGATGACGGCGAGGATTATGATCCACTTCTTTGGCAGCCGAAGCCTAGGTTTTTCCGCCATCTTGATCACCGAGGGGCGTATGATGGTCTCGGAAATTCTATTAACTCTTTCGGGGAGAGATGGATCCCGCGGCCGGCGTCCTGAGCGTGGCGCGGCCGACTTCCGGTGAGGATGCGGCACAGGCCGGTCCATTGACGGCGAGGGAGTCCACACCCGTTCGTTCGGGGGGGATTTATATACTGGCCCGGGGCAGGTAGGCCTCAAGCGCCCGAAGGGGACCTTCTGATGGATCTTGCGGTCGAGTGCAGGGGCCTAACGAAGACCTTCGACGGTTTTGCGGCGGTAGACCACATCGATCTAAAGGTCGGCAAGGGAACCGTCTTCGGCTTTCTCGGCCCCAACGGAGCAGGGAAAACGACCACAATCAGGATGTTGTCCTGTCTCATCCGGCCTACTTCCGGGTCGGCCCTCGTCTGGGGCATGGACATCGTAAAGGACTACATGGCCATCAAGAGGATCCTTGGCTACCTTCCCGAATCCCCGGGATTCTACCCCGAGATGACTCCCCTTGAGTTTCTGCGCTATTTCGGGAGGTTGTTCAGGGTGAGGGATCTCGAGGGAGCGATCGCCGAGGCACTCAAGGAGGTGGGGTTGTACGATGAACGGAATCTTGAGACCAAGTCCTTCTCCCTGGGGATGAGGCAGCGGCTCAACATCGCGCGTCTCCTGATCCACGATCCCAAGCTCCTCTTCCTGGATGAGCCGACCTCCGGGCTGGATCCGAGGGGCACAAGAGAGGTGAGGGAGCTGATACTCGACCTTGGGGAGAGCGGCAAGACGATCTTCCTATGCACCCACATCCTCCCGGAGGTGGAGATGGTCTGCAAGGAGGTGGGCATAATAAACAAGGGCCGGATCGTCGCCGTGGACAGCCCCGAGGGACTGAGGGAGAAGGTGAGGGCCTCCAACGTCATCGAGGTGGCGATAGGACCAGGGGGGATAGGGCCGGAGGACCTTGCACGCCTGATCGAGTCCCTGCCGTGGGTGAAGAGGGTCGTCGTTAAGGGCGGGGGAGAGCTTGCCGTCGAGGTGGGGACCTTCGAGGAGAGACGGCCCGAGCTTGCAAGGTTCCTCGTCCAGCAGGGGGCCGAGCTGCTTTGCATGAACCTTCAGGAGCCGACTCTTGAGGATGTCTTCATGAGCTACACGGGGTGACGATGTTTGGACCTTGCCAACACGAGACAGCGGGTGGCGGTCGGGCTATCCGATCTCTCCTCAAGCCTCATTGTCGCGAGGAAGGAGCTCAGGGACGGCTTCCTGAGTCTGAGGCCGTACTCGATGGCGACCGTCGCCTTCATCGGCATGAGCTTCTTCATGTGGATCCAGACGGAGATCCCGATGGGGACTGACCCGATCGTCCAGATGGTCGTCGGGCTGCTCTCCCTTCTGGCCCTCTTCTATGCCGTAGCGTTCTCCATGGACTCGATCGTCAGCGAGAAGGCCATGCGGACCCTCCCCCTCATCAAGACGGCTCCCATCTCATCCTCATCCCTGGTTCTGGGCAAGTATGCGGCGATACTGGTCACGTGGATCGCGATACTGCTCACCTCGCTGCTGTACTTCGTCCTGGGGGGTCGGGGCCTCGTCGGAGATGTTGCCTGGGGCAAGCTCCTCTTGGGTTATCTCTCCACGATACTCGTCGCTGGCGCCATGAGTTCGGTATCGATCTTCATATCCAGCGTGACCTCGTCCGTCAAGTCTTCTGCCATGGGCAGCCTCGGGGTTCTCTTCGCCTTCATGGGAATCTCGGTCGCGAGGCAGCTTTTCTCAAGCTTTGAATCCGTTGCAAAGATACTGAATTTCATCAGGAACTTCTCCCTGATCAGGTATTCCAGCATGGTGACCGAAGAGCTCTTCGAAAACGGGAACGAACTTTATCTGGGCGTTGCAGGGCTCCTTGCGTACTGCGTCATCTTCATCATTGCGGCGATCTGCGTCGTAGGACTAAAGGAGGATGTTGCTTGAGGTTGGCGCTCGCGTTCCTTCTGGTGCTCTCCCTCTGCGGAGCGTCTGGCCAGGTGATCCGCCCCGGCACATCAGCAGCACAGGCTAGCTCCGGGCCGGTGTCCATCCTGATAACGGCGCCCCAGATGGGGGCGGGCCTGGGTCCCAAGGTGGATGTAGGGGAGGAGTTCGATCTCGCATTCGAGCTGCAGCTGGCAAACCTGACCCTGACGAACGTGACCCTGGAGGTAATGTTCTACGATGGCGAGAACCAGACATATGTGGCGTTGGACCCTGGATGGATCGTGGGCCGCGTAAACGCCTCATGGCAGGTTCTTTCCGGCCCATCGAATGCAGCCGGCCTTTTCAAGATCAGGATACCGGAAAGGGGCTACTACTTCCTGAAGCTCAAGGGAACCTTTAAACTGGACGGAAGGGATGGCTACGTCGAGGCTGGGGACTTGGCATTCGGTCCGAGGATCCGGGTGATACCGTCCCTGACGAGGCGATCTTACCTCGTGATAGTCGGCATGCCGGTCCTTCCCCTCGCAACTGGGTTGGTTGTGAGGTCGATGCGAAGGAAGGTAACAAAGAGACGCAGGCAGAGGCCCGAACCAGGCTGGCTGCAGAGACTCAGGGAGCAAGGATCAGGGGATGAGAAGGACGTTGGGTAAGGATAGCCTGATCTACGGCGGCATGGTCGGGGCTGCGCTGGCGATCATCGGCGGGCTCCTCTCTCAGGGATCGTCGACGCGCGCTGCCTCCGGATCCCTCAACCTGACCCCGCTTTTCAGCCCGGGCGCGGACATCAACGAGACGCTTGACGCCTTGAGAGAGGCGCTTCCTCAGATAAGGGATAGTGTGGAGAAGGCCAAGCCATTTCTCGCCTTGCAGCTTGGTGGGTACGTTCTCTTCGCGCTGGGCTTTTTGGGAGTATGGCGGGTGACGAGAAGGATCCTCGCCCTGGCCGCGTTCTTCTGCTTGGTCCTGGCAGGCGTGATGTCCATGGCGAGTTCCCTGATTCTTCCGACCGCCCTGGAGGAAATGGTCAACGCCCTTTCGGCGGGAAGGACGGCTGAAGAGCTCGCGCCGGCCGTGCCTTCGCTATTGCTCTTGGCGGGGGCTGGGCTTCTTGGGCTCGTCGGGCTCGTCGCAGGGTTCATCTCCGGCGGCTACGAGTTCTACAGGGTCGGCAGGGAGTTGGATCACGACTTCCTGAGGGGCTCGGGAGTCCTCATGATGGCAGCCGCCGTGCTGAGCGTGATCCCGCTTTTGGGAGGCTTGATCGTCTACGCCGCGATAGCCTCGATCGGCCTTTCCTTCCACCTGCTGGCGAGACACTTGGCGACCGCGCTCAAGGCCGGCCTAGGCAATGGGCAGGTCCACGATCGCGGATGAATGGGGTGGAAGCTGGAGCTCGATGTTGGGACCTGACTGGCCAAGCGGCCGTTCGTTGAGGGCGACGGCGTCAGGCTGGTCGAAGCTATTGTAGGAGTCCGGCCTTTCCCCATTCAGCTCCATCACCCACCCTCCTGCTCGTGCCTTTGCGTTCCTGAGCTTGATGACGGCTTCTAGGTCCTGTCCCTTGGAACGATTGACGAGCGCCACGTGGAGCACGCTTGGCCCAAGGCTTGCCGAAGCATCAACGTAGGGCACCTCGTTCAGCCCGTACTTCTGGGAGCGGTATGTATCGGAGAATGCCACGGTTCTCAGTGCCGTGGTCCCTGTGTGGTGGACGTACAGCTTGAAGGCAAGGTAGGTCGGGTTGAGGTACATCCTTCCCTCGTCGTCGGTGACTATCGCCGGAAGCACGTTAACGAGCTGGGCGAGGTTGGCCATCTTGACGGTTCGACACATCCTGTGCAATGCGTTGAAAATGCCGGATGCGAATATGCCGTCCGTGAGGCTGGCCCTCTGGTGGAGCCCGTTCTCTTCCGTCGCCTCGGGGTACCACAGGTTCCACTCATCGAAGGCGATGTGCACGGGGTGCTGTGCTGGGACGGTCGTCTCGACGATCCGGGAAAGGTCTCGCAAGGACCGCTCAGCTTCTAGGGGAGCCGCGACAACGTCGTAGTAGTCATCCCCGCCCCTGTAGTACTTGTGGAGGGATATGTAATCGATGAGCTTCCAGCATTCCGCTAGGACCCGGCGATTCCAGTCCGGGGAGTCGCACCCAACCGCGACGAGCTTGATTGAGGGGTCAACCCTCCTCATGAGCTTGGCATACTCGTAGCAGCTTTTCGAGTAGCCATCCGCCGAGAAATGGCCGATCTGCCACTCGCCGTAGGCCTCGTTGCCCAGCCCCCAGTACTTAACTCCATGCGGCTGCGGATGTCCCAGGCTTGCTCTCCTCTGGGCATGGTGGGTCTGCGTCGTAAGGTTGCAGTATTCGACCCAGCGCGCCGCCTCCTCCGCAGTCCCGGAGCCCATGTTCACGCAGATGTAGGGCTCGGCCCCCGTCCTCCGGCAGAATTCGATGAACTCATCGGTCCCGAACTGGTTCGGCTCAAGCCCCTTCCATGCCAGATCGAAACGAACCGGCCTCCGGTCCCTAGGGCCGACGCCGTCCTCCCAGTGGTAACCCGAGGCGAAGTTCCCCCCGGGCCAGCGGATTATGGGCGGGCGGATCGCCCTCGTTGCTTCGAGCACGTCCTTCCGGAAGCCGTCCACGTTGGGGATCTTGGACGCAGGACCCACCCAGACGCCGCCGTAGATGCATCGGCCCAAGTGTTCGATGAAGTGGCCATATATGTGGGGGTGGATATCCCCCACCGCGCTGCCCGCATCAACGATTATCTCCACGCCTGTATCCAAGCCGGTCCCTCGACCATGTACTCGTGATTGGGCTAATAACTCGATCGGCGACGGTCGGGACGTAAGGCATCACGCATCTTTGGCGCCCGCAACTTTCGTGGCCTTTCTCGTCGTTCCGGCGATGTCGACGCTGGAGTTGGAGGGCGATCTCTCCATGCATACAATTCCGCCCATGTCAGGTGGTCTCGAGCTGGAGGACGCAGACGGATCGCCGGTTTTGGGGCCGCGCCGCTGGCCGACGCCGCAAGCAACGTTCTGCGCCTTGGTGGTTTTCGCGGTTGCAGTCAGGCTTCTTGAGCGCAAAAGCCTCTCGTTCCTAGGTGCTGGCCGATCTCACTTCGGCTCGACGTGGATGTTGACGAACGCGATCTCGGGAAAGTCCTGTTTAACTTTCTCTATGAGGCGGTCGGTGACGGCGTGGCTCCTCTGGATCGTCATGTACGGGTTCATGATGACGTGCATGTCGACCTCGGCGTAGGGCCCGAAGTAGTGTAGGCGAATCTTGTGCACGCTTTTGACCTCCGGGAGCACCTCGACAAGCTTTCGGATCTTTGACGCCATCTCCGGGTCGGGCACAGTTCCGATCAGGTTCTCAACGTTCTTCCTGCCTATCTTGATCCCTATCGCACCGATTATGAAGGCCATGCCGAGGGCGAAGAGGGGGTCCAGTATCCTAAAGCCAAGGAACGCGGCGGTGACCCCAAACAGCACCGCCACAGACGAGATCGCGTCTGAGCGGTGATCCCATGCATTGGCCTCCAACGACGGGCTTCTTGCCTCCCTCGCAGCCGCGAAGGTGTATCGGGCCATGGCCTCCTTCACCAGGATGGAGAGGATCGATGCGACAATCGCCAGCGCCCCGATGGCGGGCAAGTGGCCGCGGAGCAACCTCGCCGCCGACTCCCTTGCCAGCTCATAGGCAATTATCGCAAGGGACACCGCAATGATGAGGCCGATCACGGCCTCTATGCCACCATGGCCGAAGGGATGTTCCTTGTCGGGCGGTCTTTTCGCCTCACGCAGCCCAACGTAGACCAGTGCTGAGGCCAGCAGATCCGAGAGGGAATGAATGGAGTCCGCGATGACGGCCATGCTGGCCGACAGCAGGCCGGCGACGAGCTTGAAGCTTGTGAGCAGAAGGTTCCCCCAGATTCCTATCGTCGCTGCCCGCTTAGCTTTCCTGTCGGGATCCTTTTCCGGCATCTCAGCAGGTCTTGCGTCGGACCTGGCGCTTAAAGGTCTTTTCTGGGAAGCTGGGAGAGGCCCTAGGACTGAATGCCCGGCAAGGCTCGGCCCGTCCATGGCTCCGAGGATTTGCGAATTTCGGCCCGCGACCTAGCAACATTTAATATGGATGAGCAAGGTGCGGCGACCAAGGCCGAGAGGGGCGCGTTCGTCCCGCGGAGGCGGATTTGATGAGGAGGATCAAGGCCGGAATCATTGGGACGGGTTTCATAGGTCCAGCTCACGTCGAAGCCGTTCGGAGGCTGGGTTTCGTGGAGGTGAAGGCGCTGGCCGAGGCCAACGAGGCCATTGCGAAGCAGAAGGCGGAGCAGTTGCACATCCCTAACGCGTTCGGCGACTACCGACAGATCCTGCAGGACCCTGAGATAGAGGTGGTGCACAACTGCACGCCGAACTTCCTCCATTTCCAGATAAACCAGGACATAATCGCGGCTGGCAAGCACATAATCTCGGAGAAACCCTTGGCGATGGACAGCAGGGAGTCTTCCAAGCTCGTCAAGCTGGCATCCGACGCCGGGGTCGTGAACGGGATCAACTTCAACTACAGGCACTACCCGCTCGTCCAGCACGCAAGGGCGATGGTCAAGAGGGGGGACGTCGGCCAGATATACGCGGTCAGGGGCTCCTACCTACAGGACTGGCTATTCCTGGAAACGGACTACAACTGGAGGCTTGAACCCGAGGTGGGAGGGGCTTCGAGGGCCATCGGGGATGTTGGATCACATTGGTGCGACACAGCCCAGTTCGTGACCGGGCTCAATATCGTCAAGGTGTGTGCCGACCTCAGAACTATCCTGCCCGTTCGCAAGAAGCCTAAGGCGCCGATAGAGACGTACCTTGGAAAGGAGCTTCGTCCCGAGGACTACGAGGAGAAGACCATAACGACCGAGGACTATGCGGGCGTGCTGTTCGAGCTGGAAAATGGGGCGAAGGGTCTGTTCGGAATATCACAGATGGCGGCAGGAAGGAAGAACAGGCTGTACATTGAGGTCGACGGGTCCAAGTGTGCGCTTGCTTGGGACCAAGAAAGGCCGAATGAGATGTGGATCGGCAGAAGGGAACGGGCAAACGAGTTGCTCGTCAAGGATCCTTCACTGCTCCTTCCCGAGGCGAAGCGCTACGCCGCTTACCCGGGCGGCCATCCAGAGGCGTACCCAGATGGCATCAAGATGTTCATGAGGAACTTCTACGAGTTCGTGGCCGCCGGAAAGGATCCCAAGTCCTCCCCGCCGGACTTCCCGACTTTTGCGGACGGGCACCACGAGGTCGTGTTGTGTGAGGCCATGCTGAAGAGCAACAGAGAGAGGAGATGGATCACCATCGAGTAGTGCTAGGGTGCGAGAAGCGTTGAAGCCCTCCAAGTCCGAGATTGCCGTGAAGGAGAAGAGGGTTCGCAATTTCCTGGAAGAGAGGGGATTCTCCGCGCTTTGCCTCACGACCTCGAAGAACTTCGCCTGGTTCACCTGCGGGGGCGACAACCACGTCGAGATCACGAACCGAAGGGGCGTGTCCACCGTCGTCGTGACAGCGGACAAAAAGTTCCTGGTAACGAACAACATCGAGGCTGGGAGGATGGCTGCCGAGGAGGTCGAGGGCCAAGGATTCGAGGTCAGGGAGACCCCATGGCATGAGGATCGCCGGTTCGAGATCATCAGGGAGCTTGTCGGAAACGGAAAGATCGGAACGGACTGGCCATTCCCGGGGGCGGAGATGGTGGACGACGAGATATCGCCCCTTAGATACAGCCTCACGCCGGAGGAGGTTGACCGGTACAAGCAGGTCGGCAAGCTTACCGGCCTAGCTGTCGAGAGGGCTTGCAGGCAGGTGAGGCCAGGCCGCACCGAACATGAGATCGCCTCCCTGCTTGCGCGCAATCTTCTGGCCTCCGGCGTCCTGCCCGCCGTCATCCTGGTTGCGGTGGACAAGAGGATACAGCTCTACCGTCACCCCATCCCCACGGATAGGAAGCTGAGGAAGTATGCCATGCTCGTCGCGTGCGGAAGGAAGTGGGGCCTGATCGCATCTGCCACCCGGCTTGTGAGCTTGGGAGGCGTCCCGCGGGAACTGGCAAGGAAACACGACGCGTGCACAAGGATCGACGCCGGGTTGATCTCGCGGACCAAAGAGGGACGGTCCGTATCCTGGCTTCTTTCGAGGGCAATCGAGGACTACGCCGCAACTGGCTACCCTGACCAGTGGATGTTTCACCACCAAGGGGGCGCGACCGGTTACCAGACAAGGGATTTCCTCGCAACGCCGTCCTGCAGGGAATCCGTCAGGCCCAACCAGGCCTTTGCGTGGAATCCCTCGATAGCGGGGACCAAGAGCGAGGACACGATCGTCTGCACGCAGGGCGGCGCGCTCATCGTCACGCAGACACGCGCGTGGCCCACCATCACCCACGAGGTGGAGGGGGTCAAGGTGCAGCGTCCCGACATACTATCGCTGTGACCGGTAGGACCATGGCACGGATCTTCTTCCACCTCGGAAAGGGCCGGATCAGGGTCGAGATACCTGACCGCGTGCTGGCCGGCATCCACGCTCCGAAGGAACACCGCCCCAAGGAGCCGGCGGAGACGATGATCGCGCGCTCGCTCTGCCGGCCGATCGGATGCGACCCGATCGCCTCCCAGGTCTCAAAGGGCGACAAGGCGCTCATCATACTTGACGACATCACGCGACAGACTCCGACGAGGCTCATGCTCCCGCCGCTGCTTAGGGAACTGGAATCGGCCGGGCTGGGGGACGAGGACATCCGAGTTGTGTTCGCCTTGGGGACCCATAGGTACATGACGAAGGAGGAGATGGCACGGAAGGCGGGCGATGATGTGCTGTCGAGGTTCCACGTTTTCAACCACTACTGGAGGGATGAGTCGATGTTGTCCGACCTCGGCACCACCCGCTCGGGAATACCGATCTCGGTCAACCGAAGCATATTGGAATCCGACTGGAGCATCGGGCTCGGGAACATCGTGGCCCACAGGGTTGCCGGGTACACGGGGGGCGGAAAGATAGTCCAGCCCGGCCTGAGCGGGGCCGAGACGACCGGCCGAACCCACGTGATCGCGGGAAGGTTCGAGGGCGAAGACATCCTAGGCGTGGCGGACAACCCGGTGCGGGCCGAGATCGAGGAGATAGCCGCAAAGGCGGGCCTGAAGGCGATCGCAAACACGGTGCTGGATGGAAGGGGCAGGATGGTTGGGTGCTTCTTCGGCCACCCGGTGGAGGCGCATCGCAGGGGCGTCGAGGCGTCGGACGAGATCTACTGCATACCGATCGATCACAAGGTCGACATCGCCGTGGTCGACTCGCACCCGGCCGACATCGATATGTGGCAGGCGGTCAAGGCCCTGGAAGCGGCGGAGCTCGCCGTGAAGCCCGGGGGCACCATAGTCATGTTCTCCCCCTGCTGGGAAGGAGCGTCCAAGGAGCATCCCGAGCTGGAGAAGCACGGTTACCTTTATCCATCCAGGGCAGAGGCCATGATGGAGTCAGGGGAGCTCAAGGACCTATGTGCGATTGCGGCAATGCTTCACGTGGGCAAGATTCTAGAGAAGATGAGGGTGATAGTCTACACCGTCGGATTGACGAGAAAGCAAACCGAGACCCTCGGCTTCGAGTATGCACGGGACCCTCAGGAGGCTGTGGAGATGGCCCTTAGGGGCGCCGGCAGCTCGCCGGAGGTCCTTGCCTTCAAGAGGGCGGCCGAGATAGTGCCCAGACTAAGGTGAAAAGAAGCATGATCGACATACATACGCACCCGGTGCTCGTTGAGGAGACGATGAAGAAGGACAAGCAGATGTTGAGGGTCACGAAGGAGGTGTTCGGGCTTCACAACCGCCCGCAGCCCCTCGAGACCTTCCTGCTGCAGATGGACGTTGCGGGAATCCGAAAGTCCGTGCTGCTTCCGATAGACTGCACCACCTCCAGGGGATGCAGGATATACTCCAACCAGCAGATAGCAGAGCTGGTCGACCGGGCGAAGGACAGGTTCGCGGGCTTCGCCAGCGTTGATCCACACTCCAAGTCCGCACCAGACGACCTCGACGCGGCGGTCAAGGAGTTGGGGCTCGTCGGGCTCAAGTTGGCTCCAGGCATCCAAGAGTTCAGGCCCGACGACGAGAAGGTGTTCCCGATCTATGCAAGGGCGTCGGAGCTCGGAGTGCCCATCCTCTTCCACAGCGGGCTCAGCTGGGAACCCGGCTCCAAGCTCGATCCCTGCCGACCCCTCCTCCTGGAGGCGGTGGCAACCAGATTCCCGAAGCTGAAGATCTGCGTCGCGCACTTCGGCTGGCCCTGGGTCATGGATACGGTTGCGTTGATGCTCAAGTATCCCACGATCCATGCGGACACATCGTGCCTCTACGCGGACACGCCCATGGAGTTCATCCGCCAGACGTTCTCCTGCCAGATCCCCACGACTTGGTTGGAGCGCTCGCTGAGAAACCAGGTGATGTTCGGTTCGAACTATCCCAGGATCGAAACGGTCAAGATGGTCGAGGCCGTGAAGGCGCTGGGCCTCAGTGATGGGGCACAGGAACTGATATTCCGAAAGAATGCCGAGCGTTTCCTCGGATCGAGGGAGGTGTGGCGATGAAGGTGCACCTAGAGAAACTTGTGGTCCAGAGCAAGAAGGAGATGGAGATGATCAACATAACCGACAAGGTGGAGGAGGTCGTCAGGAAATCCGGAATAACACAGGGGATCGTGAACGTGATAACGATGCACACGACCACGGGCATCACCGTGAACGAGGGCCTGCCCTGCCTTGAGGAGGACACGTTGGACACGCTGAGGAGGCTGGTGCCGGAGGGGCTGAACTACCACCACGCAAGGTATCTCGACTTCGACGGCAGGCTCGGGGTGAACGCCCACTGCCATCTCAGGGGGATGCTGACAGGGATCAACGCGATCTTTCCCGTCGAGAACGGGAAGATCGTCAGGGGCGGAAGACAGAACATATATTTCGTGGAGATGGACGGACCCCTTTCCCGGGAGTATTGCGTGCAGGTGCTGGGTGAGTGAGATGCCAGAGATAGTCTCCATGGGAGAGATGCTGGTAGAGATAATGCGAAAGGAGGTAGGGATCCCGCTGAACACGCCGGCCGAGTTCATGGGGCCCTTCCCAAGTGGTGCGCCGGCGATCTACATAGATGCTGCGGCGAGGCTGGGTGCGTCGACCGGCTTCATCGGGGTTCTGGGCCCGGATGATTTCGGAGATGTCGTGGAGAACCGGTTGAGGGAGGATAAGGTGGATGTGTCCCAGGTGAAGAGGAGGGAAGGCCATACCACGGGGTGCGCGTTCGTCTCCTACAACCGGGACGGTTCTAGGAAATTCATCTTCCATCTCAGGTACTCCGCGGCCGGGACGCTTGGTCCTAACGATGTAGACCCCGCCTACCTTGCAGGCGCAAAGCTCCTTCATCTCATGGGTTCGGCGCTCTCCGTGAGCGATTCCAGCCGCGAGGCCTGCTACAAGGCCATGAAGATCGTCAAGTCCCGCGGCGGGTTGATCAGCCTGGATCCCAACCTAAGGCCCGAGCTTCTCGGCATCGAGAGGGTCAGGGAGATCTGTCGCCCGGTCCTGGAGGTGTGCGACATAGTCTTGCCGAGCGGCGAGGAGGCGAGCATGCTTACAGGCATCGCTGAGCCAGCCAAGGCGTGCAGAGCGCTTCTGAGGGATGCGAAGGTCGTGGCGCTGAAGATGGGATCCGAGGGTTGCACCATCTTCACCGAAAACCAGGAGGTGAGGGTGCCGCCGTTTCCGATCGAGCGCGTGATGCCCAGGGTTGACCCGACCGGTGCTGGGGACTGCTTTGACGCGGGTTTCACGACGAGCTATGTGGCTGGGCGGTCAATCCTTGAGTGCGGCAGGCTCGGAAACACGGTCGGTGCCTTTGCCGTCACGAAGCTGGGTCCCATGGAAGGTGCCCCGTTTCTGAAGGACATAAGGAAGGTGGAAAGGCAAATGAACTGGCGGTGGGAAGACTAGGGGATCGCTTCCCTCCCGCCGAGGCGCGTTGGTGAGGTGTCGAGGATGGCTCGCAGGAAAAGTGGGCCGGTTCGCAAGGAGCCGTGGCCGTACACCGGCTTCGGGGTGAACCTGATAGGCAGGGAGGAACTCAAGGAGGTGCAGGAAGTCGTCCGATCCAAGTCGCTCTTCCGATTCTACGGGCCCGATCCGAGGCACAAGGCTGATGCCTTCGAGGCCGAGTTCGCCCGGTACATCGGCGCCAGACACGCGCTTGCAGTTTCAAGCGGAACCGCGGCCGTGCACGAGGGGGTGGCCGCCTGCGGCATAGGCGCGGGCGAGGAGGTCATAGTGCCTCCCGTCACGTTCATAGCAAACATCACTCCCGTCCTCCTGTGCGGCGGGGTTCCAGTCTTCGCAGATGTCGAGTACGAGACAATGAATCTTGATCCCAGGTCCGTCAGGGAAGCGGTGACGCCGAGGACGAAAGCCATCCTTCCCGTCCACCTGCTGGGATTCCCGGCGGACATGACGGGCCTGCGGGAGGTCGCGGAGGAGAAGGACCTCTACCTGATCGAGGATTGTTCCCACGCGCACGGCGCCTCCTTGAGGGGAAAGAAGGTGGGGGCGCTCGGCGACATCGGGTGTTTCAGCCTGCAGCTGAACAAGATGATCACGTCCGGGGAGGGGGGGATCGTCACAACCGATGACGACCGAATCTACGACAACGCCGTGAGATTTCACGATCACGGATACAACAGATTCTCGGGCTCCCACGCGGGGCCGCTGGGACTCAATTACAGGATGTCCGAGCTCCAGGCCGCGGTGGCGCTGGCGCAGCTGCGGAAGCTGGACAAGATCGTGGAGATCGTGAACTCCAACGCTGGGTATCTCAATCCCAGGATGGAGCAGCTCGGCCTGATCCCCAGGAAGATCATTCCGGGCTCCCGTCCAGTCCACTACTCGATCATCTACTACCTTCCGGACGAGATCAAGATGACCGCCGGGCAGTTCAGCGAGCTTGTCAGGGAGGAGGGAGTTCCCGCGGGCCAGGTGTACAGCGGGCAGCCGGCCTATGAGCTGGACATCTTCAAGACGCGCGCGACCATAAACCGGGCGGGCAGGCCCTTCACGGATCCCCTGAACAGGTTCCGGAAGATTCGGCGCTGCCCGGTGCTCGAGAGGGCGCTCAAGCGGGCTGTCTCGCTGCCTAATAGCACGAACTACACCCGCAAGGAACTCAACGACATGGTTGCGGCGGTCGAGGCGGCGCTCAGGAAGGCCCGGAAGCAAGCTTGATTTGGGGGAGGCTGCAGCGGCGTCCAGAGGACCCACAAATATTTATGGGAAAGGGGCAAAACGGTGGGCGGCGCATCGTCATGGCAGACTGGTTCGTTCCGCTGGCAGCTCTGGTGTTCTTCCTGCTCATCATCATCGCCTCGGCGATCAAGATAGTGAGGGAGTACGAGAGGGGGGTCATCTTCAGGCTTGGAAGGCTCGTGGGCGCCAGGGGGCCGGGGCTTTTCTTCATAATCCCGATCTTCGAGAAGATGGTGAGGGTCGACCTCAGGACCATGGTCTTGGATGTCCCACCCCAGGATGTGATCACCAGGGACAACGTGCCGATCCGGGTGGACGCCGTGCTGTACATGCGCGTCATGGATCCCGAGAAATCCGTCGTTCAGGTGACCAACTTCATAGCAGCGACCTCGCTTTATGCCCAGACGAGCCTTAGGAACGTGATAGGGACTGCGTTCCTGGACCAGGTCCTCACGGAGAGGAATGAGCTGAACAAGAAGCTCCAAGCCACGGTCGACGAGGCCACGGATCCCTGGGGCATCAAGGTTTCGGCCGTTGAGATCAAGAACGTGGAGGTGCCTGACACCATGAAGCGAGCTATGGCCAGGCAGGCCGAGGCCGAGAGGGAGAGGCGCTCCAGGGTCATCATAGCCCAGGGCGAACAGCAAGCCGCCGACCAGCTGGCGAAGGCAACCCAGGTGATGACCCAGAGTCCGGGGGCAATGCTCTTGAGGCT
>CAZJVP010000021.1:0-14719 GCA_964549615.1 uncultured Thermococci archaeon | reverse complement strand
CCCCGCGCCTTCACCACGACCTCGCTGGCATCAGTCGTGTTGAACTGGGTCACGATCGCCAGTACATAGTTCATCAGTCCCTTGTTCCCGATGAAAACCGTGTTCTCTTTCATGCTGCTACCTCCGTTCTGTATACTTGTCTGTACCGATGCATCGTCCGGAAACCATCCGGCAACCAGCGGTTGAAACTACGAACTTAAGTCTTTTTCGCCTACGGTCTACGGTCTACGGTACGGAGCGGGTTTTCTTGGGGTGTGGAAGGAGGAAAGACTGGTGGGGCTGCTGAAGGTCGAGCCGAAATCTCGACAAGGGCTGCGGCTGAAGCTCCGACGAGCAGAAAGATCTCTTGCTTAGGGCTCTGCCTCAAAGGCCTTCGACCCGTCACGCGCGCACACACGCACAGGCACAGACCCGTTGGGTAGACCCACACATGTTACACTCTGCAGAGCACTCTCCGTGCCTGAGTCCGAGGAGTTAGGGGAAGTGACGGCCCCCGGCCCGTGAGCAAGTGTCTCGAATGGGTGGACTGGCCTCCTGAGGTTTTTTCCTCCCCGGAGGAGAGAAAGGACTCAACCCGCCTCCCGAATGTCTTGTTCGAAGTCCTGTGCATCGATGGGCATACCAAACTTGATTGCTCGGTGGAAGGCCGCCGGAGCGGGAAGGCGGAAAAGCGTAACATACGTCCCTTTACCTAACACGCACAGGCATAGGGACAGACCATAGATTTATCAGGAAAGCATCCGCCGACCCAGCACCCCGCGAGGAAACCCCCGTGGAGTGGACTGTCCTTCCGATTCTTCTGGTGAGCTTGCCATCGGTCGGGTCCTTGATAGCTGCCGGTGCCTCCAGGGTGGCTCGCCGATCCGTCCTTCCTTTGGCCGCCGCGTTTCTTGCGGTCACGACCGTAACGGCTCTATGTCTTTGCCTCAGGGTTCTGGATCAGGGCCCCATTCGGGTTGCGCTGGCCACGAACGGGTCGCCAGCACTGCGTCTCAATGCCGACGCTTTAGGCGTCATCCTTGCTCTCCTCAGCTCATTCCTCTGCTTGGTGTCCTCTATCGTGTCCGGTTCCTATCCGGATGCAGGCATGCATCCAGGCAGGTACTTCTGCTCAATTCTGGTCCTTTGCTCGGCCCTTAACGGCATATTCCTTTCATCCGACATGGTGCTTCTCATGTTCTTCTGGGAGCTGATGGTGGTTATCTCCTACATGCTCATTGTTCACTCCGGAGAATCCTCCGCCGGGGCAGCGGGCAGGAAGTACTTCATCATGGCCCAGGGAGCGGCCGTCCTGCTGATCGTATCGGTGGCAATAGCCCTCGCGGAAACGGGAACCTCTGACATGGCTGAGGGCGGCCTGATCGGGTTCCGCTCTTCCATTGCTCGCATCGTCTTCACCGCCATCGCCTTCCTCGGTTTTGGCATCGATGCTGCGGTTGTGCCCTTCCACATATGGCTTCCGGATGCCCACTCCGAAAGCCCGACTCCCATAAGCGCCCTCCTATCCGGCATCGTGGTCAAGACCGGCGTATACGGAATGATCAGGTTCTTCCACATCCTCGGCTCCGTGCCGGAAGCCTTCTCCAATTTCGTGGTGCCCCTCGGACTGGTCACCGCCTACGTTGGGGTCTTCCTTGCCCTCTTTCAGATGGACGGGAAGCGGCTCATTGCTATGAGCACAATTTCCCAGGTCGGCTTGATCTTCATGGGGCTTGGCCTTGGAACCCCACAGGGAGCGACGGGCGCAACCATGCATTTGCTGAATCACAGTCTCTTCAAGGCACTTCTCTTCTTGTCTGCTGGGTGGGCGATGTCGTCCGCGGGAACGAGAGACCTGGCGCTTGCACGCTCCAGAATCGGCGGGCATGCCCGGGCGATCTTGCCTTTCTACGCCGTCGGCTTGCTATCCGTGTCTGGAATCCCTCCTTTCAATGGGTTCTACAGCAAGTCGATAGTCGCAAAGGCCGTGGCAGCACGGTTCCCGGCCCTGGCTGGTCTGTCGATTTTCGTCGGGGTGCTGACTCTCCTCTCCTTCATGAGGCTGGGCTGGTACCTCTTCTGGGGCAGTGGTCGTCGGGAGGGCGATCGGAAGGCTGGCCGGGCCGTGATCGCCGCGTGCGCAATCCTGGCAGTTCTGTGTCTGGCACTTGGGTTTCTTCATCCCGGGGTGATCAGGACCATCGATTCTGCCCTCCACCCGGCCGGCGAGACCACTCCCGTCCCGTCGGCCCTGGAGCCAGCATGGACAACCACTCTCGGGTACCTGGCATCGATGCTGGCGCTGGGCGTGTGGGTGAAAAGACGGGAAGCCTACGCACTCTGCTCCAAGGGCGTTTTCGGAGGAATAGTGCTGCTGGCCCGGGAGGAGATGTTTTTTGACCGGCTCTTCGAGGGCATGGCGGGCCTTGTACTACGAGCGGCCGGCCTCCTATGTATGATGGCCTCTGGAAACACTCGGGACTACGTCGCATACGTTCTTGCCCTCTGGGTTGGCGGCATGCTCTTCGTTCTTGGAGGTGGCGCGGGTTGATTGAACTCTTTCACCTCTTCGCCCTCGCATCTGCTATCGCCTGCTCCGTCCTAGTCCTCCGTCTCAAGGACCTTCTGTCGTCTGCGGTATGCCTAGGAGCCGTTGGCTTCTTCATCTCCTGCAGCTACTTCGCCCTCCGGGCACCTGATCTCGGCGTTGTCCAGATGGTCACGGAGGTCATCAAGACCTGCATCCTTGTCCTCGTCGTCGCCAAGACCCACAGGGTTGCCGTGGCGGTAGAACCACGTCGCATAAGGATGCTAGTTGCGCTGTCCCTGGCATTAGCCCTGTTGATCTTTGCAGCTTTCGTGGCTCCGGCCCTGTCACCTTTCGGTGGAGAGGCGCCTGAACTCGTGAGCAAGTATGCTGATTCGGGAAGGTCGGAGACGGGAAGCAGCAACCTTGTCACGGCCATCCTGCTTGGATTCCGGGCCTACGATACCCTCGGCGAGGTCTGCGTGCTGTTCGTCTCCATCCTCGGTATCGCTGTTGTCACGAAGAAAGTGAAGGAGGCAACATGATTGTCCCTGCCCG
This sequence comes from uncultured Thermococci archaeon, assembly GCA_964549615.1. GTDB lineage: Archaea > CAYQAE01 > CAYQAE01 > CAYVLA01 > CAYVLA01 > CAYVLA01. The sequence continues at coordinate 11,655 of CAZJVP010000021.1, read as the reverse complement.
TCAGGACTGTCTGCAAGCTTCTGAGCCCCTTGATCATGGTTTACGCGTGTTACTTGGTTGTCACCGGGGTCCAGTCCCCAGGCGGGGCCTTTGCTGGGGGAGTCGTTGCTGGAGTGGCCGTCTGCCTTATGATTGTGGCGGAGGAGAAGGGAATCGGTTTCTTCACCAGAGTGCGATGGGTCGTAAGTGTGAGGAACTTGGCCTTTGGGCTGTTGACCGCCGCGTCCTGCGTCACCCTAGCGGTCACGGGACGCTTCCTAGAGACGGCAATGCTGGCGGGCGCAGGAACGCTTCTTGCCTCCCCGGGTCTCGTGTTTCTCGGACTCGTCATTGGTGCCCTCGTCGGGAGCGAGATGATCATTGCCCTAGGAGAGATGCTCGGCATAACGGAGGAGTCTTGACGATGGACCTATCAACCCTACCGTACGTGCTATCCTTCCTCCTCGTCATGATCGGCGTCTACTGCGTGCTGTCCAACAGAGATCTGATCAAGATCATCTTCGGTCTTTCGATCTCAGGCTGTGGGGTGAATCTGCTATTCGTCCAACTCGGCTACGTTCGAGGCGCAAGCGCTCCGGTTCCGCCTCTCGGAGCAACGGTGGTGGATCCCCTGCTTCAGGCCTTCGTTCTCACGGCCATCGTCATCGAATTCGGCTTGACGATGTTTATGCTGTCTCTTGCGATGAGGGTTTTCAACGCGACGGGAGACACGGACACGAGGGCACTAAGGAGACTTCAGGGTTGATCGCACTGCCCCTCATGATAGTCATACCTCTGACGGGCGGACTCGTCAGTCTACTCACTGGGAGTTCAAGACGCGCACTCCTTTGCTTGCTTGCCGGCGTCGGTTGCTCGATGGGTGCAAGCAGCTTGTTCATTCTCAGAGAGACCTGGAAAGGCGAGGTGTTGATCCACCGCATAGGCAACTGGCAGGTCGGCTTGGGGCTCGGTCTCATCTCCGACGCTATGGGGAGCTTGGTAATGCTGATCATCCTTTCCCTTGCGTTACTGGCCCTGGTCTTCAGCATCGACGAAGCGCGGGGAAGAGCCCTATCCAAGCTCCACTCGGCCGTGTACTTCCTCGTAGCGGGCATGAATGGAGTAGCTATGGCCACGGATCTCTTCAACCTTTTCGTGTTCATGGAACTGAGTGCCATCTCGACTTGTGTACTGGTCGCGTTTCTGGGTGGGTCGGAGGAGATTGAGGCGTCCATCAAGTATGTCATATTGAGTACCCTCTCGGGCCTGTTCTTCCTCGTCGGCATCGTGATGATCTATGATCGGGTCGGAAGCCTCAACCTCGGCGCCATCGGCATGTTCCTTAGACAGCAGGGGGCAGACGCAGCCCTCGAGTTCGCCATGCTTATGGTCCTCATTGGCATTGGGATGACGTCAGCCATATTCCCGCTTCACACCTGGGTGCCTGATGCCTACTGGAGTGCTCCAACGGCCGTAAGCGCGCTTTTGTCGGGAGCATCGGGGAAGGTCGGTATTTATGCCATGATCCGGATCCTACACCAATCGGTGGGACTTGAGTCATTCAGGGCGGCCGCGCTCCTTCCCTGGCTGGGGCTTGCCACTGCCCTCTTCGGATCGATATTGGCCTTATGCCAGACCGACATCAAGAGGCTTCTTGCTTACACGACGATAAGCAGCAACGGGTTCTCAGTCGTCCTGCTGAGCATGCAGAGCATGGTAGGCTTCCAATCCCTCGTTCTCAGTATCATGAACCATGCCACGGCGAAGGCCTTGCTCTTCATGTCTGCTGGTTGCCTCGTCCACTCCTTTTCCAGGAGGGAGTTCGGGAAGATGAAGGGAGCCTGGACCCTGATGCCAGGCATCTGCATCGCATTCGTCGTCGGTTCAGTTGCGGACATCGGCGGTCCATCATTGGGATTCCTGAGCAAGGTCTACCTGTTCTTGGGGCTTATTGAGACCAACTCGATCGCACTGGTCGTCTTGGCGGTCGCAATCTTGATCACCGCAGCCGCATACCTACGCGTCATTCAGAGCATGATTTCTTCGGAGCCAGCCTTCATTTCGCCGGCCGATCTACCAATATTAATGAAGGTGCCAACATCGATCCTGACCCTCGGTTGTATTGCATTGGGCATGGCCGGATGGGCCATACTCGGGGCATCGAAGACGGTCGCTGCCCAGATGATGGACAGGCTGGTCGCAATCACCGCGATGTTGGGGATCTGAATGAAAGGCAGATGTCTTGCTTGTGGGGCCTTGTCCTACGCGGTCTGGGCATTGCTAGCGCCAACAACGGATGTGGACTTCCTCCTCGCCGGGCTCATGATCTGTGTGCCCCTCGGCTGGTTCTTCGGAACCTATGCATTCGAAGGACCGGCAAGAAAGATGCTGGACCCGAGGAGATGGGGGTTCATGTTGCTGTATCTTCTGGTCCTGATAAAGGAGGTCGTAAAGGCAGGAGTCTTCGTCACAGGGATCGTCCTCAAGCGAGAACTGGCGATAAGACCCGGGGTCGTCGGGATAAAGACCCATCTCTCAAAGCGATGGGAGCTGACCCTTCTGGCCAACTCCATCACCTTGACCCCAGGCACCTTCTTCCTGGATCTAGATGAGAGATCGAAGACTATGTACGTTCACTGGATAACGATAAGGTCGGAATCTCTGGACGAGGTGAAACGCATGATAGCTGGCAGATACGAGCGCATCCTTTCGAGGGTGTTCGGTTGATCGACCTAGTGGCGTGGATCTGCCTCGCAGTTCTGTTCATATCGGTCTCCCTCTGCATCATCAGGTTGGCTAGAGGTCCCTCGGCGGCCGATCAACTCATGGCATATGGGACCATCAATTCCATCTCAATAGCAATCTTCATCATTCTTGGGATGAGGCAAGACCCTGTGTTTCTCGAGGCCCTCGTGCCTCTGACCCTCGTCTCCTTCGTGGCCGTCCTACTCATCGCGAGGTTCTTGGAGGGAGAGCTGGAATGAGCTTGGCCAGCCTATTGCTAGACGCCGCGGGCGTGGCGCTGATTCTCCTAGGATGCTTTTTCACCTTCGCCGGAAGCTTGGGGATTATCCGGTTTCCCGATCTGTATACGAGGCTACATGCCAGTTCGAAGGTGGTTACACTGGGCATCGGCGGAGTCGCGGTGGGCTCCTTGCTCATGGGCCCCAGCGTCGCTTCAGGGGCAAAGATATTACTGTCGGTCATCTTCCTATTCCTCACCGCACCGATAAGCTCGCATGCCATCGGAAGAGCAGGGTATTACAGCGGTGTCAGGATGTGTCCCGAAACGGCAAAGGATGACTACGAGACCCACGCGATCGCGGAAAAGAGGGAGAAGCTGCTGAAAGCCCGAGTCCGTGGTCGAGCATGGCTTGGAGAGAAGACGCAAAGGGACGTCTACGAGCTCGTGAGCCAGCGCATGCAACGGACTCTGGAGGTCGTCCGCGTCATGCACAGGGCCGTGCAAGACTTCCTCAAGGGTGACCTTGCTACCATGGAGGAGGAAGCATCCCGCACGATTAAGCTGGAGAACGAGGCCGATGCGCTGGCCGTCCGGGCTCTGGAGGTGATAACCAAGTCGCAACTCCTGCCCGAGGACAGGGCCGATTTGCTGAACCTTGTCTACCACATAAGACACATCGGCACGGCGGCGAAGGCCCTCGCCTACAGACTCGAGCTTGCAGAGGAGTACCACTTCCCAAGCGCAGTGGTTCCAGGCCTACGGGAACTGGCAGAGGCGGTCGCCGAGACGGTGGAAACACTATCCGCAGCGGTTACGCAACTCAACACCGATCTTGTCGCGGCCGAGGATCTGTCCGACCTGGTATCCCAGCTGGAGGACCATGTGGACGGTCTCCGTAGAAACCTTGTGAAGCGATTGCTCAGAGAGTCGCAGCTGCTGGATGCGGCCTCATTTTTCGTGGTCAATGAGGTCATTATGAGGCTTGAGGACCTCGCGGATGCCTGCGAAAACACCGCTGACTATATTAGAGTGATCTCCGTCAAGTACCTTCGATTGGCATGAACCAGCATTCCGCGAGGGATTCCATAATGGGTGCCAACTGAGCTGTGACTCGTCCCCGCGGAATTCTTCGAACTGGCAGATCACCGGGATCCTGCGAGTCCCAAAATGTCCCCGTGCATGATCCAGGGCCCCTCGCTGACCCGGCCTGCGGAATCCCTACAGCGCACTTCGACATGGCTCACAACACCAACAACCTAGGAGCCTTGTACCCGCAATCGACCGAAAAGACTGCCGAGTCCCACAAGGAACTCAAGTGCCCCCTCGATACATGGCAGACGCCCAATCGGCAACTGCAGCGTATCTCCGATGGGGATGCCTTCGCAGACCAACCGTTCCCGTCGTTTCCGTAATGTGAAGGCTCGCTGGCGGATCTAGCCTAGGCATTTCCTGAGAACGGCTGCACGGACCAGATTGGCTTCGGCTTCCTGATCCTCTCTCTCGATGTAGGCGATGAGGAAGTTGCAGAGGATGTTCTCGTACTTCCTTTGGGCAAGATTCCTTGGTCCAAGCTTGACACCCAAGTTCTTCTCAACGACGCCCAAGTCGACTGAGAGCTGCCCAAGTGCGCATTCCAGATCTTGATCGCTCATACAAGCCCTCCTGGCGACCTCCGAGTGCATGTCTCCGATCATCTGCAGGTTTCTCCAAGAGAGGTACTGGGAGACGTGAGTCAGGTCATGCTTCATGTTCGCGTAGCATTTCTTAAGGAGCTCCCACTCATCCTCGCTGAGATCGGAAAGCACCCGTGCACCGATGAACTCGGGGGGCAATCCGATCGAGTAAAGTGCCGCGGCAAAGGGGATTGCTCTTGGCAGGGCTATGCCCCTGACGGTCCTGCTATATCCAAATAGACCTATGTGAAGCTTCCTTGCCCTGCGGGGAGGCACGTACCGAGCTACGCTGTTTATCAGGGGGGCCAGCTTTTCCACGGTACTCTGGTAGCCGGCCATGAGCTTCTTCACGACCGATTCCAAGGCTGTCTCCTCGTCGCGGGATAGCGTTTGGGGATCTTCGGTCGGAAGCCTTCGGTTAAGAGTGCGAATCGCCCTTCGTACCTGGGTGAGGTCGTAATCGTACTTGAATGCTGATTGGATGGTGACTGTGCTAATGCCTGGATATTCTTCAAGGAAGCGCGAGACGTTCTCAGGTGAGAGATGACCCCTGAAGGGCATCGAACCCGCCCCGATGATCGGATGCATCTCAATCCGACGTTCCTCAGCAAGGGTCGAAAGCTTAGATATCGAAATCTTCGAGAGTATGACCGCGCCAAACATCCCGTAGTTGAGGGCCGGATCCGACCTAGCCAAGAAAACCCGCAGATACGGAGGCCTGACGGCATCCAGATACGGCGCGACTATCCTGTCGATCTTCAGAAGGCTGTCCATATCCTCGACGAGAGGGATCACTTGAATGTCACGTGGTCTTATGGAGCCAACCCAGTCGGCGATGGTTGATGACCCGTTCAACGGGATATCTGCGAACCCGGAAACGCCCTTGACGTAGCAGTCGTGCAGTCGTGTGAGGTCCTCTGCGCATGTTGTAAACGGAAGGATCACCTCGAAGATCGGTTCAACCTCCCTTCCGTAGAAACTTGATGCAACGTCAGCGGCGACCGGTATGTTGAAGAGAGTCTCCAAGACCACTTTTCTTTCCGAGACTTCGGTCCTAGGGTTAGGGAGTCTGTACGTGAGAAAGATATCCCTACCGATGACGTTCTCCTCGAAGTAATCGGGGGACTTGCTTAACATCTTTCGGATGACGCGAGTGTCAACGTCTTTTCCTTCCGAGTCCCACATCACCTCTTCGCAACCCATCTCGCTGTATGCAAAGCATGCCTCCGTGACCTCGTCTTCGCCTGACACTACGCTGTTTGCGCACCAAGACGGAGAACGAGCGTTGTCCGGGTGTTGGGTCGACATCGTGTGAGGTATCTTTCGCTCCATTTCGAACAATCTTGCTCGTGGGCCACTCTCTGCTTAAATTTGATTCCGGCGGTGCGTTTTGGCTCGCGCCTTGGTTGGTCTGGTCGTGTGAGCAGGTCTCGTTCCAGCTCTGGGTTAGGGCTTCGGATAATGTCTGGGATGGGTCCAGGCCTCTCTGCTCCAATATGGCAAGAAGGCTTGGAAGCCTCTCATACATCCTTTCTAGCTAGCCTAAGGCCTCCGATGGGATGCGGAGACCTAGATGCTAGTCTGGCGCTTGACCTTGGGTCTCGACCACGCTCTGTACTTCGGTTTCGACTTGAACTCGGATTTGAACGAGGATTTGGACTTAACCTGGACCCGCTGGTTGCATAATCGCTCCGTATCAGTGTCAGGGTAGAAAGCTCGAGGAGGCCGCACGCCACAGCCTAGCGAGAAGAGACTCTCCACAACGTGATGGTGCCGAATAAAGAAGAGGTTGGAGGGCCGCTGCCCGGAGACCGGGGCAGAGACCTCAACGCGTCGTTCGGGCTGAGGCGGGGTAACATTTAAGGGTTATCTTTTTGGATATCCAATTTGGGTAACCCGAATGAGTACCCAGGTGAAGGTGCTTCAAAAAGGCAAGATCACAATCCCCCTTGAGATTAGGGAACGGCTGGCCATCAAAGAGGGCGATACGCTCACGCTCGCAGTGAGAGCGGGCCAACTGGTGCTGTCCCCCGAGAAGACTGTGGCGAACCCGATCGAAATGCTGAGCGGACTCGTGAGAGAAATCGGGGGCAGGGGCGAGCCGAAGAACGAGGCAAGGAAGGCTGCCGCAATGAGGATCGAGAAGAAGACCTCGAGGGTCGCCAGATGAGGTTCGTTGACGCCAACGTCTTCATCTTTTTACTAACCGGTCGTCCGAGGGCGTCCTTTGAAGTATCGCGTAAGATCATGCAGAGGATTCTAGACGGCGAGGAAGCCATCACCAGCACCGCAGTCCTCCAAGAGGTTGTCGATTGGCTGGAGTACAACGACCGAAGGGACCAAGTCAAGACCTTCCTGACGGCGGTGAATTCCTATCCGAGCCTGAGAAAGGAAAGCGCCTCATGGAGCGATATGATCTCCGCCTTGGACCGCATGGAAAGCCACAAGATCGACTACGTCGATGCTCTTTCGGTTCAGATCATGCAGAGGAGCGGCGTCAGCGAAATCTACTCCAACGACAAGGACTTCGACCGAGTTGAGACGGTGTCACGCATCTGGGAGTAGCGATCAGGCCCACGATGGCCTGCGAGCACCTACAGGAGATGGGTTTCCCCTGGTTCGCTCCACGATGCGGGAAGGAGGAAACCGGGAACACCGAGCGACCTAAACGACATCTTCTCATTTCGGCGTATAGGTGTGGGAATGATCTGGGTCTCAGAAAGGCCGAAGCGAACAGAACCCCGGTCTAGTGCGAAGGTCGAAGCTGAGAACGTCACAGACCGAACCGAAGAATTTGCCCTGAGAAAGAGCTAGCAGGTCCGGAGCCTCGTTCTCCCCGTCTCCCTGTACTTCCGCCTACGGACCATGAGGCTCCAGACCATCGCTCCCCCCAAGACGCTCGCCGAGGTGACCGACAGCCATTCGGAGGTGTACACCCAGTACAGGGCCCGATCCTTCCTCTGCAGTGCCGCGGCTGTCATCTCGGCAGCCTCGGACAACATCGACTCCATGAACTGGATCGTCGAGGCGTAGTCCTGATCCAGGTAGTCCTCCACAGCCGTTCCAGCTTCACGCTCGAGTTCCGCGAGGCGATCGGTAAGGTCGAGGATGCTTGCCCCGAACTTCTCGGCCCAGTCGAGCACCGACAGGATGAGGATCTTCCTAGACTGGAATGTGGACAGCAGCCGCCGCGCCTCCCTCCGGGCATGGATGTCGCTGATCAGAGCCCTGTCAAGGGAGTAGAGAAGGAGGTTTGTCGCAAGATCGATCGCGTAGGGGTTGGTTTCCCTGGCCCCTGGAGCCGTCCCCCACCAGGTCACATCGAATTTGTCCGCAAACACCCACTGTAGGCCGGCCTTGTTCCCGCCTGGCCTCCAGGAAACCAGCCATGGACATCCCGGCGGGACCATTTCGGCCCAGATCGTTGCCCCCTCCTTGGCCTCGGGCACCCCGTACTCCCAGCCCGAGACCTTCTCCATTCCAAGCTCGACGAAGGGCAGGAAAACCGGATCCCTGTCCTTGCGGAACCTCACCCTCCAGGTTAAAGAGAAGCGAAAATCATACGCCGATATCGGGGAGAGGTCGTAGAGTACGGTCGGCACCCAGACGTCGTTCCAGGACAGGCTGTGGACAGTGACCGACACCATGCCGGCCTCTCGAAACGCGCGTTCCAAGTCCCTGAACTGGGCGGGACTGAAATGGCTGACCATGGCGTCCCTGAAGATCATCACGTCGTAGCTATCCACAAGAGATTCGAACGTCCGCGGGTAGTAAACCCGATCCAGCTTCCTTTTCTCAGCATCCCCAAGATGGGGAAGTGGATAGAGGGCGTAACGGAAGAGCGGGTCCTGCACGAAGAGGGCGGTAAATGGGTTGTACGGAGCCTGTACGGAATCGCCGATCACAAGACAGGAAATCCTCCTGCCGTCGACCCCGCCCAGCACCAGTGGGGCCAGTTGCAAGGAGATAACGAACGCGACCGCCCAATCAGGCGACCGACCGGTTCGACCGGTGCCACCAACTCCCTCAGCGTTCATGGATCCGGCCAGGCTAAGCGAGGCCGGCTGATCTCCGGAGAAAAACTTTTTCCGACCGGGTACCCTAGTCTGACTAAATCCCTGGCTCGGACTGGGATCGGGGCTGCGATGCCACGAAGATGCCAAGGATGAGGATGGTGGTTCACGATGGGCGAGCGGATACGACTCGGCATCATCGGTTATGGCAACGTGGGTAAGGGCGTTGAGCTTGCGCTGGAACAGAATCCCGACATGGCGCTGGGGGGCATCTTCACGAGGAGGGCCTCCACCAGACTTGCGACGCAGCTTCCAACCTCTAGGGTTTTTCACATATCCCGGATTGCGGACCACGTCAATGACCTGGACGTTGCCATCCTCTGCGGCGGCTCGGCCACCGACCTGCCGGAGCAGGGTCCGAAGTTCGCATCAATGTTCAACACCGTGGACAGCTTCGACACCCACGCCAAGATTTCGGAGTACTTCCGGTCCGTTGACAAGGCAGCCAGGGGGGCCGGCAAAACCAGCGTGATTTCGGTAGGTTGGGATCCGGGCTTGTTCTCGCTGCTCAGGCTGATCGGAGAGGTGTCGTTGCCCAACGGCAAGGATTACACCTTCTGGGGCCCGGGCGTCAGCCAGGGACATTCCAATGCCATACGTGGGATTGAGGGCGTTAGGGACGCAGTGCAATACACCATCCCCATAGAAGCCGCGGTCAAGAGAGTTCGGGCAGGCGAGAACCCTGATCTGACGCCCCGGGAAAGACATCGACGGGAATGCTACGTGGTTGCCGAGACCGGCGCGGATCTAGATAGAATAAGACACGAGATACAGACGATGCCCAACTACTTCGCGGACTACGACACGAGCGTGACATTCATCACCCAAGAGGAGCTGAAAGCGAAGCACTCAGGCATGCCCCATGGGGGGTTCGTCCTGAGAACCGGGACAACCGGGGCAAATCACAGACATGTGATGGAGTTCGCGCTGAAACTTGACAGCAACCCGGAGTTCACCGGGAATGTTCTGGTGGCATATGCCAGGGCCGCATACAGGCTGAACAGGGAGGGCCAGATCGGCGCGAGGACCGTTTTCGATATCCCCGCGGCATACTTATCCCCAAGACCTCCCGAGGAACTCAGGACAAAGCTGCTGTAGTTGCAGAGCCTCATGCGGTGCCTGCCTTGCTCTCGGGCATACGGTAATGGATCACTCGTCGAGATGAGAAAGGAGGCGCGCCGTCCGGCATCTGCCCTCCTCGCAGTTTCTTGCCCAGGCCGACTCACTACGCCGGAGGCTTACCGCAGGCCTCTCAATCCCGGGTGCGGCGGCCTTTCTCCGCGACCTCCCTTCGGTTCGTCTGGACGTTTCGGCACCCTCGACCTTTGCCAAAGATTCGACAAGGAGACAAGATTAGGCAAGGAGATAATGCCATAAGGGGCTGGCGCAACAGACGGGGCGGGTCTGATATCGACACCGGAGAGAAGAAGCTGGCTGCGAACGCTAACCCCCACAGTAACCGTTAACAAAACCTAATCCCGCGGTCGCGATGGGCAGGTCGCTCGGCATGATATCCATCTTTAGGCGGTCGGAGCGTGGGCGGACGCTCGCAAAACCAATAGAAGTTGGGCTGCTACTCGCAACCCTCCTCGTCGCCCTCCTGATCAGAGCCCACAACATTAGCGGTCGATTCCTGTACGACTACGACGAGGGCGTCTACATGGCGAGCGCATCCATGATGCTGGAGGGCTACAAGCTCTTCTCCGAGATCTTCAGCTCCCAGCCGCCCCTGTTTGTCAGCTCGATAGCCGGCTCCTTCCTTCTCGCGGGAAGGTCGCTTGCGGCGGCAAGGCTAGTCTCGATTCTGGCCTCCATGCTGGCGATCGTTTCGTGCTATCTAATATCAAGAAGGATATCGGGGCCAGCGGCGGGGCTGACATCAGCCCTCTTCCTCTCCTTGTCGCCAAACTTCCTGTTCTACAGCCGGGCTGCCATGGCGGAGGTGCCAAGCATAGGCTTGGGCATGCTTTCCGTCTGGTTATGCTTCCGATATCTTCATGCTAGGCGTGCCAGGGAGCTGTTCGTCTGTGGAATCGTGCTCTCCCTGGCCATCCTGATGAAGTTGTTCGCGGCCTGCATCGTGCCCTTGCTCGTACTGGGTCTGGCTCTGGAGAGGCAGTTGAGGGCCTTGCCCTTCCTGCTCATAGGGCTAGCCCTCCCGGCCCTCGTCATCCCCTACTTTGGAACTGGTCAGGCCATCGATCAGACCCTCGCCTTCCATGCCCGCAAGCCGAGGACAATGACCCTCGGCGAACGGGTGGCGAGCATGGCCGAGTTCCTCTGGGGCGATGCTGGGCTGCTTGTCCTCGCGATTCCAGGAGCCGCCCTTTGCGTCGCATTCAAAGGATCTGAAGGCCAACTGATGGTGGGGTTGATGTGCTTCATGGTTGCGATGCTGCTGGCCTACAGGTCATTATTTGGCCATCATCTCGTGATCTTGCTTCCGCCGCTAGCCGTCCTTGCCGGGGTTGCGATCGGACGCCTGGCCGGCCTCCTGTCGGACCGTTCACGCGAGGGCTGTGTGAAGCAGCGCGCAGTCCGAGCCGCCCCGCTCGCCGTGGCTTTGTGCCTAGTCCTGTTTTACGCGGCACGCATTCCCGCGATCTGCAGGAGGGATATGGAGATCATCGGGTACAAGGACGTCGCCTGGTATCTGTCCGAGGTGGTCCCCGACATACAGAGGCTCTGCGATCCGGATGGTTTCATGGTTACCGATCAACAGGGCCTCGCGTTCATCTCCAGAAGAAAAGTTCCACCTAATATGTGTGACACGTCCCACATGAGAATCAGCAGCGGCCTCCTCGATTCCTCAGCCGCCATCGAATCCGTTCAGGAATACGACGTGCAAGTTGTTCTCCTTTGGACCGGGAGGCTTGAAAGGTTGGGGCAGTTCGTCTCCTACGTGGAGGAGGAGTTTGAACTTGTGAAGGATTATGGAAGGAACCGAAAACTCTACGCCAAGAGA